>JACRAB010000482.1 GCA_016213575.1 Actinomycetota bacterium
GCGGGCGCCGACGAGGCGGTCGAGGAGCTCCAGGAGATCAAGGAGTTCCTCGCGGACCCGGCCAAGTTCCAGGCCGTCGGCGCGAAGATCCCCAAGGGTGTCCTGCTCTACGGCCAGCCCGGTACCGGCAAGACCCTCCTCGCGCGCGCCGTCGCCGGCGAGGCCGGGGTGCCGTTCTACTCGATCTCCGGCTCGGACTTCGTCGAGATGTTCGTCGGCGTCGGCGCGAGCCGCGTCCGCGACCTGTTCGACCAGGCCAAGGCGAATGCGCCGGCCATCGTCTTCGTCGACGAGATCGACGCCGTCGGCCGGCACCGCGGCGCGGGCCTCGGCGGCGGTCACGACGAGCGCGAGCAGACCCTCAACCAGCTCCTCGTCGAGATGGACGGCTTCGACGTCAAGACGAACGTCATCCTCATCGCCGCGACGAACCGCCCCGACATCCTCGACCCCGCGCTGCTGCGCCCGGGCCGCTTCGACCGGCAGATCGCCGTCGACGCCCCGGACATGCAGGGCCGGCACCGGATCCTCCAGGTGCACGGCAAGGGCAAGCCGATGGCGCCGTCCGTCGACCTGCTCGCCGTGGCGCGCCGCACCCCGGGTTTCACCGGCGCCGACCTCGCGAACGTCCTCAACGAGGCGGCGCTGCTCACCGCCCGCGCCGGTGCCCGGGTCATCGACGACCAGGCCCTCGACGAGGCGATCGACCGCGTCGTGGCCGGGCCGCAGAAGCGCACCCGGATCATGAACGAGAAGGAGAAGAAGATCACCGCGTACCACGAGGGCGGCCACGCCCTCGTCGCGGCGGCCCTGCGGCACACCGACCCGGTCACCAAGATCACGATCCTTCCGCGCGGCCGGGCCCTCGGCTACACGATGGTCATGCCGCCGGACGACAAGTACTCCACGACGCGCAACGCGATGCTCGACCAGCTCGCCTACGCGCTCGGCGGCCGGGTCGCCGAGGAGCTCGTCTTCCACGACCCGACGACGGGCGCGAGCAACGACATCGAGAAGGCGACCGCGATCGCCCGCCGGATGGTCACCCAGTACGGCATGTCCGAGCGGGTCGGGGCCATCAAGCTCGGCCAGGAGCAGGGCGAGGTCTTCCTCGGCCGCGACTACGGGCACCAGCGGGACTACTCCGAAGAGGTCGCGAGCGTCGTCGACGAGGAGGTCCGCCGGTTCATCGAGTCGGCGCACGACGAGGCCTGGGAGGCGCTCGTCGAGAACCGTCACATCCTCGACGAGCTCGTCATCGCGCTCTTCGAGAAGGAGACGCTCAACGCCGCGGAGATCGCCGAGATCTTCACCGGCGTCGTCAAGCGGCCCGAGCGCCCGGTGTGGCTGTCCAGCGACCGCCGCGCGGTCTCCGACATCCCGCCGGTCCCGACGCCCGCCGAGCGCGCGGCGTCCAACGGCAACGGGACGTCGCACGCCCCGTCGCCGGCCGGCGCCCCGGGCGGGGTCGGATTCGACGGCGGTGTCTCGTTCGACGCCGACCCCGAGCACGGGGGCCTGCGCTGATCGACCCGGTGACGCTGCCGGACCAGGTGTCCGGCGGCGTCGAGGGGCGGCCGCCCTACGACGCCCCGCGCGTCGAGGCGGCCGTCCGCGAGATCCTCCTCGGCATCGGCGAGGACCCCGACCGCGACGGGCTGCGGGACACCCCGGCCCGGGTGGCCCGGGCCTACGCGGAGATGTTCGCTGGCCTGCGCCAGACCCCGCGCGAGGTGCTCTCGACGACGTTCGACCTCGGTCACGACGAGATGGTCCTCGTCAAGGACATCGAGGTCTTCTCCTGCTGCGAGCACCACCTCGTGCCGTTCCACGGGGTCGCCCACGTGGGCTACGTGCCCTCGCAGGACGGCCGGATCACCGGGCTGTCGAAGCTCGCCCGGCTCGTGGACCTCTACGCGAAGCGGCCCCAGGTGCAGGAGCGGCTCACGACCCAGGTCGCCGACGCGCTCATGGAGAT
Organism: Actinomycetota bacterium; assembly: GCA_016213575.1. Classification (GTDB taxonomy): domain Bacteria; phylum Actinomycetota; class Actinomycetes; order Actinomycetales; family Kineosporiaceae; genus R-H-3. The sequence goes on from JACRAB010000482.1 coordinate 1,979, forward strand.
CCTCGAGCCCCGCGGCGTCATCGTCGTCTTCGAGTGCGAGCACCTGTGCATGTCGATGCGCGGCGTCCGCAAGCCCGGGTCCCGGACGGTCACCTCGGCCGTCCGCGGGCAGCTCCGGGACGCCGCGACCCGGGCCGAGGCGATGAGCCTCATCCTCGGCCGGTAGCGCCCCGGGTCAGCCCCGGTCGAGGACGGCGCCCGCCGCCTGCGCGTCGCAGACGAGGACGTCGACGAGCCGCCCCGCGAGCGCCCCGTGGATCGGGTCGGCCTTGTCCGTGCCGGCGGCGATCCCGACGACCGTCGGGATCGCGGCGATCTCCGCGAGCGTGAGCCCGAGGACGCGGTCGTCGACCGGACCGCGGACCGGCGCCCCGGCCGCGTCGAAGTAGCGGCCGGCGACGTTCCCCACCGGCCCCGAGGCCCAGAACTCCTGCCGTTCGCGGGCCGACGCGTCGACCGCCCCGAGGATCGCCGCGGACGACCCGGCGACGACGCTGCCGATCCCGACGAGCGCGAGGTCCGCGCCCCGCGCCGTGGTGAGCGCCTCCGCGATCGCCGGCTCGGCGGTCATCGCCCGCCGTGCCTCCAGGGTCGCGAACCCGGCCGGGGCGTGGAAGTAGCGGTACGTCGCGCCGAGCCGGGTCGCGAACTCCCGGACGAGCTCCTGGCTCGTGACGAACGACGCCCGCCCGGAGACCCCGCCGACGAGTTGGACGACCTCGGTCGACGACATCACCGTCGGGGTCACCGCCGCCACGACGGCCTGCAGCCCTTCGCCCCACGACATCGCGATCGTCATGCCGTCCGTGAGCTGCTCGCGCAGCCAGGTCCAGGCGAGCTCGCCGACGAGGTCGACCGAGCGCACCCCGACCTCGTGGACGTGGCTCGCGACGACCGCGGCCGTGAGCCCGAACCGCTCGACGAGGGCGCGCTCGAGCGCGAGGTCCCGGCGGACCCGCTCGTGGATCCGGATCTCGACGATGCCCCGCTCCTGGGCGGCCGTGAGCATCCGGGAGACGTTCGAGCGGCTCGTCCCCAGCAGGCCCGCGATCTGCGCCTGCGAGCGGTTCTCCCGGTAGTACAGCTTCGCGACCTGGATGAGCGAGGCCTCGTCACGGGGCGAGCTCACGGCGGACCTCCGGGCACGGCGTCGTCGGCGCCGCGCGGGCCGCGTCGGCGTGGCCATTCTCGCGCCCGGTCCGCGGCGGCGGGCGCGACGTCCCGTCACCCGGGGTGTCCGGTGCTGCACACTCCTGGGATGGGCGTCGGGCTGAACACCGGGTGGCTGCGCCGTTACCGGCGCACGAACCTGCGGGCCGACCTCACCGCGGGACTCGTCGTCGCGGCGCTCGCGGTGCCGCAGGCGCTCGGCTACGCCGTCGTCGCGCACGTCCCCGTCGAGGTCGGGCTCTACACGCTGCCGCCGGCGCTGCTCGCGTACGCCCTGTTCGGCTCCTCACGGCTGCTCGTCGTCGGGCCGGTGTCCACGGTGAGCGTGCTGTCCGGCTCGCTCGTCGCCACCCTCGCCGGCGGCGACACCGCGCGCGCCGTCGAGCTCACCAGCTCGCTGGCCGTCGTCGCCGGGATCGTCCTGGTCGCCGGCGGCCTGCTGCGGGTCGGCTGGGTCGCCGAGTTCCTCAGCGAGCCGATCCTCTCCGGCTTCGTCACCGGCCTCGTCGTCCTCATCGTCGTCGGCGAGCTCCCGGGGCTGCTCGGGCTCGGCACGCCGCAGGGCAACGTGCTCAGCAGGGTCGGTGCCCTCGTCGGCGGCCTGCCGGACGCGAACTGGGTCACCGCGCTCGTCGGGGCGCTGGCGCTCGCCGTCCTCTTCGGCGGCAGCCGGGTCGACCCCCGGGTGCCCTGGAGCCTCGTCGTCCTCGTCGCCGGCGTCGTCGTCGCGCGGACGGCGGGGCTCGAGGCGCACGGCGTCGCGCTCATCGGCCACGTCCCGTCCGGCCTGCACCTGCCGCAGCTGCCGCTCCCGGCGGCCGACGACCTGCCCGCCCTCGTCACCGGCGGTCTCGCGATCGGCGCCGTCGGGCTGGGCGAGGGGCTGGCCGCCGCCCGGCTCTTCGCGGCCCGGTCCGGCGCCCACGTCGACGCCGACACCGAGCTCCTCGCCCACGGTGCCGCCGACCTGGCCGCCGGGCTCGCAGGCGGGATGGGCGTGGCCGGCAGCCTGTCGAAGACCGCGGCCGCGGCCCGGGCCGGGGCCCGGACCCAGATGACCGGCCTCGTCGCCGCGGCGGCCGTCGTCTCGGTGCTGCTCTTCCTCGCGCCGCTCGTGTCGGCGCTGCCGAAGGTCGTCCTGTCCGCGATCGTCGTCCACGCGGTCTGGGGCCTGGCCCGGGTGCGGGCCTTCGCCCGCTACCGGGCGATCCGGCGCAACGACGTCACCGCCGCCACGGTGGCCCTCGTCGGCGTGCTCGCGCTGGGCCCGCTCGCCGGGCTCGGGGTCGCCGTCGCGCAGTCGATCCTCGGCCTGGTCTACCGGTCGATCCAGGTGACGATCGACGAGATGGGCAAGGTGCAGGGCGAGAAGGCCGCCTGGGGCGCGGTCGCGCGGCACCCGGAGCGCAGGACGGTGGACGGCGTCCTCGTGCTGCGGCTGTCCGGCCCGATGTTCTGGGCGAACGCGGCCACCGTCGTCGACGAGATCGCGGTCGCCGTCGCCGACCACCCCGGCACCCGGGTGCTCATCCTCGACCTCGAGGCGACGAACCAGCTCGACACGACGACCGTGGACCGGCTCGCGGCGCTGCTCACCCGGCTGCGCGCCGAGGGCGTCGACCTCTACCTGGTCCGGGTCTTCGAGGACGTCCGCACGGTGATGTCCCGCTCCGGGTTCATGGCCGACCTCGACCCGACGGGCCGGATGTGGCACTCGATCTCGGCCGGCGTCCGGGCGGCCCGCAAGGCGATCCGCGCGGCCGGGCCGGACGGCGTCCCGGTGCCGGTGCTCGAGGGACCGTACCCGGCCGCGGGCACCGTCCCGGAGCCCCCGGCGGAGGACGAGGACGAGGTCCTCGAGGCCGCCGGGACGGACGGCACGCCCGCGGACACCGACGAGGAGCGGATCGCCGCCCGGCCCGAGCACGAGCCCGCGCCCGTCCGTCGGCCCCGGCCGCGTCCCCGAGCCGGTGCGTGACCGGCCGGTGACTGCACCGGCACCCCGGGACGACTCGGAAGCACTTTCGTAACACGTCCGAAACCTGTTGTGCCGCAAGGGGTCTCGCCGACCGGGCGAAGGCCTCCACGTTCGGCGGATCCCGCGTTGTTTCTCGCGGGACGATAGGCCAGAATGACGCCACCACCCGGTCCGGCAGCGTCCCTGCGCCCCGTGTGGCCCGGTACCACCGCACCACCCTTTCGCACCGAATCCCTTGCACGGCCGTACGGCCGTCAACCCGTCGTTCCCGCGTCCGCGGGGGCGGCAGGTCGGCCGTTGCGTGTTGCACCACCACCGACGTTCGCTCTATCGGGTAGTCAGGGGTCGTCCCGAACATGGTCCTTCCGCACGCACGCACCGCCCCTGCCGACGAGGCGCCCGTCGAGGTCGTCGCCTACTTCGGCGACGACCCGCTGCGCGCCTACCAGCTGCGCCAGTGGCTCCCCGTCCTCGAGCAGCTCGACCGCGTCCACCGCGTGCTGCTCGTGCTGCGGGACCCGGCCACCGCCTGCGCCGTCGCCGCCCAGACCCGGCTGCCGCACGTCCTCGTGCCGAGCTTCGGCGAGCTCACCGAGCTCTACCGGCGTGTGGAGGCGAAGGTCGCCGTCTACGTCAACAACTCGGCGAAGAACTTCCAGTCGCTCGTCGCCCGCTCGATGGTCCACGTCCACGTGAACCACGGCGAGAGCGACAAGATCTGCATGGTGAGCAACCAGGTCAAGGCCTACGACCGGGTGTTCGTCGCGGGCGAGGCCGCCGTCGCGCGGCACCGCGCCGCCCTCATCGGCTTCGACCTCGACCGGCTCGTCCCCGTCGGGCGCCCGCAGCTGGACCTCGTGCCGCCGACGACGCTGCCGTCGAGCGTGCGCCGCACGGTGCTCTACGCCCCCACCTGGGAGGGCGAGGAGCCGTCGAACTGCTACACCACCGTCGACGTCATGGGGCCGCGGATCGTCGCCGAGGCGCTGCGGGTGCCGCACGTCCGCCTCGTCTACAAGCCGCACCCCCGGGTGGTCTCGAGCACGACGCCGCTCGTCGTCGCGGCGCACCAGGAGATCCTCGACCTGCTCGACGCCGCGAACGCCGTCGACCCGGACGCCGGCCACGTCTACGCCCCGGCGGCCGACATCCTCGGGGTGTTCGGCGCGTGCGACCTCATGGTCACCGACGTGTCGTCGGTCGGCCTCGACTTCCTCTACCTCCACGTCGGCAAGCCGCTGCTCGTCGCCGACCGGTTCGCCGACCCGACCCGGCTGCGCGAGGCGGCGCCGGTGAGCCGCTGCGCGGACGTCGTCGTCCCCGAGAGCCTGGACGGCCTCGCGGCGCTCATCGACTCCCGGCTCGCCCACGACCGGCACGCCGCGGCCCGGCTGCGGATGCGCCGGCACTACTTCGGCGACCGGCCGGTCGGCCAGAGCACCCGCGACTTCGTGACCCGGATCGGCGAGATGGTCGCCCTGCGGGACCGGCAGGTCCGCGAGCGTGCCGAGTCCCCGGACGCCGTGGCCGCCGCGGCACTCGGCGCGCCCGGCTCGTTCGGCGACCCGCGCCTCGACGAGGCCCGGACGAGCGGCGACACGCCGAGGACGACGCCGACCCACCCGGCCGGCGCGGCCGGCCCGACGGACCAGGACCCGTCGGCCCAGGGCGAGGCCGCGCCCGGGCGCCGGCCGGCCGCCGTCCAGGCCGTCGTGCTCGCCGCGGGGATGGGGACCCGGCTCGGGATGCCCTTCCCGAAGCCGCTCACCCCGCTGTCCGACGGGCGGAGCATCATCGCCCAGCAGCTGGACAACCTCGGTGAGACGTTCGGCACGGCGCTGCGCACCACGGTCGTCGTCGGGTTCCGCCCCGACCTCGTCATGGGCGCGCTCGCCCCGGAGCACCCGGTGAGCTTCGTGCTCAACGAGCGCTACGAGCGGACGAACACGTCGAAGTCCCTGCTCGCGGCCCTGCGCGCGTCCGGCCCAGGCGGCGTCCTGTGGCTCAACGGCGACGTCGTCTTCGACGGCCGGCTCCTCGGGAAGGTCGCCCCGCTCGTCGCGGCGGAGCAGAGCTTCGTCTGCGTCAACGACGCCGCGTGCGGCGACGAGGAGGTCAAGTACCGGGTCGACGACTACGGTTTTGTTACCGTGTTGTCGAAGAGCGTTACCGACGGTCTCGGCGAGGCCGTCGGGATCAACTACATCGCGTCGCAGGACAAGGCGGCGCTCGTCGAGCACCTCGAGGCCTGCGCGGACCAGGACTACTTCGAGCGCGGGATCGAGACCGCGATCGAGAAGGGTCTGAAGGTTCGCCCGGTCGACATCTCGGAGTACTTCGCCGTAGAGGTCGACTTCACAGCAGACCTGGAGCGTGCGAACCAGGAGGTGAGCAGGACCGTCACGTCCGCCGCGTAGGCACCCGGAGCCGCTCCGGTCCCCCTGCGCGGGCCGGAAGGGCGGCGCTCTATGAGTGCCAACGGTGTCTTCGGTACGGGCACAGCGTTGCTCGGCCACCGCGGCTGCGGCCGCGGCGTCGTCGAGGGGTTCCGGGAGAACTCCCTCGACTCGTTCCTCGCAGCCGTCTCCTTCGGGGTCGACTGGCTCGAGGTGGACGTCCGCCGCACCCGGGACGACGTCCTCGTCGTGGTCCACGACCCGGCCCGGGACGACGGCGTGTTCTGGGCCGACCTCACCGGCGCCGAGGCCGTCGCGAGCGGTCTCATGACGCTCGAGGGCCTCATGGAGGCCCTCCCCGACGGGATCGGCGTCGACTTCGACGTCAAGACCTCCCTCGAGGACGCGCCCCTCGACCGCTCCCGGACGACGATGGGCCTGCTCGGCCCGGTGCTGCGCCGCGAGTCCTCGCGCCGCCCTGTGCTCGTGACGTCCTTCGACGCCGGCGCCCTGGAGATCTGCCACGAGCAGGCCCCGGGTGTCGCCCGCGGGCTGCTCACGTGGGTGGAGTTCCCCGTCGGGCACGCGGTCGCCTCGGCGGCCCACCTCGGCGTCCAGGTCCTCGCGCTCCACGGCGGGTCGCTCAAGCCGAACCGGCGCGAGCCCGAGCACCTGCAGCGACCGCTGCACAAGGTCGTCGACGTGGCCCACGCGAGCGGGCTGGAGCTCATGGCCTGGTGCCCCGGGGTGGCCTTCGCCCGCCGGCTCGTCGCGGCCGGCATCGACGCCCTGTGGGTCATCGACGTCCCGACGGTCGTGCGCGAGCTGCGCGAGCGCGAGGTCGGGACGGCTCTGTCGGCCTGACCGCGTGTCGTGCCCGTCCCGCGGACCCGATCGATGGGATAAACGCAGCAAGGCCCCTCGCAGTATGCGTGCGAGGGGCCTTGCCATGGGTCGACGTCGTCGTCCTCTCCGGACGCCCGGCCTCGCCCTCGAGGGGGATCGGCCGAGCACCGTCGCGGACGGGTCGTCGAACCGTCGGTCGCCTGCCCGGGCCGGCGCCGAGGGCTCCGTCCTGGTCGGGTGACCGCGGGTCGTGCGGACGGGTCCGCTCGCCCCGCGCCGTCGGTGCGCGGTGGTCCCGGACACCGGTTGCTGCGTCCTCACCCGGGTCTCCCCGCGATCGGTCGCGCTCGCCGGCGCCGCCCCGGTGGGCCGCCCGGACGAACCGGACGCCTCCACCGGATCCCCCGGAGGTCCTCCGGGTTCGACCACCGTTCCCGGTGGCGTGGGAGATTTCTACGCCTGTCCGCAGGCGCCCGCAAGCCCCTTCGGGGAACTTTCTTCGGGGCCGAAACCCGTTGTGGGTCAACGGGTTCCGCATTTCTCCACGGCCTGTGGACGAACCTGTGGGAAACGTGTGCAGAACTGCCCCGGAGCGGTGGACAGGCTGTGCGCGAACGGGGGGTCACATGTGCACAAGGTGTGGACAGCAGCCCTTCGTGAGCAGGCGACGCCGCTGTGCGACCGCGTAGAAAAAGTCACGCCGCGGCCGGCCCGTGCCACGGGCGGCAGGTCCTAGGGTGGCCGTGTGAGTGACGTCCTCGGGCTGCCGAAGCACCTCGCCGACCTCGGCAGGTGCGTCGTCATGGGCGTCGTCAACGTCACCCCCGACTCCTTCAGCGACGGCGGGCTCTGGTTCGAGCCCGAGGACGCGGTGGCCCACGGGCTCGCGCTCCTGCGCGACGGTGCCGACGTCCTCGACATCGGCGGTGAGTCGACCCGCCCGGGCGCGCCCCGGATCCCGCTCGCGGAGGAGATGCGGCGCGTGCTGCCCGTCGTCCGCGGGCTGCGGGCGGCGGGGGCCGTCGTCAGCATCGACACGATGCGGGCCGAGGTCGCCGACGCCGCGCTCGCCGCGGGGGCCCACATCGTCAACGACGTGAGCGGCGGCCTGGCCGACCCGACGATGGCGAGCCTCGTCGCCGACGCCGGGGTGCCGTTCGTCGCGATGCACTGGCGCGGCCAGAGCGACCGGATGGAGCAGCTCACGCACTACGACGACGTCGTGGACGACGTCGTCGCCGAGCTCACCGCCCGGTTGGACGCCCTCGTCACGGCCGGCGTCGACCCGCGCCAGGTGGTCCTCGACCCGGGGCTGGGGTTCGCCAAGAAGCTGCACCACAACTGGACCCTGCTCGCGCACCTGGACGCGCTGGCGGCCATCCGCCGTCCGCTGCTCCTCGGGGCGTCGCGCAAGCGGTTCCTCGGCGCGCTCGTCGCCGGGCCCGACGGCGCACCCGCGCCGGTCGAGGAGAGGGACGCCGCCACCGCCGCGACGAGCGCGCTCGCCGCCGCGGCCGGGGCGTGGGGGGTCAGGGTGCACGAGGTGCGCCCGTCGGTCGACGCGGTCAAGGTGGTCGCCGCGGTCGACGCCGCCCGGAGGGCCCGCCCGGGCCCGCCGGAGCGGGCCGGCGTGACATCACGGGCCACCGTGTCGCACCTGGAGTGGGGATGATGCGTCGACCGGTTCTCGACGACCACGGACGGCCCCTGGACCAGATCCGCATCGTCGGGCTGACGGCGACCGGCCACCACGGCGTGTTCGAGCACGAGCGCCGCGACGGCCAGGCCTTCACCGTCGACGTCATCCTCCACCTCGACATCCGCGCGGCCGCGGCGAGCGACGACCTCGACGACCCCGTCGACTACGGGTCGCTCTCGGTGGACCTCGCGGACGCCGTCCGCGGCACGCCGCTCAACCTCATCGAGACGCTCGCGTCGAGGCTGGCCCTCATGTGCCTGTCCGACCCGCGGATCGCGGTCGCGGACGTCGTCCTGCACAAGCCGCAGGCGCCGATCCCGGAGTCGTTCGCCGACGTCATGATCGTCGTGCGGCGCAGCCGGGCCGACCTGGAGAGCCGCGACCCGCAGCAGGAGCTGTCCTGGATGCAGGAGGGCCCGCCACGGTGACCTCGCCGGACGACACCCCGGACCGGCCGGTCGCGGCGGTCGTCGCCCTCGGCGCGAACCTCGGGGACCGGTTCGGCACGCTCCGCTCGGCCGTCGGCGGGCTCGACGCGTTCGAGGGCGTCCGGGTGCGGGCGGCCTCCGCGGTGTTCGAGACCGACCCGGTCGGCCCGGAGCAGCCCGACTACCTCAACGCCGTCCTGCTCCTGGAGACCCGGCTCTCCGCGCTCGAGCTGCTCGCGGCCTGCCAGCAGGTCGAGAACGACCACGGCCGGGTCCGGACGGTGCGCTGGGGCGCCCGGACGCTCGACGTCGACGTCGTCGACTACGACGGCCTCGTCGTGACGACCCCGGTGCTCGGGCTGCCGCACCCCCGGGCCGCCGAACGTGCGTTCGTGCTCGTGCCGTGGCTCGACGCCGACCCCGACGCGGTACTGCCGACGCCGGCCGGCCCGCGACGTGCCGCCGACCTGCTCGCGGGGCTGCCCGCCGCGGACGTCGCGGGGGTCCGGCCGCGGCCGGGCCACGC
>JACRAB010000479.1 GCA_016213575.1 Actinomycetota bacterium
GAAGCCGCGCGCCGCGAACTCGGTGCGGGCCGCGGCGACGATCTCGGCCCGGGCGTCCTCCCCCGCCGGGCGGCGCCCGCGCCGGCGGGTCGTGTCGGTCATGGCAGTCACCGTAACCGGACGACCCGCGGGCGCGGCCGCGACGTCAGCCCCGGGTCGCCGCCGGCGGCACCCGCGGCGACCGCACGAAGACGACGACGGCAGCGACGACGAGGAACACCGCCGCGGCGAGCATCGCGGTGCTCACGCCGTCGAGGAACGCGGCCCGGGCCGCGTCGACGACCGGGCGGGCGGCGTCCCCGAGCCGCGCGACCGCCGGGGACTGGGTGAACGCGACGGACTCCCGGACGTGCTCGGCGGCCTGCGCGGGCAGCCGGGAGGCGACGTCCGCGACGCCGTCCCGGTAGGCCTGGTTGATGACGCTGCCGAGCACCGCGATGCCGAGCGCGCTGCCGAGCTCGCGCGCGGTGTCGTTGACCGCGGACGCCACACCCTGCTTGGCCGGCGGCAGCGACTCGGTGATCGCCGTCGTCGCGGGCGTGCCGGCCAGCCCCATCCCGGCCCCGAAGAGCACCAGGCCGCCGAGGAGCACCGGGTAGGAGAGCTCGACGTCGAGCCGGCTGAGGACGACGAAGCCGGACGCCATGAGGAGCAGGCCGGCCGGCCCGAGCCGGCGGAACCCGACCCGGCGCGCGAGCAGCGGCGCGGTCCGGGCCAGCGGCAGCAGGACGAACGGCAGCGGGAGCAGCCGCAGCGCCGCCTGCAGGGGCGAGAGCCCGACGACGAACTGCAGGTACTGCAGGACGGCGAAGAAGAAGCCGAACGCGGCGAAGAACTGCGCGGTGATCGAGAGCGCGCCGGAGCCGAAGCCCCGCAGCCGGAACAGCCGCGGGTCGAGCATCGGCGCCGGCCGGCGCAGCTCCCAGCCGACGAAGGCGGCCCCGGCCACGACCCCGGCGGCGAGCGCGGCGATCGTCACGCCGTCCGACCAGCCCCGCGACGGGCCCTCGAGGACACCGGAGACGACCCCGCCGACGGCGACGAGCGACAGCAGCGCCCCGACGACGTCGAGCGGCGGCGCGTGCGGGTCGCGGGAGGCGGGGACGACGGTGAGCGTGCCGACGAGCCCGAGCGTCGCGAGCCCGACGTTGAGCGCGAAGAACGAGTTCCAGCCGAACCACTCCAGGAGCAGCCCCGCGCCGAAGAGCCCGAGGACACCGCCGCCGCCGGCGATCCCGACCCAGATGCCGATGGCGCGCGGCCGCTCCGCCTCGGGGAACGACGTCGTGATGACCGACAGCGTCGTCGGCATGATGGCCGCCGCCCCGACGCCCATGAGGGCACGCAGCGCGACGAGCGTCTGCGGGTCGGACGTCAGCGTCGCCCCGCCCGCCGCCGCACCGAAGACGAGCAGCCCGACGACGAGGATCCCCTTGCGGCCGTAGCGGTCTCCGAGCGCGCCGGCGAACAGGAGCAGGCCGGCGAAGACGACCGTGTAGGCGTCGACGATCCAGGTCAGCTCGGTCTGGCTCGCGCCGGTGTCGCGGGCGAGGCTCGGCAGCGCGACGTTGAGGCCGCTGACGGCCGAGACGACGGTCATGAGCGAGACGCCCATGACGGCCAGGACGAGCCGCTGCCGGCGCGGCGCGAGCACGGCGGCCGCGGACGGCGGCGCACCGGCGGTCGTGGTCGGGGACGGCGCCCCCGTGGACGGGACCATGTCTGCCTCCATGTTTTCACCAGGTGAGGAAATTAGAATTCATCACTTGGTGAAATGTCAACGCCCACCCCGCCGGGCCGCCCGCCCGCTACTCGTCGAGCCAGCCGCTCACCTGCTCGGGGGTCGACCGCGGGACGTCGAGCAGGTGCGGCACGAACCGGGCGCCGGTGTCGGTCACCGGGCCGTCCGACTCCCGGATGCCCAGCCCGGCGGCCCGCCCGCCGACGACCCAGCTGCCGAGCACCGGCGCCGCCCCGCCGAACCGCGGTGCCGGCAGGTACTCCTGGAAGACCCGGGGCTGGCCCGTGGTGTGCCCCGCGGGCCGGCTGGTCGCGACGTCGTCCGCGACGACGTCGATCCCCGCGCCCTCCCAGCCGAAGACGGGCTTGGCGACGTACTCCCGCATCCCGTGCGGGCCGTCGACCTCGGCACGCAGCAGGTTCTCGTGACCCGGGTACGTCTCCCAGAGGGCCACGAGGATCGTCTTGGACGACAGGAGCATCTTCCACAGCGGCTCGACCCACGTCGTCGTCGCACGCCGCTCGACGACGTGCCGGCCGAACGGGTCCGTGAGGAGCCACTCCCAGGGGTACATCTTGAAGCAGGTCCTGATCTCGGTCAGGTCCGCGTCGACGAAGCAGCCGCGCCCGGCGTGCCAGCCGACCGACTCCATGGTGAGGACGACCGGGTCGAGCCCCGCCTCGGCGGCCGTCTCGGCGAGGTACCCGACGGTCGCCCAGTCCTCGGTCGGCTCCTCCTGGCCGACGGCGAGGTGGACCTTCCCGTCGGGCACACCGGCACCGGACCCGCCCGGGACGCCACCGGCACCGGTGCCCGCGCCGATCCGCCGCCATGTGCGGACGAGCCGCTCGTGGAGGAGGTTCCACTGGTCGCGGTCGGGGGCGACGTCCTCGAGCCAGTGCCACTGGCACACCGCGGCCTCGACGAGCCCGGCCGGGGTGTCGGCGTTGTACTCCAGCATCGACACCGGCCCCTCGCCGTCCCAGACGAGGTCGAACCGGCCGTAGAGGCTCGGGGACGTCTGCGCGCCGGCGAGGCTCTCGTCGAGCAGCGGCACGACCTCGTCGAGCAGCGGCTCCGGCAGACCGAGGCTCGCCAGCAGCCGCGGCCTGCGCAGCAGGTGCCGTGCCGCCTCGACGCACATCCGGTGCAGCTCCTCGGTGACCGTCTCGAGGTGCTCGGCCTCCGCCTCGCCGAGCACGTACGCGTGCTCCTCGTGCCAGTAGGCACGGGGCGCGGCCGGCGCCCCGGTCGGCTCGTCCTGACCCGCCCGGTCGACCGCGTAGCTCAGGCCCTGCGCCTCGACCCGCTCCAGCCAGTCCGGCCGCGGGTCGACCCGTTCGCGGCGCACGTCAACCGCCCACCGTCGCGAACCGGCCGCCGAAGCCGCCGCGGCTCACCGTGCCGCCCTGCACCGAGACCCCGCCGCGGTGCACGCTGTACGACCCGCCGTCGGGCGCCGCGAAGGACCCGCCACCGACGCGGCCGCCGACGGCCGGGGCCCGGCCGCCCGCCGGCACGTAGTACCAGCCGTGAGCGCCCGAGCCGCTCGTGCCGCACTGCTCGTCGGCGACCCTCGTCTGCGTCGTCGTGTCGGCGCAGACCGCGTCGTAGTCGTAGCCGTCGCCGATCGCGGCGAGCCCGACCCCGCGCGCGACGGCCGCCCCGACCGCCACCGTCCTGACGTTCTCCGAGCGCCAGGCCCGGCCCCTGCGCACCTGCGTGTCCCCGGCCCCGCCGGCCGTCCTGTTCGTCATCCGGACCGATCGCTCTCCTCGCGCACCTCGTCGTCTCCCGCCTCACCGGCGGACGAGGGCTGCGACGCGGGGCCGGGGTCCCGGGTTCCGCGCGCCGCGTCAGGGCGACGGCCAGCCGGTCTCCGTGACCTGGACCTCGCCGTCCGCCCCGACGACGACCTCGCCGTCCGCGTCGAGGAGGATCTCCGGCCCGCCGTCGAGCGGCGCGAGCCGCTCGGGCGGCAGCGGCGGCGCGCCCGGCACCCGGCCCTCGGCCGCGGCGGGCGCCGCGAGGTGCAGCCGGGCGTCCGCCAGGGACTCGGCGAGGTCGGACTCACGCTCGGCCCGGGTCCGGCAGCGGCGGGTGTTCACCTCGACGACGACGCAGCCGTCCCAGCCCCGCTCGGCGAGCAGCCCGAGGACGGCGCCGCAGGGCTGGCTGCCACGCCCGGGCACGAGGTGCTCGTCCTTGGCGGAGCCGACGCCGTCCGCGAGGTGCACGTGCGCGAGCCGGTCGCCGAGGTCGCGGGCCATCCCGAGGCCGTCGGAGCCCGCGGTCGCGGTGTGCGAGAGGTCGAGGGTCACGTGCGAGTACGGCAGCGGCACCGGGTCCCAGCCCGGCAGGTAGGCGAGGACCTCCCGGCCGCGGGCCCGCCACGGGTACATGTTCTCGACGGCGATCTTCACCCCGGTGCGCGCGGAGATCTCGACGACGCCCTCGACGAACCCGGTCGCGTACTCGCGCTGCCAGCGGAACGGCGGGTGGACGACGACCGTCGGCGCGCCGAGCCGCTGCGCGAGCTCGCACGAGCGCTCGACCTTCGCCCACGGGTCGCGGCCCCAGACCCGCTGGGTGACGAGCAGGGTCGGCGCGTGGACGGCGAGGACGGGCATCGAGTAGTGGTCCGAGAGCCGCTGCAGGGCGGCGGCGTCCTGGGTCACCGGGTCCGGCCAGACCATGACCTCGACGCCGTCGTAGCCGAGGTCGGCGGCCATCGCGAAGGCGTCGACGCAGGTCTCCGGGTAGGCCGAGGCGGTCGACAGGGCGACGGTCGCCGCGGGCACCCGGACCGGGGTGCCGGCCGCCGGCACGAGGGGGTCCGGGGAGTCAGGGCTCACGCGACGCCTCTCGCGGTCGACGGGCACTGACCAGGGACCTGCATGACACCAGGTTACGGGTCGTCACTCTGCGGCCGTGATCGAGTCCAGCCTGCGCAGGATCACGCCCTCGCGCAGGGCCCACGGCGAGATGACGAGCTCGTGGACGCCGAGGAGGTCCATCGCGGCGTCCGCGACGAGCGCCCCCGCGAGCAGCTGCGCGGCGCGCCGGGCCGACACGCCGGGCAGGCCGGAGCGCTCCCCGGCGGACATCCGGGCCAGCTTCGGCAGCCGTTCGGCGAGGTCGGCGCGGCCCAGCGTGCGCGGCACGTACGGCCCCTCGGCGCTCGGCGCGGCGCCGCAGACCCGGGCCAGGCTGCGGAACGTCTTGCTCGAGCCGACGACGACGTCCGGCGCGCCGGCCTTCGTCACGTCCCGGACCACCTTCGCGACCTCGGCGCGGACGTACTTGCGGGTCGCCTTGACGTCGTCGGCGGACGGCGGGTCGCCGGCCAGCCGCTCCCGGGTCAGCCGGCCGGCGCCCAGCGGCAGCGACACCGCGACGTCGGGCAGCTCGTCGATCCCCGCGGCGACCTCGAGCGAGCCGCCGCCGATGTCGAGCACGAGCAGCCGACCGGCGGACCAGCCGTACCAGCGCCGTACCGCGAGGAACGTCAGCGCGGCCTCGTCGTCCCCGGTGAGCACCTGGAGGTCGACGCCGGTCGTGGCGCGGACGTTCGCGAGCACCTCGTCGCCGTTCGGCGCCTCGCGCAGGGCGGACGTCGCGAACGCGAGCATCTGCTCGACGCCCTGGTCGTCGGCGACCTCGAGGCACGAGCCGACGAACTCGACGAGGGCCTTCTCGCCCGCGCGGCCGATCCGGCCGTCGGCGAGCAGGTGCTGGGCGAGCTGCAGCTCGAGCTTGTGGGACGTCGCCGGCATCGGCCGGGCCCCCGGGTGCGCGTCGACGACGAGCAGGTGGACGGTGTTCGATCCCACGTCGAGAACACCCAGTCGCATGCGGCCACGGTATCCGCCGCCCGGGAAACGGGTTGACGCGCCTCCCGGGGAGGCTGCTTGGGTGGCCTCGTGCTGGAGCCCGTGCGCGGCCTGTCCCCCGACCACCTCGACGCCGTCGCCGCTCTCGAGCGGGAGGTGGTCGCCGCCGACGGCGGCCGGCTCAAGCTCGAGTGGGGCACGCTGCGCAGCCGGTCCGGGGAGGACGTCGAGGACCTGCTCTGGTGGGACGGCGAGCGGCTCGTCGGGTTCCTCGGCGTCTACGCCTTCGGCGGGGCGTTCGGCGAGCTCGGCGGCATGGTGGCCCCGGCCGCACGCCGGCGCGGGATCGGCACCGCGCTCGTCGACGCGGCGCTGCCGCTGTGCGCCGCCCGCGGGATCGGCAAGGTCCTGCTCGTCACACCGCGGACGACGCCGGCCGGCGCGGCGTTCGCGCAGGCGCGCGGCGCCGTCCTCGACCACAGCGAGCACGCCCTGCAGCTCACCGGCCCGCCCGCCGACGGTCCGCAGGACCCGCGGATCTCGTTGCGTCCCATGCGCTCCGACGCCGCGGACGGCGCCGCGGTGGACGCGCTGCTGCGGGCCGCGTTCGGTGCGCACGGCCCGGACTTCAGCGTCGCCGACGACAGCGAGCGGGCCCGCCGGCTGCGCGCCGAGACCGTCGTCGCCGAGCGCGACGGCGTCGTCGTCGGCTGTCTGCGGCTGACCCGCACGGACGACGTCGCGGGCGTCTACGGGTTCGCCGTCCGCCCCGACCTGCAGGGCCGGGGCATCGGCCGGGACGTCCTGCGCCGCACCTGCCGGCAGGCGCTCGGCGACGGCGCGGCCCTGGTGCACCTCGAGGTCGAGGTCGCCAACGAACGGGCGCTGGGGCTCTACACCTCGCTCGGTTTCGCGCCCGTCTCGACGGAGGACTACTTCCTCCTGCCCTGACCCCGACCGCCCCGGGGCATGTCCCCTACGCTGTGCGGATGCCGTTGACCCCGCACGAGATCCCGCTCGACAGCGCCCGCCAGTGGGTCGAGTTCCCGGACCCGGAGGGCCCGACGGGGCAGTCCGAGGAGAAGCCCGCGAAGACGGTCTACCGGGCCGACCTCACGTGGCTCACCTCCTCGTGGACGTGCATCTTCGGCCAGGGCTGCCACGGCATCTACACCGAGCGACCCGAGGACGGCTGCTGCACCCTCGGCGCGCACTTCGCCGACCGGGACGACGAGTCGCGGGTGGAGGAGCACGCCCGGCGGCTCACCCCGCAGCAGTGGCAGCTCATGCCGAAGGGCTGGGACGCGGCCGCTCCCAAGCGCTCGCACTGGACCGAGAAGGACCCGGACGGCGCCCGCAAGACGAAGGTCGTCGACGGCGCCTGCGTCTTCCTCAACCGGCGCGGCTTCAACCCCGGCGGCTACGCGGACGGCGGCGGCTGCGCGCTGCACCTGCTCGCCCTCACCGAGGGTCGCGACCCGCTCGAGACCAAGCCCGACGTCTGCTGGCAGCTGCCGATCCGGCGCTCCTACCGCACCGTCGAGCGCCCCGACGGCTCGGAGTACAACGAGGTGAGCATCGCCGAGTACGACCGGCGCGGCTGGGGCCCCGGCGGCCACGACCTCGACTGGTACTGCACGGGCAACGCCGAGGCCCACGTCGGTCGCGAGCCGGTCTACAAGAGCCTGCGCAACGAGCTCGTCGAGCTCATCGGACTGCCCGCGTACGAGGTGCTCGCCCGGCACTGCGAGCAGGTCCTCGGCTCGCGCCGGCTGCTCCCGCTCACCGTCCACCCGGCGACCGAGGCGGCCCGCGCGGCCTCTGCGAAGCGGCGCGCCGGCTCCAAGGACGTCCGCACGGACTGACCGCCGGACGGACAGGCAGAACGACCATGACCGACGCCGTGAAGAGCCCGAACATCTGGGACCACCCCGAGGTCTACGAGATCGAGAACCGCGGGGTCGACCCGGACGGCGTCATCGAGGCCGCGATGCGCGAGGTGCACGACTGGGCCGGGGGTGTCGTGCTCGACCTCGGCTGCGGCAGCGGGTTCCACCTGCCCCGGTTCGCGGCGACCGCACGGCAGGTCGTCGGCGTCGAGCCGCACCCGCCGCTCGTCGCGCTGGCCCGGCGGCGCACCCGCGCGCTGCGGCACGTCGAGGTCAGGGCCGGGTCGGCGCAGCGCGTGCCGCTGCCCGACCGCAGCGTGGACGTCGTCCACGCCCGCTGGGCGTACTTCTTCGGGCCCGGCTGCGAGCCGGGGCTGCGCGAGCTCGGGCGGGTCGTGCGCCGCGGCGGCACCGCGTTCGTCATCGACAACGACGCGACCCGCTCGACGTTCGGTGGCTGGTTCCGACGGGCGCTGCCGACGTACGACCCCGCTGCGGTGGAACGGTTCTGGGCGTTCCAGGGCTGGACGCGCCGCAGCCTCGACATCCGCTGGGAGCACGCGACGCGCGCCGACTTCGAGGCCGTCGTCCGGATCGAGTTCGCCCCCGAGCACGCCGACCGGATCCTCGCCGAGCACCCCGGCACGGGTGTCGACTACGCGGTGAACCTGCTGCACCGGACGTACTGAGCCGAGGCCGGCGCTCCGGGTCCGACGACAGACCGCGCGGCAGGGTCGCGCTCACGGCCGACGTGGAGGATCGTGGTGGTCATGTCCACCACATCCACGTCCAAGGGCACCGGGCCCGCCACGCAGGGCGCCCCGGAGAACAGGGCCCAGGCCCCCATCCGCTGGCCGAAGGCCGACGCGACGACGATCGGCGCCGTCACCGTCTGGGCGCTCGGCCTCGTCGTCGCCCTCGCCGTCCCGGCGCTCATCGTCCCCCCGGGCAGCCGGGGCGCCGACCCGAGCGACATCTGGACGGCGTTCGCGATCAGCGTCGTCGGCTCCGCGATCGTGCTGTTCTCGATGGCCTTCCTCTGGCGCCGCAAGGGCGAGGCGGGGCTGCTCATCCTCGGCCTCGTCCCGGCGTTCGCGACCGTCTCGGGCGGGATCATCTTCGCCACGACGATGCTCTCGCGGGGCTGACCACCTGCACCGGCCCCGGCCGGGTCTGGGTCCAGAGCATGCCGGTCGCGGAATTGGCAGGCAAGCTCGCTGAATACCTGCCCGCGAACCGCGCGGGCAGCGCCACGCTCGCGGGCATGGTCATCGGCGGCATGCTCGGGA
>JACRAB010000483.1 GCA_016213575.1 Actinomycetota bacterium
GCCGAGCCCGGCGACGATCGTCGAGGCCCGGGCGAAGAGCAGGTCACCGGTGAGGATCGCCACCGTGTTGCCCCACACCTCGTGGGCCGCGGGCGCCCCGCGGCGCAGCGGCGCGGAGTCCATGACGTCGTCGTGGTAGAGCGTCGCGAGGTGCGTCAGCTCGACGACCGTGGCGGCGTCGAGGATCTCGCGCCGGTCCGGGTCGCCGAGGTGGGCGGCGAGCAGGGCGAGCATCGGCCGCACCCGCTTGCCGCCGGCCGACACGAGGTGCCGGGACGCGTCGTCCGCGAGCGGGTCCGTCTGCCGCACCGCCGCCCGCAGCGTCGCCTCCACCTCGGCCAGCCCCGCACGCAGCCGGGCGTCCAGGTGCTCGTCGACGAGACTGAGGTCGAGGGCGGCCGTCGCCGGGGTGACGGACGCCCCGACCAGGGCGGGCTGCTGGTCGCTCACGGCCTGGACCACGGCGCGGCTCGATCAGGTCGACGGTGGAGGTTCACGCGGACGAGCGTCTCACGGCAGGAACGCCGAGGCGCCCTGGGTCAGGTCGAGCACGACGGTCGGGAAGACGCCCAGGAGCAGCGTCGCGAACGCCGCGACGCTCACCGCGACGACGACCGGGACACCCGGGGTGGCGACGACTGTCGTCGGCCCCGACGGCTCGCTGAAGTACATGAGGACGACGACCCGCAGGTAGAAGAACGCCGCCACCGCGCTCGCCAGGACACCGACGAGGGCGAGCACCCAGCCGCCGCCCGCGACCGCCGCCGAGAAGACGGCGTACTTGCCGATGAAGCCGCTGGTGAGCGGGATCCCGGCGAAGGCGAGCAGGAAGAGCGTGAAGAGCCCCGCGAGCAGCGGGGACCGCCGGCCGAGACCCGCCCACTGGGACAGGTGGGTCGCCTCGCCGCCGACCGCGTCGCCGTCACCGGCGTCGCGGACGAGGGTGACGAGCGCGAACGCGCCGACCGTCGAGAACCCGTACGCGAGCAGGTAGAACAGCACGCTCGAGACCCCGGACCGGGAGTAGGCGAGGATGCCGGTGAGGATGAAGCCGGCGTGCGCGATCGAGGAGTACGCGAGCATCCGCTTGACGTCCGTCTGCACGATCGCGATGACGGCGCCGACGACCATGGTGAGGATCGCGACGCCCCACAGGGCCGGCGTCCAGTCCCAGCGCGCGCCCGGGAGCGCGACGTACGAGACCCGCAGCAGGGCGCCGAACGCGGCGATCTTGGTGCACGCGGCCATGAAGCCCGTGACCGGCGTCGGGGCGCCCTGGTAGACGTCCGGCGTCCAGATGTGGAACGGCGCCGCGCCGACCTTGAAGAGCAGGCCGACGGCGAGCAGTGCGATGCCGAGCAGCAGCAGCGGGTCCTTGCCGACCGGGCCGCTGTCGCCGCTGATCGCCTGCGCGATGTCGAACAGCCGCACCGAACCGGCGAAGCCGTAGAGCAGCGCGGTGCCGTAGAGGAAGAAGGCCGAGGAGAAGGCCCCGAGGAGGAAGTACTTGAGGCTCGCCTCCTGCGAGAGCAGGCGGCGCCGCCGGGCCAGGCCGCACATGAGGTACAGCGGCAGCGAGAAGACCTCGAGCGCGATGAACATCGTCAGCAGGTCGTTCGCCGCCGGGAAGAGCATCATGCCGCCGACGCTGAACATGAGCAGCGGGAAGACCTCGGACTGCACGAGGCCGGCGCGGCGGGCCAGGCTCTCGGCCGGCGAGCCGGGGACGGCGGAGGCCTGCGGCGTGAACGGGCCGCCGGACTCGACGGTGCGCTCGGCCATCGTGAGGACGGACAGCAGCGACAGCACGAGGATCGAGCCCTGGAGGAAGAGCGCCGGCTTGTCGACGACGACGGCACCGACGATGCCGCCGACCGCCGCGCCCGCCGAGCCCGCGGTCTGCAGGACGCGGCCGTCGACCGCGACCGCGCCGACGAGGGCGGCCCCGGCGACGAGGCCGAGGACGGCGACGCCGACCTGGACCCGGAAGCGGGACTCCCGCGGGACGAAGGCCTCGACCATGACGCCGACGATCGCCGCCGCGAAGACGACGAGCAGCGGCGAGACGGCGAAGTAGTCCACCTTCGGCGCCGGGATGGTCCCGGCCGCCGTGAGGACGTCGGCCAGGCTCGGCGCTGCGGACACCAGCGGGGTCACGGGGTCGTCCCTTCAGCCGCGGGCGTGACGCCGGCGACGGTCGGTTCCGGGTCGGTCACGCCGACCTGCTGCATCGTGCGCTCGACGGCCGGGTTGAGGACGTCGAGGACGGGCTTGGGGAAGAAGCCGAGGGCGATGATGACCGCGATCAGCGGGGCGACGACGAACGCCTCGCGGGCGTCGAGGTCGCGCCAGCCGGCGGCGTAGTCGCGCTTCGGGCCGGTGAACATCCGCTGGTAGGTCAGCAGGATGTAGAGGGCCGCGAGGATGATCCCGACCGTCGCGACGATCGCGGCCGCCGGGTAGCGGGTGAACGTGCCGACGAGCACGAGGAACTCGCTGACGAAGCTCGACAGCCCCGGCAGCGCCAGGCTCGACATACCGGCGACGAGGAAGACCCCGGCGAGCAGCGGCGTGCTGCGCTGCAGGCCGCCGTAGTCCTCGATCCGCGCCGAGCCGCGGCGCGCGATGAGCATGCCCGCGACGAGGAACAGGGCGGCGGTCGAGAAGCCGTGGTTGACCATGTAGAGCGCCGACCCGGACTGCCCGTAGGAGGTCATCGCGAAGACGCCGAGCACGATGAAGCCGAAGTGCGAGATCGACGTGTAGGCGATGAGCCGCTTGAGGTCGCTCTGGCCGATCGCGAGCAGCGCGCCGTAGATCACCGACACGACCGCGAGGACGATGACGACCGGGACGGCCCACTTGCTCGCCTCGGGGAACAGCGGCAGGCACAGCGTGAGCATCCCGAAGGTGCCGACCTTGTCGAGCACGCCGACGAGCAGGACGGCGACGCCCGCGGGCGCCTCCGCCGCGGCGTCCGGCAGCCAGGTGTGCACCGGCCACATCGGCGCCTTGATCGCGAAGGCGAGGAAGAACCCGAGGAAGATGAGCCGCTCGGTCGCGGTGCCGGAGAAGTCGAGGCCCGTGAGCTTGTCCGTGAGGAAGCCGTCGGGGCCGCCGGGGCCCTGGACGTACAGCGCGATGACGGCGACGAGCATGACGAGGCCGCCGAAGAGGCTGTACAGGAAGAACTTCACCGCGGCGTAGCGCCGGTTCGGGCCGCCGAAGAACCCGATGAGGAAGTACACCGGGACGAGCATCGCCTCGAAGAAGACGTAGAAGAGGAACACGTCGCGGGCGGCGAAGACGCCGATCATGAACGTCTCGAGGACGAGCATGAGGGCGAAGAACGTCTTCGACTGCTCGGGCTCGAGCTCGTTCCAGCCGGCGAGCACGCAGACCGGGACGAGGACGGCGGACAGCGCCACCATCGTCAGGGCGATCCCGTCGACGCCGAGCGCGTAGCTCACGCCGAGGTCGGGGATCCAGCGGTAGGTCTCGGCGAACTGGTACTCGCCCGCCGTCCCGACGTCGAACTGCAGCGCCATCGCGAGGGTGAGGACGAGCGCCACGACGGACGTCGCGAGCGCGACGACCCGCGCCTTCGCGGCGGGCGTGAACGGCAGCCACACGGCGAGGGCGCCGACAAGCGGCACCGCGCCGATGAGGGTCAGCCAGGGCATCGTGACTCCTGCTCTCAGACTCGGACGGCGAGGATGCCGAGGGCGACGACGAGGACGCCGGCCAGCATGGACGTGGCGTAGGACCGGACGAACCCGGTCTGCCAGCGGCGCAGCCGCCCGGCGATCCCGCCGATGCCGGCGGCGACGCCACGGACCACCCCGTCGACCCCGCGGTTGTCCACGAAGACGAGGCTGCGGGTGAGGTACTGGCCGGGGCGCATGAGGAGCGCCTCGTTGACGTCGTCCTGGTAGAGGTCGCGGCGGGCGGCCCGGGTGAGCACGGAGCCGCGCGGGGCCTCCTGCGGGACCGTGGCCGCGGCGCTGCCGTACCGGGACCAGGCGAAGAACGCACCGCCGAGGACCAGCGCGACGGTGATCGCCATGAGGACGTACTTCGGGATGACCGGCTCGCCCTCGACGCCGCCGCCGGTGACCGGCTCGAGCCAGTGCTCGAAGCGGCTGCCGGACCACAGCAGGAAGCCGAGCGCGGCCGACCCGACGGAGAGCACGATCATCGGGACGGTCATGAGCGCCGGGCTCTCGTGCGGGTGCGCCTCCTCGGGCCAGCGCTTGCGGCCGCGGAAGGTCATGAAGAACAGGCGCGACATGTAGAACGCGGTGACGGCGGCGCCGAGCATCGCGGTGAGCCCGAAGACCCAGGGCCGCCAGCCCTCGCCGGTCGCGAACGCCGTCTCGATGATGCCGTCCTTGCTCCAGAACCCGGAGAACGGCGGGATGCCGAGGATCGCGAGCCAGCCGAGGCCGAACGTCGCGTACGTCGTCACCATGGCCGTCGACAGCCCGCCGAAGCGGCGCATGTCGACCGAGTCGTTCATGCCGTGCATGACCGACCCGGCGCCGAGGAACATCCCGGCCTTGAAGAAGCCGTGGGTGAGCAGGTGGAAGATCGCGAAGTAGTAGCCGATCGGGCCCAGGCCCGCGGCGAGCATCATGTAGCCGATCTGGCTCATCGTCGAGGCGGCGAGCGCCTTCTTGATGTCGTCCTTCGCGCAGCCGACGACGGCCCCGAAGACGAGCGTGACGGCGCCGACGATGACGACGACGAGCTGCGCGGTGGGCGCGCCCTCGAAGATCGGGCCGGAGCGGACGACGAGGTAGACCCCGGCGGTGACCATCGTCGCGGCGTGGATGAGCGCCGAGACCGGGGTCGGGCCGGCCATCGCGTCGCCGAGCCAGGACTGCAGCGGGAACTGCGCCGACTTGCCGCAGGCGCCGAGCAGGAGCATGAGGCCGATCGCGGTGAGCAGCCCCTCGGAGGCCTTGTCCGCGTTCGGCAGCACCTCGGCGAAGGAGACCGTGCCGAAGCCGGCGAACATGAGCATGATCGCGATCGAGAGGCCGAGGTCGCCGACCCGGTTGGCGATGAACGCCTTCTTCGACGCCGCGGCGTAGGCCGGGTTGTGGTTCCAGAAGCCGATGAGCAGGTACGAGGCCAGACCCACGCCCTCCCAGCCGACGTACAGCAGGAGGTAGTTGTCGGCGAGCACGAGCAGGAGCATCGACGCGACGAACAGGTTGAGGTAGGCGAAGAACCGGCGGCGGTCCGGGTCGTGCTCCATGTACGCCACGGAGTAGACGAGGATCAGCGAGCCGACGAACGTCACGAGCAGCACGAACGCGACCGACAGCGGGTCGAGCTGCAGCCCGGCGGAGACGTTGAAGCCCGTCGCCTTGTCACCGGCCGGCACCCAGTCGAACAGGTGCAGGTTGCGCACCCGCTGCTCGGCGTCCAGGCCGCGCAGGTCGAGGAAGAGCAGCGCGCCCCAGACGAACGAGGCCCAGGACAGCGCGACGGCGAGCCAGTGGCCCCACGCGTTCGTGCGGCGGCCGCCGAGGAGCAGGACGGCCGCGCCGAGCAGGGGCAGCCCGACGAGCAGCCACGCGCCGGTCTGAAGGGTGCCCGACGCGGCCTCGGCCGTCGCCCGGGTGCCTTCGGCGATCAGGGGTGTCACCGGTTCGCCTCTCAGTACTTCAGCAGGTTCGCGTCGTCGACCGAGGCCGACCGACGGGTCCGGAAGATCGTCATGATGATGGCCAGCCCGACGACGACCTCGGCGGCGGCCACGAGCATGACGAACAGGGCGATGACCTGGCCGTCGATGTTCCCCGCCATCCGGGCGAAGGTCACGAAGGCGAGGTTCGACGCGTTGAGCATGAGCTCGACGCCCATGAACACGATGATCGCGTTGCGCCGCACGAGGACGGTCGTGCCGCCGATCGCGAACAGCACCGCCGACAGGTACAGCCAGGACACGAGGTTCACTTCCGCGCTCCCTCGTTCGGGCCGAGGACCGAGGCGCCGTCGTCGGCGACGTCCGCCTCGTGGGTCAGCGGGTTCTCGAGCTCGTCGCGCACGGCGTTGATCTCGTCGACGTGGTGCTGGGTGCTGAGCATCTGGCCGCGGGTCGCGAGCACCCGGGAGACCGACAGCTCGGACGGCGTGCCGTCCGGCAGCAGCGCCGGGGTGTCGACCGCGTTGTGCCGGGCGAAGACGCCGGGGGCGGGCAGCGGGGCCTTGACGGCGCCCTCGCGGATCCGCTTCTCGGACAGCTCGCGCTGGGTCGGCCGCGGCACGAGGCGCTCGCGGTGCGCGAGCATCATCGCGCCGACCGCGGCGGTGATGAGAAGCGCGCCGGTGACCTCGAAGGCCCAGACGTACTGGCCGAAGATCTTGCCCGCGATCGAGGTGATGTTGCCCGGGGTCGCGTTGACCTCGGCGAGGCCGACCGACCGGGCGAAGGTCACCTGGCGCAGGGCCGAGACGAGCAGGACGGCGGCGCCGATGCCGAGCACGGTCGCCGCGGCGCGCTGGCCCTTGATCGTCTCGACGAGCGAGTCGGAGGAGTCGACGCCGACGAGCATGAGGACGAAGAGGAACAGCATCATGACGGCGCCGGTGTAGACGAAGATCTGCACGCTGCCGAGGAACGGGGCCTGCTGGGCGAAGTAGACGATGCCCAGGCCGATCATCACCAGCGCCATGCACAGCGCCGCGTGGACCGCCTTCTTCGCGAAGACCAGGCCGAGCGCACCGAGCACCATGACCGGGGCGAGCACCCAGAACAGGACGGTCTCACCGCCGCCCATGTCCCCGGCGGCCCCGACGAGGGCCAACGACTGCGTCACAGGTGCACCTCTGCCTCTGTCTCGTCCGTGCCGGAGCTGCGCGCGTCGACCCAGGCCTGCTGCTCGGGGACGGCCTCGGTCACCGAGCCACGGTAGTAGTCCTTGTCCGTGGTGCCGGGAACCATCGGGTGCGGCGCGGCGACCATGCCGGGCAGCATCGGCCCGAGCAGGTCCTGCTTCTCGTAGATGAGCCCGGCCCGGCTGGGGCCGGCGAGCTCGTACTCGTTCGTCATCGTCAGCGCCCGGGTCGGGCACGCCTCGATGCACAGGCCGCAGAAGATGCAGCGCAGGTAGTTGATCTGGTAGACGCGGCCGTACCGCTCACCGGGCGAGAACCGCTCGTCCTCGGTGTTGTCCGCGCCCTCGACGTAGATCGCGTCCGCCGGGCAGGCCCACGCGCACAGCTCGCAGCCGATGCACTTCTCGAGCCCGTCGGGGTGCCGGTTGAGCTGGTGCCGCCCGTGGTACCGGGGCTGCGGCGGGTACTTGTCCTTCTCCTCCGGGTACTCCTCGGTGACGACCGGCTTGAACATCTCCATGAAGGTGACGCCGAAGCCCGCGACCTTGTCGCGCAGCCGGGGCGACGGCTCCGGCTGCTGCCAGCCGTCGGGGGCGGCGGTGCGGCGCTCGACCGCACCCCCGTCACCGCTCGTCGCTACCTCGCGGTCAGCCACCGCGCACCTCCCCGGACGCCGAGCCGTCGGCGTCGTCGATCGTCGTGTCGTCGAGGTCCGCCTCGTCGAGGTCGTCCACGTCGTCGGAACCGGACTCCTGCGCCCAGGACGCCTCGCCCACGGCACCGGCGACGGCACCCGCCCCGGCAGCGACCGGCACCCGGCCGTTCGTGCGGATGAGCCGCTGGCCCGGCATCGGCGGCACCGGGAAGCCGCCCGCGAACGGGTCGAGCTCCTCGGGCACCTCGCGGGCCGGACCGTCGTCCGGCTCCTTGAAGAACCCGAACACCCAGAACAGCACGAGCACCGCGACGAGGATCACGGCCGCGCCGACCATCCGGGTGCGGAAGGTGGCCTCCGCCGAGTTCACCAGGCCGCGCAGGATCGAGGCCACGAGCACCCAGACGAGCGCGAACGGGATGAGCCGCTTCCAGCCGAAGGACATGAACTGGTCGTACCGCAGCCGCGGGAGCGTGCCGCGCAGCCAGATGAAGACGAAGAGGAACGACCAGAGCTTGAGGGTGAACCAGAGCATCGGCCACCAGCCCTGGTTCGCGCCCTCCCACAGCGACAGCGGGAACGGCGCCCGCCAGCCGCCGAGGAAGCACGTCGTCGCGATCGCCGAGACGGTGACCATGTTGACGTACTCGGCGAGGAAGAAGAGCGCGAACTTCAGCGAGGAGTACTCGGTGTGGAAGCCGCCGACCAGCTCGCCCTCGGCCTCGGGGAGGTCGAACGGCGCGCGGTTGGTCTCGCCGACCATCGAGATGCAGTAGATCGCGAAGGCCGGGAAGATCTGGATCGCGTACCAGGAGGGCATGTCGAGCGTCATGCCGAGGAACGGCACGGTGCTTCCCGACGCCTGCGCCTCGACGATCGCCGAGGTCGACATCGTGCCCGCGTAGAGGAAGACGCTGATGAGCGCCAGGCCCATCGCGATCTCGTAGCTGATGACCTGCGCCGTGGAGCGCAGGCCACCGAGCAGCGGGTACGTCGAGCCGGACGACCAGCCGGCGAGCACGAGCCCGTAGACGCCGACCGCCGCGACCGCGAGCACGTAGAGCACCGCGACCGGCAGGTCGGTGAGCTGCAGCGGCGTGCGGACGTCGGTGAAGGGGATCTTCGCCTCGGGCCCGAACGGGACGACGGCGAACGCGATGAAGGCGGTCGTCGCGCTGATGAGCGGCGCCAGGACGAAGACGACCTTGTCGGCCGCCTTCGGCGTGATGTCCTCCTTGAGCGCGAGCTTCACGCCGTCCGCGAGGGACTGCAGGAGGCCGAGCGGGCCGAGCCGGTTCGGGCCGGGCCGGGACTGCATCCGGCCGACGACGCGCCGCTCGGCCCAGATCATGATGAGCGTCGTCAGCACGAGGTAGACGAAGATGAACAGCGCCTTGCCGAGGACGATCCAGCCGTTGTCGTTGCTGAAGTCGGCCTTCGGTGCCTCGGCGACGAGCCCTGCGAGGGCGCTCATGCGTCCGCTCCTGTCCGGGAGAGGGTGACGACCCCGCCGGCGTCCGCCCCGAGGGTGGCGCGGACCGCGCTGCCCGGGGAGTTGGCGGGGAGCCAGACGACACGGTCGGGCATCGGCGTGACGACGGCGGGCAGCGTGACCGCGCCGCGCCGGGTGGCGACGGTGACCGGCTCACCGTCGGCGACCCCGGCCTCCGCGGCCGTGGCCGCCGAGAGCCGTGCGACCGCCCTGGGCGCGGTGCCGGCGAGGTACGGCTCGCCGTCCTGGAGCCGGCCGTTGTCGAGCAGGAGGTGCCACGTCGCGAGGACGGCCTCCCCCGCGCCCGGCTGCGGCGGCTCGGCCGCGGAGACCGACGGTGCGTCGGCCCGCTGGCCCTCCCAGGCGTCGAGCTCGCCGATCTCGCCGCGGACCCGGTCGACGGTCCGCAGACCGAGGACGACGTCCATCGCGTCGGCGAGCGCGTCGAGCACCCGGAAGTCGCTCATCGCGTTCGAGTCGAGAGCCGCACCGAAGTGCCGCCAGCGGCCCTCCCAGTCGACGAAGGTGCCGGCCTTCTCCTGGACCGGCGCGACCGGCAGGACGACGTCCGCGTGCTCGGTGACCGCGCTCGCGCGCAGCTCCAGGCTGACGACGAACGGCGTGACGCGCAGCGCCTCGGCGGCGAGCGCCGGGTCCGGCAGGTCCGCCGGGTCGACACCGCCGACGACGAGCGCGCCGAGGTCGCCCGCGGCGGCCGCGGCGAGGATGCCCGCGGTGTCCCGGCCGGGGCGGACCGGCAGCCCCTGGACGTCCCAGGCGGCCGCGACGTCGATCCGGGCACCGGCCTCGGTGACCGGCCGGCCGCCGGGCAGCAGGTTCGGCAGCGCGCCGGCCTCGACGGCGCCGCGCTCACCGGCCCGGCGCGGGACCCAGGCGAGCCGCGCCCCGGTCGCCGTGGCGAGCCGGACGGCGGCGCTCAGGGCACCGGGGACGCCGGCGAGCCGCTCGCCGACGAGGATGACCGCGCCCGGGGTCCGCAGGCCCTCGGCGGCCGCGGCCACCTCGGGTGCCGCGGTCGC
>JACRAB010000480.1 GCA_016213575.1 Actinomycetota bacterium
AGCCGATGCCGAGCGCCAGCGTCACGAGGACGTACCCGGGCATGAAGGTGAAGACCTTCGAGCCGGCGCCGAGACCGGCGGCGAACTCCCGGTTCTGCCAGAGCAGCGAGAGGGCGTAGACCATGCCGGCACCGCCGATGAGCGGGCAGACGAGCGACCACATGACGTTGCCCGGGTGCACCTTCTTCACGAAGAAGTAGGAGATGACCGCGGCCGAGCAGATCGTCTGGACGATGAGGATCATCGCCGTCCCGATGAGCGCGAGCAGGCCGTACATGTTCACGTAGGGCACGAGCTCCGGGGTGTCGACCGCCGCGGCACCGTCGGCGCCGGGCACCGACACCGCCGTGAAGAGGAAGAACAGCACCGTGAGCAGGATCGTGATGCCCATCTGGATCCACGACGCGACGGCCGGCGACTGGTGCGCCGCGTTCGTCGAGCCGATCGTGTTGCGGACGCCCGCCCACGGGGCCTCACGACCGAGGGCGTAGATGTACCGCGACGCGGCGTTGTGGAACGCCATCGCGCAGGCGAACGAGCCGAGGACGAGGAGGATCTTGTAGAGCCCGAGCGCGACGCCGCCGAGGTTGTCCTTGACGAGGGTCAGCCACAGGTCGACCGGGGCGGCGCTGATCGAGTACTCGACGGCCTTGGTCTTGCCCTGGCCGACGATCACCATCCACGACATGAACGTGTAGAAGAGCCCGAGGCCGACGACGGCGATGAGCGTCGCGCGCGGGACGATGTGCGCCGGGTCCTTCGACTCCTCGCCGTAGACGGCGGTGGTCTCGTAGCCGACCCAGGACCAGAACGCGAAGAAGATGCCGATGGCGGCGGTGCCGGCCGCGGCGGCGGTGCCGAACGCGGCGCCGTCCAGGTTGCCGAACGCCGGCCCGATCGGGACCGTCTCGGAGAACAGGTAGCCGTCCGGGCCGCCCTTGATGAGCACCGAGATGCCGAGCGCGGCGAGCAGGACGACCTCGCTGACGAGGGTCACCCCGAGCACGGCCGCCGTGAGCGTCACCGAGTAGTACGTGAGGACGCCGATGAGCACCGCCCCGGCGAGCGCGAAGATGATCCAGTGGATGTTCACGTCGAACGACGTCTTCACGGCGTCGTGCGCGAAGTACGCGAAGCCACCGATGAGGGAGCCCTCGAAGATCACGTACGCGACGGTCGCGAGGAGCCCCGAGGCCATGCCGGCGACCTGGCCGAGGCCGTGCGAGATGAAGCCGTAGAACGCACCGGTCGTCGTGATGTGCTTCGACATCGAGACGAAGCCGATGGTGAAGAACGTCAGGACGATCGTCGCGAAGAGGAAGCCCGCCGGCGCGCCCAGGCCGTTGCCGTAGCCGATGGCGATCGGGACGTTGAAGCTCATGGCGGTGATCGGGGCCGCGTTGGCCACGGCCATGAAGAGCACCGAGACGAGGCCGATGGCCCCGGCCTTGAGGCCCGTGTTCACCCGGTGGTCACCGGGCACGGCTGTGGGTGCGGGGTCTTGTGTCGTCACGCGGGCTCCTTGGTGGGGGCGGGCCGAACGGTGCAGCGCACAGTGATCCACTCGTGCGGCGTGATGATGTCCGAGGACTAGCCGAACGGTGCACCAAAGCGGTGACCATTTTCAAGGGTTCGGAGCACCCGAGTCGACCTTCGGGGACGATTTACGTGAACGTAACCCCTGTTGAGACGCCTGTGACTACGTGAAAGCGGGCGTTTGCCACGGCCAGTCACCGGTCCAGACCGAAGGGCTTGTTCTGGTATGGCTTTTCGGTATGCTCTGGCTCCGCGTCGCGGGGCGCGGACGGACCGGACGGGCGGGAGCAGGCGATGACCGACGGAACGGCCGGGACCGGTGCCGGGGAGCACCTCTCCGCGGCGGCCGAGGACCTCGGGTTCACGAGCAAGGCCGACGTCCTCGCGAAGTCGCAGGAGTTCTGGAACCCCGGCAAGACCCGCTTCTGGATGGGCACCGGGGTCGACCTCGTCATCGACCGGCGCGAGGGGTACTACCTCTACGACATGTCGGGCCGGCGGCTCATCGACGTCCACCTCAACGGCGGCACCTACAACCTGGGCCACCGCAACCCCGAGGTCGTCCGCGCGGTGACCGCCGCGATGGGGCACTTCGACATCGGCAACCACCACTTCCCGTCGATGGCCCGGACCGCCCTCGCCGAGGCGCTCGTCCGCTCGGCCCCGCCGGGCCTGACCAAGGTGGTCTACGGCTCCGGCGGCGGCGAGGCGATCGACATCGCCCTCAAGACCGCCCGGCACGTCACGAAGAAGCGCAAGATCGTCTCGATCATCAAGGCGTACCACGGGCACACCGGGCTGGCCGTCGCGACGGGTGACGAGCGCTTCTCCGAGCTGTTCCTCGCCGACCGCCCCGAGGAGTTCCCGCACGTCCCCTTCAACGACCTCGCGGCCATGGAGGAGGCGCTGCGCGGCCGGGACGTCGCCGCCGTCATCATGGAGACGATCCCCGCGACGTACGGCTTCCCGCTCCCCGAGCCCGGGTACCTCGAGGCGGTCAAGGCGCTGTGCGAGCAGTACGACGCGCTCTACATCGCCGACGAGGTGCAGACCGGCCTCATGCGCACCGGTGAGCTGTGGGGCATCACGAAGCACGGCATCGCCCCGGACATCCTCGTGACCGGCAAGGGCATCTCCGGCGGGATGTACCCGATCGCCGCCGTCCTGCTCAGCGAGCGCTGCGCCGGCTGGCTCACCGAGGACGGCTTCGGCCACATCTCGACGTTCGGCGGTGCCGAGCTCGGCTGCATCGCGGCGCTCAAGGCGCTGGAGATCTGCAGCCGCCCGGAGACGCGCTCGATGGTCCACTACATCTCCGACGCCGTCGGCCGCGGGCTGCGCGACATCCAGGACACCTACCCCGACTGGTTCGTCGGCATCCGGCAGAACGGCGTCGTCATGGGGCTGGAGTTCGACCACCCGCAGGGCGCCACGTACGTCATGCGTCGGCTCTACGAGGGCGGCGTCTGGGCGATCTTCTCCACGCTCGACCCGCGGGTCCTGCAGTACAAGCCCGGCATCCTGCTGAGCGCCGACCAGTGCGAGGAGCTCCTCATGCGGACGGCGACCGCGATCGGCCGGGCGCGGGACGACGCCGCGCGGGACGGCTGGCGCGCGGGCTCCCCGGCCCGCCGGAGCGCGCCGGTGCCCGCCGCGGCACCGGCCTCGCCCGCGGCGTCCGGCGTCTCGACCGACGCGGACGGCGCGTTCGTCACGACACGGAACGGGCGGCGGGTCCCCGTCCGGACGACCGTCCCGGTCCGG
Organism: Actinomycetota bacterium; assembly: GCA_016213575.1. Classification (GTDB taxonomy): domain Bacteria; phylum Actinomycetota; class Actinomycetes; order Actinomycetales; family Kineosporiaceae; genus R-H-3. Next base: position 3,301 of record JACRAB010000480.1, read on the forward strand.
AAGGCGGTGACCCGGTGACGAGCGGGCTGCTCGACGGTCCCTTCGGGGACGCCGTCCTCACCGAACCGGCCGGGGTGCCCCGCGGCCGGGCGATGCTCGAGCGGGCCGAGTGGGCCGCGCGCGCGTTCGCACGCTACGACGCGGCACGGTCGACCGCGTCGTGCGGGGCGCGGCGGCGGCCGGCGCCGCGCACGCCGACGAGTTCGCCCGCCGCGCGGTCGAGGAGACCGGCTTCGGCGTCGCCGAGCACAAGCGGCTCAAGAACCTCGCGTGCTCGACCGGTCTCCTCGAGGCCTACGCGGGCCACGACTACGTGAGCGTGCGCGTCGACCACGAGGCGAAGATCGTCGAGATCCCGCGGCCCGCAGGCGTCGTCCTCGCCCTCACCCCGTCGACGAACCCGGTCGCCACCGTCTACTTCAAGATCCTGCTCGCCCTCATGACCCGCAACGCGGTCGTCGTCTGCCCGCACCCGCTCGCGAGGTCGGTGTGCGGCGACGCCGCCCGGGTCATGGCCGAGGCCGCCGTCGCGGCGGGCGCCCCCGACGGCTGCGTGCAGTGGGTCGAGGAGCCGTCGGTCCCGCTGCTCAACGCCCTCATGACCGACGAGCGCACCGACGTCGTCGTCGCGACGGGCGGCGTCCAGGTCGTCCGGGCGGCCTACCGCAGCGGCAACCCGGCGATCGGGGTCGGCCCCGGCAACGTGCCCGTCCTCGTCGACGCCACGGCGGACCTCGCCGCCGCCGCCCGCCGGATCGTCGACAGCAAGAGCTTCGACAACTCGGTCCTGTGCACGAACGAGTCCGTGCTCGTCGTCGAGGAGGCGTGCGCGGACGCGCTCGTCGCGGCCCTGCGCCGCGCAGGCGCGCACCTGCTCACCGACGACGAGCGCGACCGGGTGCGGGACCTGCTGTTCCCCGGCGGGGTCTTCGACACCACGTGCGTCGGCCGGGACGCCGTCACCCTCGCCGGCCGGGCCGGCGTCCGGGTGCCGGCCGGGACCCGCGTGCTCCTCGCGCCGTTCGACCTCGTCGTGCCCGAGGAGCCGCTCGCGCACGAGAAGCTCTGCCCCGTGCTCGGTCTCGTCCGGGTCCCGACCGCGCGCAGCGGGATCGACACCGCCCGCGCCGTGCTCCGGATCAGCGGGGCCGGCCACTCCGCCGCCGTGCACTCGACCGACCCGGCGACGGTGCTCGCGTTCGGGGCCGCCGTCCGCGTCCTGCGGGTCAGCGTCAACACGGGGGCCAGCCTCGGCGGGTCCGGCCTCGAGACGAACCTCGCACCGACGATGACGATCGGCACCGGCTTCTTCGGCCGTTCGAGCGTGGGGGAGAACCTCGAGCCTCGGCACCTGGTGAACCACACGAGGCTCGCGTGGAACGCCGACCCCGGCGTGGGCATGCCGGACGTCGCGGCGGCGACGGGGTCCGTCTGGGCGCCGCCGACCGGCCCGGTGCCGGCCTACCCGCACGCGTCGAACACCGCGGAGGCCGCGGACGTGCTGCGGGCCGCCGTCGCGGGTGCCGGGCCCGAGCCCCGTGAGCCGGTCAGCGCCGAGTCCGCGGACCTGCGCGAGGAGGTCCGGCGGATGGTCGTCGCGGAGCTCCGCCGGATCGTCGAGGGCTGAGGACGACGTCATGGCCGACCTGAGGTCCTTCATCTTCATCGACCAGCTGCAGCCGCAGACGATGTGCTACCTCGGCACCTGGGTCCGTGGCTCGCTGCCCCGGCGCGGGATGGCCGCGCAGGTCGTCGAGGTGGCCCCCGGGCTCGACATCGAGCCGCTCACCGACGTCGCCCTCAAGCACGCCCGCGTCCAGGCCGGGATCCTCATGGTGGAGCGGCAGTTCGGCTACCTCGAGGTGCACGGGTCGACGGACGAGGTGCAGGCGGCGGCGTCCGCCGTCCTCGACTCGCTCGGGGCGCTCGCGTCCGACGCCGCGGCGCCGCAGGTGCTCGCGTCCCGCATCGTCACGTCGTTGGACCACCAGCACGCATTCCTCGTGAACCGCAACAAGATCGGGTCGATGGCCCTCGCCGGCGAGAGCCTCTTCGCGCTGGAGATGCAGCCCGCCTCCTACGCGATCCTCGCGGTGAACGAGGCCGAGAAGGCCGCCGACATCAAGGTCGTCGACTACCGGATGTTCGGCGCCACCGGCCGGGTCTACCTCTCCGGCCGCGAGGCCGACGTCCGGCAGGCGGCCGAGGCGGCCGAGGCCGCCCTCGCCGGCGCGCTCGCGGGAGGCCGCCGGTGACGGACTCCGACGACCTGCGGGCGCTCGTCCGCGACGCGCTGCGCGAGGTGCTGCCCGAGATGCTCGCCGGGGTCGTGCAGGCCCGCGCCGGCCGGGCCCGGGTCGAGGACGTCCGGGTCGCGGACGACGCCGACCTCGCCGCCTTCGCCGCGCGGGTGCTCGACCTCGGGGACGACGTCCGGGCGGGCCGGGTCACGTTCCGGCTCGTCGCGGGCCCGGCGGGCCCCGCGGGCGCACCGGGCACGCCGGCCGCCCGGCCGGCGCGGGCGGACGACGGCACGCACCGGGTCGAC
>JACRAB010000073.1 GCA_016213575.1 Actinomycetota bacterium
GCTGCCGGTCGTCGAGATCGCGGCCGCGATCGCGGTGGCCCGCCGGATCGGCGCCGGCTGGACGGTCGTCGCGCTCCTCGCGCTGAGCGTCGTCGGCCTCGTCGTCCTGCGGCGGGCCGCCCGGGGTGCCTTCGCCGCGCTCGGCCCGGTCCCCGGGGCCCCGGCCGGTGCCGCGGCGACCGGCCCCGTGCCCGGTGCGTCGTCCGCCCGCGGTGCGGACCTCGCCCTCGAGGCGGCCGGCGGCGTGCTGCTCGCGCTGCCCGGCTTCGTCACCGCCGTGCTCGGCGCGCTCCTCCTGCTGCCTCCCGTGCGGCGGCCGCTGCGGCCTGCCCTCGGGGCGGGCGCGGCGCGTCTCGTCCGGTCGGCGATGCGGCGCAGCCAGGTGCGGGTCGTCACCGGCGAGACGGTCGACGTGCAGGTCGTGGAGGTCCGGGACCTCGACGACACCGTCACCGACGCCGGCCCCGGGCGCCGCCCCGCACTGCCCGGCGAGGTCGTCGAGCCCGACGAGCGCTGACCGGCGCCCCGGCGCTCCCACGCACGTCGAAGGCCCCGACACCTGAGGTGTCGGGGCCTTCGTGATGCTGCGCGTGCTCGGTGGTGCTGGTCGGGCCTTCCCGGCGGGGTGGGGTCAGGCGCTGCGGCGCGCGGTCAGCCGACCGCTGCGCAGCAGCTCCAGCCGCTCGGCGAGGAGCTCCTCGAGCTCGGCGGTCGTCCGCCGCTCCATGAGCATGTCCCAGTGGGTGCGGGCCGGCTTCACGGGCTTGGCCTGCGGGATCTCGGCGTCCTCGCGGAGCGCCATCGAGCCGCACCGGCACTCCCACAGGGCTGGGACGTCGGCCTCGACGGACATGGGCACGACCACGCTGTGGCCGTTGGGGCAGGTGTAGCGGATGTCCTGCCGCGCTGCGGGCTGGACTCCGTTGTCGCTCTCGAGGCTCTGGGCGCCCAGTCGGGTGCCGCGCATGCTCCGGTCGCTCATGGTCATCCTCCGGCGCGTCGGGAAGGCGGTGCGAACCGCTCACTCAGTGTGGACAACGCGACGCAGGGGCCCGATGTTCCGTCGCCTTGCTGGGAGAACCCTGTGAGTTGCGGCGCAGCGGGGACGCCCGCCGGACGCGGTCGGTGATCGTCGCCGGCCCGCCGGCCCGGGTCAGACGACGGCCGGGACCGTGTTGCCGGCGTCCGTGATGCCCTGCCGGACGTCGACCCGGGCCAGCAGGAGGCCGCCGACGACGAAGAACACGACGAGGGCGACGATCGCGAGCCGGTAGGAGTCGGTGACCTGCTGGACGACCCCGAAGAGCAGCGTCCCGAACCAGCTCGTCCCGCGCTCGGCAGCCTGGTAGAGGCTGAAGTACTCCGCCTCCCGGCCCCGTGGCACGAGCATCGAGTAGAGCGACCGGGACAGCGCCTGGCTGCCGCCGAGGACGAGCCCGATGAGGACGGCGAGCGCGAGGAAGAGGCCGAACCTCCGTTCGGGGAGGAAGTAGCCGATCCCGACGACAACGCACCACAGCACGAGGCTCGCGAGGATCGTCCGCCACGAACCGACCCGGGCCGCCACCTTGCCGAAGCCGAGGGCGCCGAAGAAGCCGACGAACTGCACGAGCAGGATCGTGATGACGAGCTGGGAGGAGTCGAACCCGAGCTCCTCTTGGCCGAAGATGCTCGACGCGGTGATGACGGTCTGGATGCCGTCGTTGAAGAACAGGTAGGCGACGAGGAACATCAACGTGTTCGGGTAGCCGCGCAGGTGCCGCAGCGTCGCGCCGAGCTGCTTGAACGACTGGCCCACGAGGTTGCCCTCGCCGACCGGTTCGAGCGACGCCGGCGGCCGGTCGCGCAGACCCCGGTACGGGATGAACGTGAACGCCGCCCACCAGATGCCGGCCGAGAGCAGGCTGATCCGGACGGCGGTCGACGTCGACAGCCCGATGCCCTCGGCGAACGTCAGCAGCCCGAGGTTCACGGCGAGCAGCAGGCCGCCGCCGAGGTAGCCGAGGGCCCAGCCCCGGCTCGAGACGCCGTCCCGCTCGTCGGGGGTCGCGATCTCGCAGAGGATCGCGTCGTAGACGACGAGCGAGCAGCCCAGGCACAGGCTCGCGACGAGCTGGAGCAGGACGCCGAGCTGCCAGTTGTCGCCGGCGACGAGGAACATGAGCCCGGCCGCGAGCGCCCCGCCCCAGGCGAAGCGGGCCATGATCGTGCGCTTGCGGCCCGAGCGGTCCACGACGGCGCCGACGACCGGCAGCACGAGCGCCGAGACGAGCGTCGCGAACGTGACCGTGTAGAGCGCGAGCGACCCGGGGCTGACCGGGATGCCGAGGACGGACAGGTCCGTGCCGCAGCGCGCGTCGCTCGGCAGGTCGGGGCAGGCCGCCTTCTTCGCGACGACGGTGAGGTAGGGGCCGAAGAGCACGGTCGCCGTCGTCGTGACGTAGGCGCTGTTCGCCCAGTCGTAGAAGTACCAGGCGCGCTGCTCGCGACGCCGCTCGTCGGCCGGGACGAGCTCCGGAGCGCTGGGCTGGGTGGACACGGCCTGGGGGTCCCCTCTCGGCGGGGCGGCGGGCGCCGCGGTGCGAATCATGCCGCCTGGCGGGCCGCCGGGGGAGGCAGACGCGGCCGTCGGACCGGTGCGTCGCCGTCATCCTGCAGGGGAGCCGTCGGGGCGGGGGTGAGCAGCGCTGCTCAGCCCGCGAACTCCCAGTGCCACGGCTCGGGCCGCGAGCCCCCCGGCTCGGCCCACGCGGGGTGGAACCAGCCGAACTCGGGGGCGTGCGTGAGCATCCACCGGTGGGTCGGCGTCCCGAAGTCCTGGATGCCGCCGCACAGGTCGGTGGCCGTGCCCCAGCCGTGGTTGCTCGTCCCGGGGACGGCGGCCAGGTTCGGCTTGGTCGCGTAGAGCCGGACCTGGGTGGCGTAGTCGCGGTAGGAGTCGGTGACGCAGACCGGCTCGCCGAACTCCTGCGCGTACGCCTGGCTGAGCCGGTTGAACGCGTAGGCGGCGTCGGCGCGCAGCCGGTGGCCGGACGTCCCCCAGACCGGGCAGAGCGCCGCCGCCGGGATCTCGCCGTTCGCGTAGAGCGAGGTGTCGCCGCCGCGGCAGTCGCCGACCTCGCCGGTCACGGCGTTCGAGCCGCTGCCGCCCCGGCCGCTGCGGGCCCGGGCCAGCGCCCGGGCCGCCGCGAGGTTGTTCGCCCGGGTCTCGGCGTCGGCCGCGGCGTCCTGCACCTGGGCCAGCTCGGTCTCGAGGGCCGCGAGGGTGTCGCGCTGCGCGCTCACCGCGGCGTCGGCGGCGTCCTTCGCCGCCTTCGCCTCGAGCGCCGCGTCCTGCGCCGCGGCCTGAGCCGACGCGGCGGCGGACGCGACGTCCGCCTGGTGCGCGAGCGCGGCGGTGTAGTCGACGACGGCGCGGCCCTTGCTGTTGCCGACCCGCTGCAGGTACGTCTCGGCCCGGCCGAGGTCGTCCGTCGAGCCGCCCTGCAGGATCGTCGCGAGCGCCGGGTTCGAGGCGAGGTCGCCGTCCCCGTAGGCCGCCCGGGCCCAGCGGCCGAGGATCGCCTTCTGGGCGGCGAGCTCGAGCTGGGCCTGGAGGAGGAGCTGGTCCTGGCGGTCCGCCTCGAGCTGGGCGGTCCGGGCGGCGACGACGGCCCCGCTGTACTGCTCGAGCGCCAGGGACGCCGTGGCGGTCGCGGCGTCGAGCTTCGCCTGCGCGTCGGTGACGGCGCCCTGCCGCCGGTTCACCTCGTCGAGGAGGGCCTGGGCCCGTTCGCGCTCGGCGGCGACCTCCTCGGGGGAGGGCTCCGACTCGTCGCCGGCCTCGCCGGCGCTCCCCGTGGCGGACGGCGTGGGGGACGGCGTGGTCGGCGACGCGGCGGTGGCCGCGCGGTCGAGCGCGGGGGCGGCCGCGGCGGGGGGCAGCAGCAGGAGCGCGGCGGTGAGCGCCGCCGCCGGGGCCACCGCGAGGGCGGCCCTGAGCACCCGCCGTCCCGCCATGTCCTGCGCCCGCTCCCTGACCCGTCCGTGTGCGCGGGCCCGCCCGCGCAGGAGCCGTACCGGTCTCCTACCCAGAACAACGGCAGCCGGCGCCGGATCGCGACCGGTCCGGGGACACCTCACGCGCCTGAGGGGGCAGTTCCACCCGTTCGGAGCAGCGGCGCGGGCGGGTCCGCGCACACCCGGTCGTCGGACCGGCCCCGGCCGGGTCAGGGGTGCGGCGCCTCCGCGGGGACGTGGGTGCCGACCGGGAGGGAGTGGCTCTCGGTGCGGTGCATGCCGGCCGGTTCGACGTGGACGCTCACCGCGTCGAGGTTGGGCATCGCCGCGTGGACGGCGGCCGCGGCGCGGGTCGCGATGTCGTGGGCCGCGACGACGTCGAGCGTCGGGGCGACGCCGATGACGGCCTCGCCGCGCAGCCGGTGCCCGATCCAGCGCAGCCGGACCTCGTCGACGGACTCGACGCCGGCGACGCCGACGAGCACCTCCTCGGCCTGCGCGGGCAGCGCCGGGTCGACCCCGTCGAGCAGCCGGCGGCCGACGTCCCGGACGGCGCCGACGAGCACCCCGACGATCGCGACAGTGATGAGCAGCCCGACGACGGGGTCGGCGAGCGGGAAGCCGAGCCAGACCCCGAGCCCGCCGGCGACGACGCCGAGCGAGGTCCAGCCGTCGGTGCGCGCGTGCTGGCCGTCGGCGACGAGCGCCGCGGAGCCGATCCGGCGTCCGACGCGGGTGCGGTAGATCGCGACGGCCTCGTTCCCGAGGAAGCCGATGACGCCGGCCCCGAGGACCGCACCGAGGTGGGTCACGGGCTGCGGGTCGGCGAGGCGGCGGATGCTCTCCCACGCCGCGACGACGGCGGACAGCGCGATCATGACGACGATGAGCAGGCCGGCGAGATCCTCGACGCGGCCGAGACCGAAGGTGTAGCGGCGCGACGGCGGCCGGCGGACGAGGACGAACGCGACCCACAGCGGCAGCGCCGTGAGCGCGTCGGAGAGGTTGTGCACGGTGTCGGCGAGCAGCGCCACCGAGCCGGAGAGGACGACGACCACGCCCTGCGCCAGCGCGGTGACGAGGAGGACGACGAGGCTGATCTTCACGGCCCGGATGCCGTCGGCGCTCGACTCGAGCGCGGTGTCCGTCGACTGCGCATGGTCGTGGGAGTGCGGGACGAGCAGGTGCCGCAGCCGCGCGACGACCCCGGTGCCCTCGGCGTGGGTGTGGTCGCCGTGGTCGTGGGTGCCGTGGTCGTGGTCGCCGTGCTCGTGCCCGTGGGTTCCGTGTTCGTGCGTGCCGTGGTCGTGGCCGTCGTGGTCGGCGTGCTCCGCGTGCGGGTGGTCCGCGTGGTCCCGCGGCGCGTGGACGTGCTCGGTCACCGCTCCTCCATAAGGTTGATCTGTCTGGGATTGGGTGTCTCAGATGCCCAGGGCGGCGGGGTGTGGCTTATCGCTGCTTTTCGCCTGCGGGTGGACTCTGAGGAGTGGCCGCCCCGCCGTTCTGGACGCCGGGTGGCTGATTGAGA
>JACRAB010000478.1 GCA_016213575.1 Actinomycetota bacterium
CTTCCCTCGCGGGGCCGCGCCGTCTGCGGCGCGGAGCGGCCCCCCGGCCGCCGCCCCGGCAGGCGCGGGCGGCCGGACGGCGGGTCTCGCCGTCGGCTGCTGGCTCCTGGTCCGGGACCCTGCGGTCCGGGCGCGGCCCCTCGGGCCGCGCGGCACACGGCCGGCCGGCTCGCTGCGCCGGCCCCGACGCCGGCGCCGCCGTGGCCCGCGTGCGGGGTGGTGACGTCGTCCACCGTCACCCGGGACGCGTGCAGACTCAAGTCAGCCGAGAGGTTTCCGTGACACAACCGTGACATTGGACGGTCCACGGTCACTCTGTGTCGACGAAAGTGAGCACAGACACACGTTTCGTTCGCCGAAAGTGACCGCGCGGGCTGCTCAGCCGCTCCTTGTGTGCGGCCGTCACCCGTGCCCTCAGGGCTCGAGGCCCTCGAGCATCTCCGTGACGAGCGCGGCCACCGGCGAGCGCTCCGAGCGCGTCAGGGTGACGTGGGCGAAGAGCGGGTGGCCCTTGAGCGCCTCGATGACCGCGGCGACGCCGTCGTGCCGGCCGACCCGGAGGTTGTCGCGCTGGGCGACGTCGTGGGTCAGGACGACGCGGCTGTTCTGCCCGACCCGGGAGAGCACCGTGAGCAGCACGTTGCGCTCGAGGGACTGGGCCTCGTCGACGATGACGAACGCGTCGTGCAGGGAGCGGCCGCGGATGTGGGTCAGCGGGAGCACCTCGAGCATGCCGCGGTCGATGACCTCCTCGACGACCTCCTGCGACACGAGCGCGCCCAGGGTGTCGAAGACCGCCTGCCCCCAGGGGCTCATCTTCTCGGCCTCGGTCCCGGGCAGGTAGCCGAGGTCCTGGCCGCCGACGGCGTAGAGCGGGCGGAAGACGAGCACCTTGCGGTGCTGGCGTCGCTCGAGCGCCGCCTCGAGGCCGGCGCACAGCGCGAGCGCCGACTTGCCGGTGCCGGCCCGCCCGCCGAGCGAGACGATGCCGATCTCGGAGTCGAGGAGCAGGTCGATGGCGATCCGCTGCTCGGCGCTGCGGCCGTGGACGCCGAAGACGTCGCGGTCGCCGCGGACGAGCCGGACCTGCTTGTCGGGCATGACCCGGCCGAGCGCCGACCCCCGCGACGACAGCAGCACGAGGCCGGCGTGGCAGGGCAGGTCGGCGGCCTGCGGCAGGTCGATGGTCTGCTCGGAGTACAGCGTCGCCATCACCTCGGCGCTGATGTCGATCTCGGTGATGCCGGTCCAGCCCGAGTCGACGGTCTTCTCGGCCTCGTACTCCTCGGCGTCGAGACCGAGCGCCGAGGCCTTGACCCGCATCGGCAGGTCCTTGCTGACGACGGTCACGTGCTTGCCGTCGGCCGCCAGCGCCCGGGCGATCGCGAGGATCCGCGTGTCGGTGTCCATCGCGCGGAACCCGGCCGGCAGCACCGTCGGGTCGGCGTGGTTGAGCTCGATCCGCAGCGTCCCGCCGGAGTCGCCGACGGGCAGCGGCTCGTCGAGGCGGCCGAACTGGACGCGCAGGTCGTCGAGCAGCCGCAGCGCCTGGCGGGCGAAGTAGCCGAGCTCCGGGTGGTGCCGCTTGCCCTCGAGCTCGGTGATGACGACGACCGGGAGGACGACCTCGTGCTCGGCGAAACGGAGCACCGCCCTGGGGTCCGAGAGGAGGACCGACGTGTCGACCACGAAGGTTCTGACGGGCTCTCCGGCGGCGGTTCTGCGGTTCGTGACCACGGCGGACTCCCCTGCGTAGGCGACCCGGACGCCGCACGGTACGAGAGCCGCAAGCCCTCCACCGACGACGTGACGCACGCTAACCGATGACTCAGCGCAACGGAATGGGCACGAAGACTTGACTGTGTGAACCGTGAGTTACACCTCACCCACCCGGGCTCGAATGTCGGACCAGGGGGTGCAAAAACGCTCTGCACTTGCGATTCTTTGCCCAATCGTGACCTCGACGAGGGCGGGTGGCGTGTTATGACGACGGACCCGCTGGGCATGGGGCGAGGTTGGGCGCGCCCGTGGACGCCGGTGCGGCGCCGGACCGGCGCCCGGGCGGCTGCGGCGGCCGCCGTCGCCGCGGCCCTGCTCGCCGCCTGCGGGTCACCGCCGCCGTACCAGTACGTCGCGAGCGCCGACCGGAGCATCGTCGTCAAGCTGCCCGCGGGCTGGACCTCCGTCGACCCCACGGCGCTCGGCTACGCGAAGCCGACGGCGAGCCGCTGGGTCGCGTTCTACGACGGCGCCGGCACCGCCGACCCGAGCCACTTCGAGTCCAAGCTGCCGATCTCCCCGCCCGACGACCCCGTCGTCCAGATGCTCACCGTGAAGCTCGGCGGCTCCGGTCCGGTGACGACGGAGGTGCTGCGCGACGCGCTGACCCCCGGCTCCCGGCACGCGCTCGTGAAGTTCGCCAACCAGGCCCAGCTCGACGACACGGCGCTCACCGACTTCGGCAGCAAGGAGCAGGCCGTCGACACCCCGCAGGCCACCGGGCTGCGGGTCACGAGCCTGTTCTCCTTCGACGTCACCGACCTCGCCGCCAGGAGCGTGACCGACAAGCCCGCCGTCCCCGACGTCACCGTCGTCGTCGACAAGATGGCCGTCGCCGACCGCAGCGGCGAGCACCTGCACGTCATCCAGATCTGGTGCTCCGTCGCGTGCTTCGCGAAGAACCAGCAGGTCGTCGACCAGATCATGTCGAGCTTCACCGTGAAGGCGCAGCCGTGAGCGCCCCGCGGACGGGGCTGCGCAGCCCGATCGGAGGCACTGCATGACCCTCGTCCTCATCGCCCTGGTGGCGGTCGTCACCGTCGCGGTCGTCGTCGTCCTGGCGGTCGCCCTGACGACGATGACCCGCAGCATGAACCGGATCGAGCAGGCCGTCCGCCCGGGGGCCGAGCCGGCACCGGCCGCGCAGACCGCCGTCCTGCCGGCCGCGCGGCCCGCGGTCGTGGCCGCCGCCTCCGCCCCGGCAGCCGTCGCGGTGGCCGCGCCCGCCCCGACGACCGCGGCCGACGCCGACCCGCGCTTCCCCTGGAAGGTCAAGGGCACCCGCAAGCCGCTCGGGCTGTGGGACCGGGTGAAGTTCCTCCTGCTGCTCGGCGTCGTCCTCGGCCTGCTCGTGTGGAACGAGTACCTGCGGATCAGCCCGCTCGGCGGCTGGGGCGAGGCCGCGTCGAACATCCTGCGGGAGAACACCTGGATCCCGACGCTCGTCGGCGTGGAGCTGCTGCGGCAGCTGCACTTCGTCGTCAGCGAGCGCTGGGCGGGCTACCACCGGTTCTGGAGCGAGAAGGTCTTCGGCCGGACGACGCGCTGGTGGGAGCGCCGCTTCAACCCGTGGAACCGGTACCGGCTGGCCAGGGTCTTCAAGTGGGTCGTCGTCATCGCGCTCGGCGCGTTCGTCCTCGGCAAGGTCACCGGCGCACCGCCGGTGTTCGCGCTCTTCCAGGCCCCGGCCCGGATCATCGCCGCCCTGCCGATGATCATCCAGTACACGTTCATCATCGCCCTGGGCATCCTGCAGTTCGCCGCGATCTTCTGGTTCATGTCCCGCGGCGGGGTCGAGACGTACTTCCCCGAGGACATCGAGAAGCGGTTCTCCGACGTCTGGGGCCAGGACCACGTCCTCGAGCGGGTCAAGGAGAACATCGTCCTGCTGGAGAACCCCGAGGCGATCGAGGCCCGCGGCGGCCACGTGCCGTCCGGCATCCTGCTCTGGGGACCACCCGGCACCGGCAAGACCCTCATGGCCGAGGCCGTGGCGGGCGAGACCGGCAAGCCCTACGTGTTCGTCGACCCGGGCGCCTTCAACAACATGTTCTTCGGGGTCGGGATCCTCAAGGTCAAGGCGCTGTTCCGCAAGCTGCGCAAGCTCGCCCTGCGCTACGGCGGCGTCATCGTCTTCTTCGACGAGGCGGACTCCCTCGGCAGCCGCGGTGCCGGTGCCGGCACCCCGGGGATGGCGAGCACCCCGGCCCCGGCGGCGCACGCCTGCCACGGGATGGCGCACCTGTCGGAGCCGGGCCGGGCCCTGCTCGCCGAGCGCCCGTGGGAGGCGGAGCGGGCCTCGACCGCCGGCCGCGGGCCGCGCTCGATCGTCGACCGCGTCATCGTGCCGAACATGAACGGCGGCGGTGGCGGGATGGGGACGCTGCAGGCACTGCTCACCGAGCTGTCCGGCCTCACCAAGCCCCGCGGGTTCGTCAACCGGGTGCTGCGCCGCACGCTCGGCATGCGACCCAAGCCGCCGCCCAAGTACCGGATCCTCGTGATGATGGCCTCGAACCTGCCCGAGGCGCTCGACCCCGCGCTGCTCCGGCCGGGCCGGCTCGACCGGATCTACCGGGTCGGCTACCCGAGCAAGGCGGGCCGGGTCCGCACGTACGAGGGCTACTTCTCCAAGGTGAACCACGAGCTCACCGCGGAGCAGATCGACAAGCTCGCGACGATCACGCCGTACGCGACGGGCGCGACGATCAAGGACCTCGTCAACGAGTCGCTCATCTACGCGATCTCCGAGGACCGCGACGTCGTCACGTGGGCCGACGTCCTCAAGGCCAAGCAGCGCAAGCAGCTCGGCCCGCCCGAGGACGTCGAGTACATCGAGCGCGAACGGCACGCGGTCGCCGTCCACGAGGCCTGCCACGCCGTCCTGGCCTGGCGCACGCGGGCGCACTACGACATCGACCTCGCGACGATCGAGAAGGGCAGCACCTACCTCGGCATGGTCGCGAGCGTGAAGACCGAGGACCAGTTCACCCGCTGGCGCAGCGAGCACGAGAGCGACATCCTCGTGAGCCTCGCCTCGCTCGCGGGCGAGCGGCTGTTCTTCGAGGGCGACAACTCCTCCGGCGTCTCCGGCGACCTCGAGAGCGCGACCTTCCTCGCCGCGCTCATGGAGTCGCAGTGGGGCATGGGGTCCTCGATCACGAGCCTGCCGGCCCTGCAGCAGCTCGAGATCGGGGCCGGCGGCCCGGAGCCGCGCGGCAAGCAGACCGGCCCGTCGGGCATCGGCTTCGGCGCCCAGCTCGGCGGCAAGCGCGAGGAGCCGGCGCACGCCCAGCTCGGGCAGCGCATCGAGCAGAACCTCAGCCGGCTCTTCGAGGAGGCCGAGCGCTACCTGCGCGAGAACCGCGCGCAGGTGCTCGCCCTGGCGCACGCCCTCGAGACCCACAAGACGCTCAACGGCGAGGACGTCGTGGCCGTCCTGGAGTACCGCCGCGGCC
>JACRAB010000495.1 GCA_016213575.1 Actinomycetota bacterium
CGCGCGCTGCTCCGCCTCACGGATGCGCGGCATCTCCTCGCGCGGGGTGTCGTCGAACCCGCCCTGGTCGCCGCGGGTGCACAGGAGGTAGGTCACGGTGAGGCCGGACGACGTCCAGCCGGCCGCGGTCCCCGCGGCACCGAAGTCGAGGTCGTCCGGGTGGGCGGCGACGCAGAGGATGCGGGAGACGTCGGAGTCGCTGAGAGGCACGAGGGCACTGTATGCGGCCCCGCCCCGGGGACGCCGGTCGCAGCGCCCACCGTCGGGCGCGGCCCGCTACCGGGGCAGCTTGTCCGGCGCGAGGACGAGGTCGACCCGGGTCACCCGGCCGCCCCCGACGGTGAGCGCGGCGACGAGGAACGTCACGCCGTCGCGGGTGGCGACCAGACCCGGCCCGCCGTTGACGGTGGCCGGGCGCACGACGTCCCCCGCCCGGACCCTGCGGCCGATCCCGAGCACGAACCGGGCCACGTCGTCGGCCCCGCGGACCGGGCGCCGGGCCGCGCTGACGACCCCGCCGCCGTCGCTCGTGAGGACCGCGTCCGGGTCGAGGACGGCGACGAGCGCGGCGAGGTCGCCGCCGCCCGCCGCGGCGAGGAACGCCTCGGCGACCCGGCGCTGCTCGCGGCGGTCCACCTCGACCCGGGCGGCGCCCGACGTCACGTGCGCGCGGGCCCGGACGGCGAGCTGGCGGACGGCGGCCGGGGTCCGCCCGACCGCTTCGGCGACGGCCGGGAAGGGCAGCCCGAACAGGTCGTGGAGCACCCACGCCGTGCGCTCGGCGGGGCTCAGCGTCTCCAGGACGACCATGAGCGCGTAGCTGACCCGGTCGTCGAGCGTGACCCGGTCCGCCGGGTCGGGCGCGGCGGTCGCCGGGTCATCGCCGACGATCGGCTCGGGCAGCCACGGCCCGACGTAGGCCTCCCGCCGGACCCGGGCCGAGCGCAGGACGTCGAGCGCGCGCCGGGCGACGGCGACCGTGGCCCAGGCCTCGACGTCCCGGACCGGGTCGCGGGCGTCGGCCGCGACGAGCGACAGCCAGCAGTCGGCGACGACGTCCTCGGCCTCGGCCCGGCTGCCGAGGACGGCGTACGCGACCCCGACGAGCCGGCCGCGCTGCGCGGCCCAGGCCCTCGCCAGGTCCTCGGCCCGTTCCTCGGCCCTGTCCTCGGCGCGGTCATGGGCCCGCGGGTCGGGCGTCATCGGGCCGCCCGCGACGGCCGGGCCGGGCCGAGCGCGGCCAGGTACTCCTCGAACGTGCGCGTCCCCGCATCGAAGGGCGCGGCCGGTACGAGCGCACCGCGGGCCGCGGCCCGCGCCGCGGCGCCTGGCAGCCGCACCGGGACGACGAGCGCGCGTCGTCCGGACGCCCGCACGTAGCCGCGCACCATGTCGGCCAGGTGCATCGTCCGCGGCCCGGCGAACGGGCGCGCGTCGCCGGCCGGAGCGGCCGCGACGAGGTCGGCGAGCCGTCCCGCGACCTCCTGCGCCGCAACGGGTCTGCTGAGCATCGACGGGACGGCGAGGTCGGGTCCGCGGAGCCGGCCGGCGTACTGCCCGGCGAACTCGTGGAACTGGGTGGCCCGCAGGACGGTCCACGGCACGTCGCCGGCGCGGACGACCTGCTCCTGCCGTCGCTTGCCCGCGTAGTAGCCGAGGTCGACGGCGTCGATGCCGACGATCGAGAGGACGACGAGGTGCCCGGCGCCGGCCCGGTGCGCCGCGGCCACGAGGCGGGTCGTCGCGGCGTCGAAGAAGCCTTCGGCGACCGCGCGGCGGGTCGTCGTGACGTTCGAGACGTCGACGACCGCCGCGCAGCCGTCGAGGGCGGCGTCCAGGCCGGCCCCGGTCGTCAGGTCGACGCCGGTCGAGCGGGCGAGCACGACCGGCTCGTCCCCGCGTTCGCGCAGCGCCGCCACGACGAGCCGCCCGACGAGGCCGGTGCCACCGGCGACCGCGACCCTCACCGCGCACCTCCCGCCCGGACCGGCCGGCAGAGCACCGCAGCGAGCAGCACGACGCCGGCGAGGGCGACAGTCTGCACGACCCGGTCCGCGACGGGCAGCGCCGCGAGGTGCCCGGCGTGGTACCCGAGGTGGGGGACGGCGAAGACGAGCCACACCACGCCCGCCAGGCGCGCCGTCCGGTGGTCGCCGGACCGCAGCGCGGCGAGGGCGAGCACGGCGAGCGCGAGGTTCAGCGCGCCCACGTCCCGCACGAGGTGCTCGTTGAACGGCCCGTCCGGGGCGACCCAGGACCGGCCGCCGCCGGGGAAGCCGGCGTAGAACGAGGCGGGGGCGAGCAGCGCCCAGCCGCCGACGGTCGCACCGGTGAGGGCCAGCAGGGCGGCCGCGACGCGGTCCGCGGTCGTCCTGCCGGGTCGTGCCGGGCGGAGCATCCCCGGCGTCTCCTGTCGTGTCGTCATACGGGGAGGACGGGGCGGCGGGGGCGCACTGTGACATCGGCCCGCGCCGGCCGGTCAGAGCCAGTGGTTGTCGTGCCGCAGGAAGAAGTCGAGCCGCTCGTCGTCCGTCATCGCCTCGCGCCGGGCGGCGTCCGCGAGCACCTCGAAGTACTCCTCGCGCGGAGCGCCCGGCGTGAAGAGCAGCAGCATCGACGCGGGCTCGCCGGACTCGTTGCGGAAGGCGTGGACGCCGCCGATCGGCACGTGGAGGAAGTCGCCCGGGACCGCGTCGAGCCAGCGTCCGCCGTCGAAGAGCCGGACCGTGCCGGTGAGCACGTAGAACGACTCGGTGATCGACCGGTGGAAGTGCGGGCCGGGCCCGCTCGGCCCCGGCCCCATGTCCCAGCGGTAGAGGCCGAAGGCGCCGCCGGTGGCGGCGGCCGTCGCGAGGTAGGCCGCGCCGCCGCCGGCGGCGTTGTCGACGTCGCGCGGGGCGTCGTGCGGGCGCAGCCACGCGGTCGTCTCGCCGCGGACGCCCTGGTAGCGCACGGGTGGGTAGGACATGGCGGGCAGCCTGCCGTCAGTCGTCGTCCGCCGCAGCCCCGCCCGCACCCTCGACCGCCGCGCCGCCGCCGTCCCCGAGCGCGGCGCGCAGCCGGCGCACCCCGGGGGACGACGAGAAGGCGAGCAGGTCCTGCGGCCGCCTCGGCCAGCGGATGTCGAGGTCGACCCACTCGGCGAACCGGTACGGCTTGTGGTCGAGCACGCCGCCGAGGTTGCGGCGCAGCCGGGAGAGCTCGGCGCGCACCGTGACGGTCCGCGCGGAGTCGGCGAAGAGGTCGTGCGCGAGCTCGCTCGCAGTCCGGCCCTCGGGATGCGCCGCGAGCAGCAGGAGCAGCTCGGCGTGCCGGGGGCTCAACGACTGCTCCCACGCGCCGCTCGGGCCGTCGATGACCAGGCGCCACTGCCGGGTGCCGCGGACGTCGAGCACCACCGTCGTCGTGGCGGTCGCGCCGGCGGGGACGCCGTCCTCGATCCGGACCAGCCAGCCGCCCGGCACCGGCTCGAGCCGGCAGGGGCCGAACGACGGCAGCCAGGTGCGCTCGTCGTCGACCTTGTCGGGGAGCAGCACCCGGTCGACCGGGGCGACGCCGGCCGCCGCGGCGAGCCAGCCGTGCCGGTCGGTGACGAGCGCCCGGCCCTCGATCCGGGCGAGCATCGGCGCGGCGACCGCGCGCAGCCGCACCAGCTCGGCCTGGTGCTCGGTGTGCAGGCGCTGCTCGGCGAGCCGGGCCACGGCGTCGACCAGCGCGAGGGTGCTCGCGTGCACGGTGGCGGCCGGCCCGCTCACGTCGACGACGCCGAGCAGCCGCCCGGTCCGCGGGTCGTGGACGGGGGCCGCCGCGCACGTCCACGAGTGGTGGGACCGCACGTAGTGCTCTGCCGAGTAGACCTGGACCGGGCGTCGCGCGACGAGCGCCGTCCCGATCGCGTTCGTGCCGACGGCGCCCTCGTCCCAGGCCGCGCCCTCGACGAAGCCGAGGCCGTCGGCCCGGCGGCGGACGGCGCTGCTGCCGTCCCGCCAGAGGATCCGGCCGCCGGCGTCGACGACCACCATGATGTGCAGGGCCTCGTCGGCGATGCTCACGAGGCCGCCGCGCAGGGTCTGCAGTGCCGGCAGGAGGCCGCTCGCCTCGCGCCGCGCCTCGAGGTCCTCACGGCCCAGCGGCTCCGGCGCGCTGCCGTGGCCGTCCGGGTCGAGGCCGCTCGTCTGCACCCGGCGCCAGGAGTCCTCGATGACCGGTCGTGGTGCCCCCGGCATCCGTCGGCCGGGGGTGCGTGCGCCCGCGAGGGCGGCGTCGTGCAGGCGCGACAGCGTGCGCGCGTGCGCCCGCGGGTCGGTGCCCACGGGCACGGCGCTCTCCAGCCGCGCGGCCTGCACCGGGCGTCACCTCCACCTCGAGGGGAGCACCAGTGTGACCCGGGACACGACGCGACGTAACCCCCGGGGACCGACCAACCCCGGGCTGCCACCCCACCCTGCCGCCCGGCACGCCGGACGACGAGGGTTGCCGGACGTTGCAGCCGCCCGCACCCCGGTCGTCACCAGAGCGCTCCCACGACCGGCACGCCGCGCCCGGCGGGCGTTCACGTGTTCTGCGGTACGCCACAAGATCGCGACCTGTCGGACCGTCGGGGCAGACTGCTCCCGTGACCGTCGCCTCGCTCCTGCTCCTCGCGGCCGTGTCCGTGCTGGCGCTCGGCTTCTACCGCGAGCTGCCGCCCGTGCGCCGCAGGCGGGCCCGGGCGCTCGTCGCGCTCGTCGTCGCCGTCGTGCTCCTCGGGGCGGCCGGTGCGCTCGCCTGGGTCGCGCCGGCCGTCACCGGGTGGGTCGCCGAGGCCGCGGTCGCGCTCGCCGTCCTCGCCGGCGCGGCCGCCGGCGGCCCGGTCGCCACCGCGCTGCTGCGCCTGGCCACCAACCCCGGCGCGGCCCCCGGCACCCCGAGCCCGGCCGACCCGACGCTGCTGCACGGCGGGGCGTGGATCGGCGTCCTCGAGCGGCTCGCCGTGACGTCGTCCGTGCTGCTCGGCTGGCCCGAGGGGGTCGCCGTCGTGCTCGCCGTCAAGGGCCTGGGCCGCTACCCCGAGCTGCGGGCACCGGCCGCCGCCGAGCGCTTCATCATCGGCACCTTCGGCAGCGTCCTGTGGGCGGTCGCCTGCGCGGGTGCGGGCTGGGCGCTGCTGCACTGACCCGCGGCAGGCGCCCCCGCAGGCGCGCTCAGCCCCGGGCGGCCTCGTCGAGCAGACGCGCGGCCGCCGGCCGGGCCGCCCGCTCCTGCGGCCACAGCCCGGCCGCGAGCCGCTGGCCGACAGCCTGCCGGGACACCTCGAGCTTGGCCGCCGCCTCGCTGACCGTGAGCCCGCCGCTCACGAGGTCGACCGCCTCCCATGCGGGCCCGCTGCGTCCCGCGACCGCGGCGGCGCGCAGCCCCAGGACGCCGTCCGCGTCCCGCGCGACGTCCTCGCGGACCCCGCGGACGGCGACGTGGTCGGGGCTGCGCTTCGCGGCGTCGACGGCCGCCCGGGCGAGCGTGAACGCCGTTCCGTGGGCGGCCCGGGTCGAGCCCGGCAGCGGCTCGTCGACGGGGCCGGCCCCGATCCCGACGTGCCAGACGCCCTGCCGGACGAGGTCGAGGACGACCGCGACGACGGACGGCGCGTCGTCGAGCACGCCCTGGAACTCGTCACCCGCCGTCCGCTCGAAGGTGAGGACCGGCGGCCGGACGCCGGGGGTCCCGGCGAGCTGCTCGAGCCGCGCCAGCGCGCTGTCGACCCGGTCGGCGGTGCGCCGGCTGCGCCGCTGGTCGACGGTGAGGACGAACATGCGTCAAGTCTGAACCCTTGCATCACCCAATGCAAGGCCAATGACTTGCAACTCCGTCCTCCCCTCTGCAGCTACCAGCGCGTACGACCCAGTCAGTGGGTCATACGGGCTGGTAACTCGAGGATGCGTGGGTCAGAGGTCGGGGAGCAGCTCGTCGAGGATCTCGCCGATCTTGCCGGCGGCGATCGACAGGTGGCCCTCGTCGGGGAGCAGGTGGGCGCGGGCGCCGGGGATCCGCTGCGCGAGCCAGGCGCCGTGCGCGGCGGGGACCATGAGGTCGGCGCCGCCCTGCCAGACCGAGACCGGGCAGCGCAGGTCGTCGAGGGAGAAGCCCCAGTCGGCGCAGAAGGCGAGGTCGTCCTCGAGCCAGCCCTGGATCCCGGGGGCGAGCGCGTGCTCGATGCTCTCGACGAGCTCGCCCGCGAGAGCCGGTGACGATCGCGACGTCGACGGGCGGCAGCAGGGACGACCAGCTCTGCGCGAGCAGCTCGGGCGTGAGGCCGTCGAGCCCGGCGCGCTGCGCCTCGAGGTAGGACCGCAGCGCCCCCTCGCCCGTGAGCGCGGCGCCGAACTCGTCGATGTTGTCCTGGCCCATCCCGGCGAGGAAGTCGAGGCCGTCCGCGCCGTACGAGCCGACGCCGGCGATCGAGGCCACCGCGGCGACCCGGTCGCCGAGCAGCGCGGCCGTCGCCAGCGCGTGCGGGCCGCCGCCGGAGGTGCCCATGACGACGACCCGGCCGACGCCGACCGCGTCGAGGACGGCGGCGACGTCCGCGGCGACGGCGGCGACGTCCCGGCCGGGGGCGGGGGACGACGTGCTGTAGCCGGCCCGGGTCGGCGCGACGAGCCGGACGCCGCGCGCGGCGGCGGCCGCCCGCGTCGTCCCGGCGGGCCGGCCCCAGGACGGCGTCCCGTGCAGGTCGACGGCGACCGGCGCGTCGTCCGGGGTCGTCGACCAGTTCACGAGGTGCACCTCGAGGACGCCGCCGTCCTCGAGCTCGACCATCCGCTGGGTCACGTCGTCCGTCATGCGGCAGACCGTATCCCTCGCGGCGGGTCCCGGGCCGCCGTCCCGGGCAGGCTGTGGACGACGCGTCGACCGACCTGTGGACGATCCGAACACCTGTCCGGTCGGCGCCGTAGGGTGGAACCGGTGAGCACGCTCTTCGACGACCTGCCTCTGCCCGGCCTCGGCGACTCCGCGCCGTCGGTCCGCGGCGGCTCCGGCGCGCCCGTCGCCGCCGTGCGCGGGGCGCACCCGCTGCCGGGGCTCGTGCCGGTCGAGCCGGGCGACGACGGCGGGCCGGCGTCCGCGCCGTCACCCGGGGCCAAGCGCGCCGAGGAGCTGCTCGACGGGCTCAACCCGCAGCAGCGCGAGGCGGTCCTGCACGCCGGGTCGCCGCTGCTCATCGTGGCCGGCGCCGGCTCGGGCAAGACCCGGGTGCTCACCCACCGGATCGCCTACCTGCTCGCGGCCCGCGGCGTCCGGCCGGGCCAGGTGCTCGCGATCACCTTCACGAACAAGGCCGCGGCCGAGATGCGCGAGCGGGTCGCGGCGCTCGTCGGGCCGCGCGCGGCGACGATGTGGGTCTCGACGTTCCACTCGGCGTGCGTGCGGATCCTGCGCCGGGAGGCGACCCGGGTCGGTCTGCGGAGCAACTTCTCGATCTACGACGCGGCCGACAGCCAGCGGCTCATGTCGCTCGTCTGCCGCGAGCTCGACCTGGACCCCAAGCGGTTCCCGCCGCGCTCCTTCAGCCACCAGGTGAGCAACCTCAAGAACGAGCTCGTCGACGAGGAGACCTACGCGGCGACGGCCTCCGACGGGCCCGGCACCGAGAAGGTCCTCGCCCAGGCGTACACGGCGTACCAGCAGCGGCTGCGCCAGGCGAACGCCATGGACTTCGACGACCTCATCATGACGACGGTCAACATCCTCCAGGCCTTCCCGGACGTCGCCGCCTACTACCGGCGCCGGTTCCGGCACGTCCTCGTCGACGAGTACCAGGACACCAACCACGCCCAGTACGTGCTCGTCCGCGAGCTCGTCGGCGGGTCGCTGTCCCAGGTCATGCGGGAGAGCGAGCGGGCCGAGCGGTTCACCGCGGACGGCGAGCCGGTGCTGCCCGACGGCTCGCGCGCGGCGTCCGAGCTGCCCCCGGAGGACATCCCGCCGGCCGAGCTCACGGTCGTCGGCGACGCCGACCAGTCGATCTACGCCTTCCGCGGCGCGACGATCCGCAACATCGCCGAGTTCGAGAACGACTACCCGGACGCCCGCACGATCATGCTCGAGCAGAACTACCGCTCGACCCAGACGATCCTCACGGCCGCCAACGCCGTCATCGAGCGCAACCCGGACCGCAAGCCGAAGCGGCTGTGGACCAGCGCCGGTGCCGGGGCGAAGATCATCGGCTACGTCGCCGACCACGAGCACGACGAGGCGTCCTTCATCGCCGAGGAGATCGATCGCCTCACCGACACCGAGGGCGTCCGGCCCGGGGACGTCGCGGTCTTCTACCGGACGAACGCGCAGTCCCGCGCGCTCGAGGAGGTGTTCGTCCGGGTCGGCCTGCCGTACAAGGTCGTCGGTGGCACCCGGTTCTACGAGCGCCGTGAGGTCAAGGACGCGCTGGCCTACCTGCGGGTGCTCGCGAACCCGGACGACGCCGTCAACCTGCGCCGGATCCTCAACGTGCCCAAGCGCGGCATCGGCGACCGGGCCGAGGCGTGCGTCGCGGCGCTCGCCGACCGGGAGCGGATCTCCTTCAACGCCGCCCTCGTGCGCGCCGACGAGGCACCGGGCATCGCGACCCGGTCGCTCACGTGCATCCAGGGCTTCAACGCCCTCGTCGAGGAGCTGCGCACCCTCGTCGAGGCCGGCTCCGGGCCGGCGACGGTGCTCGAGGCCGTGCTCGAGCAGACGGGCTACCTCGCGGAGCTGCGCGCGAGCCACGACCCGCAGGACGAGTCGCGGATCGAGAACCTCGCCGAGCTCGTCGCCGTCGCGCAGGAGTACGAGGCCGCGAACCCGCAGGGCTCCCTGACGGACTTCCTCGAGCAGGTCTCGCTCGTCGCCGACTCCGACGAGGTGCCGGACGAGGCCGTGGCGGACGGCGCGGAGCGGCAGGACGGCGCTCCCCAGGTCGACCAGGGCGTCGTCACGCTCATGACCCTGCACACCGCGAAGGGCCTGGAGTTCCCGGTCGTCTTCCTCACCGGCCTCGAGGACGGGACGTTCCCGCACATGCGCTCGCTCGGCGACCCCGCCGAGCTCGCCGAGGAGCGGCGCCTCGCGTACGTCGGGATCACCCGGGCCCGGGAGCGGCTCTACGTGTCCCGGGCCGCCGTCCGCAGCGCCTGGGGCCAGCCGAGCTACAACCCGGCGAGCCGCTTCCTCGAGGAGGTGCCGCGCGACCTGCTCGACTGGCGCCGCTCCGACTCGACGATGATGCGTCCGTCGTCCACGCCCGCGGTCGCCCGGCTCGCCGAGCGGCCCGGGGTCCGGTCGCCGGGCAACCGCGAGATCGTCCACCTCGAGCCGGGCGACCGGGTCACCCACGACACGTTCGGCATGGGGACGGTCGTCGAGGTCGAGGGCACGGGGGACAAGACCGTCGCGAAGGTCGACTTCCGCGACCAGGGCGTCAAGCGGCTGCTCCTGCGGTACGCGCCCGTCGAGAAGCTCTGATTTCTCCTACACGGCGTGAAGATCACCCGTGATTCGTCACTCAAAGTAGTCAACAGGCCGGTCGGTCGGTCTCTCGGCGTGCCACGTTCTTGACATTCCCTTGACGTCGGACCGCTCGCCGGGCCGTGGATACGGTCCGATTTACCGTGACATCGCGTCATCATTCATCGGCGGGATCCACCGTTCCCCGGATCCGCGACCCCCCCAATTTAGGGGTCTCTTATCCTCCGTCCGGAGGTGCCCGACCGGCACTGTCGGTGACCACCCTGGATGCAGGGGGTCGAGCGAAGGCGACTCTCCGTCGTTGTGGCACGGGGCTGCGAAGTGTCCGGCCTTCGCGCGATCCACTCGGGGAGCTACTGACATGCGTACTGCCGACCTGCGCGCGCGCCTGACGCGCGCCGTCCACGACCGGCGGCACCGCCGCCTCCTGCTGTCCGCCGTCCGGGCACCCGGTGCGCCGCCGGCCGGCCGCCGCCGCACCACGGCCGCGCTCGCGGTGGCCGCACTCGTCGGCTCGGGGATGGCTGCGGCCGGTGCCCTCGCGCCGCCGCCCGCGCACGACGGGGGGACGAAGGGGCTGGCGAAGGTCGGCCCGATCGACCCGGCCAACGGGTTCCCCATCTGGTACAAGGACACGAACGGCGTCCGGCTCGAGCTGTGCACGGACCCCGACGACCAGTACTGCATCATGGGCGACCTGCCGAACCCGGGCGACCCCGTGGTCTTCCCGACGAACTTCCCCGACGAGGCGTTCTGGGCCGTCGGCGACTCGGCGATCGACCTCGGCAACGGCAACGACGCCCTCCTCGTCACGGCCGTCGAGGCGGCCTTCGGCAGCGCGGACGGCCTGCCCGCCGACAAGCAGCAGATCAGCTTCGGCCGCATCCGCACCCGCATCGAGGGCCTGACGGCGGGCGAGACGTACAAGGTCACCCACCCGTACGGCGTCGACACCCACGTCGCCGAGGACGCCGTGCGCGGCGTCAACGTCACCGAGGACGTCGGAAACCTCGTCTGGGACGGCATCTTCGACCAGACGCTCGCCAGCCGGCCGGCGCCGTTCCTGAAGTGGACGGACGACGCCCCGGCGGCCCCCGACGGCTACCTCGGCGACCCGGCCGTCCCGCACAAGGTCACCGGCAGCCCCTACGGCACGAACGTCTTCCGCATCGAGGGTCCGGCGGGCGCGTTCCCGGCGTCGCCCGACCAGTGCGCCGACATCACGCTCGGCGCCAGCGACCAGACCCGGGACGACTGCGTCGAGACCGACCTGTTCACCGTGCAGGGCAAGATCGCGACGAAGATCGGCGCGCAGATCACCAAGGCGTCGTACACCGAGTCCGGCGGCGACCTCTACCTCGACGTCTTCGCGACGTCCGAGCCCGGCCAGACCCTGACGGTCGGCGGCAGCGGCCTGGCGACGACGACGATGCGTGGCTCGTCGGGCGGCGAGTACTTCGCGCGGATCAAGGTCGGCGCCGGCGGGGTCCCCGCCATCACCCTGACCAACGTGTCCGACACCCCGGACACGACGAGCTCGATGGATGCCGACGAGATCGGGGACTCGGTCCACGTCTCGAGCGCGGTGTACGACGCCACGGCCCAGACCCTGACGGTCGTCGCGGCGTCCGGGGGGCCGGGGGCGAACCTCAGCCTCGTCGGGCAGGCCGGCGCGACCGTCGCGGTCGGCGGCGACAACGTCCACACGTTCACCGTCGACGCGCTGCCCGCGCCGCC
This sequence comes from Actinomycetota bacterium, assembly GCA_016213575.1. Classification (GTDB taxonomy): domain Bacteria; phylum Actinomycetota; class Actinomycetes; order Actinomycetales; family Kineosporiaceae; genus R-H-3. Next base: position 11,221 of record JACRAB010000495.1, read on the forward strand.
GGCCGAGGTCGTCGTGCGGTCCGACAAGGGCGGGCTCGACACGGACGACGTCCTCATCGTCGGCGGGGTCAACGTCCCGACCGCGGTCGACGCGGTGATCACTGCGCCGAAGACGTCGCTGCGGCTCGGCGAGGGCGTCGTGGTCGACAGCAGCGCCTCGACCGGTGACGTCGTCACCGCGGAGTGGAAGGCGCTGAAGAACTCCGGCAACGTCGACGTCTCCGCGCTGCTCACCGGCGCTGGCCCGACCCGGACGTTCACCCCGACCGAGACCGGCACGTTCACGGTGTCCCTGACCCTCACCGGGCCGGGCAGCGGGAACTCCGACACGGCGTCGATCACCTTCCAGGTGACCGATCCGCAGGTCGTGCCGATCGCGAGGGCCGGCGCGGACCGCACGCTCGTCGAACCCCTGTCGACCGTCACGCTCGACGGCGCGGCGTCCACCCCGGCCGGTGCGACCTACCTGTGGGCGGTCGACACGGTCTCCCCGCAGGGGACCCCCGTCCCGGCGCTCACCGGCGAGACGACGGCGACCCCGTCGTTCGTCCTGCCGCTCGCGCCGGACCCGGCGGCCCCGGTGACGGTCGTGCTCAGCCTCGTCGTCACCGACAACGGGGTCGCGTCGGCCCCGGACGGCGTCACGGTGACGAGCGCCCCCGACGGGCTCACGCTGGGCTCCGCGCAGTGGCGGACGAGCTCGAACGAGTGGCGGGTGCGCGGGGACTCGACGTACTGCGGCCAGAAGAACCTCGTGACCGTCTACTACAACCCGCCGAACGGTCCCCAGGTGGAGCTCGGCAGCGTCGTCCCGGTGGCGGCGGCCGGTGTCTGCGGCTGGGACTTCCGGCTCCGGAACGCCCCGGTCGGCAAGCGGGCGGTCAACGGCGGCGACGGGACGATCACCGTCCGGTCGCGGCTCGGTGGTGTGCTCGACCGGCAGGTGTTCTCGGCGCGCTGAGCCGCCCGCCGGTCGGACGACGGCCCGGTACCCCGTCGGGGTGCCGGGCCGTCGCGTGTGCGGCACCCGCCGGGCTGGTCGCCACGCAACGTGTCCGCATGGCATTCAGTGCGTTAGTTCGCTTGCGCGAAATCACGCAGAGTGCAGGGATGTATCCCCCTGATGGGTCCGGCGCGCGATGGGCCACACGGAGTAGCCACAGGTCCCATGCCCTATCGGAGGCCCGTTTCTCCACCGTTCGGCGGGTCCGTGACCCCGCCGGAGGTCGCAGGGTGGAGCACGGCCGGGGCGACGGCCGCCGGTCGGGACGTGTGGTCCCGCCCGGCCAGACCGTCACCTCCGAACGGGGACCACCTCCATGACCTTGCTGCCCACCTTCTCGCTGCGCCGCGTACCCGCGGGCGCCCGGCGACGGTCGCTCGTGGCGGCCGGCGCGGTGCTCGCGCTCGCCGGCTCGGGCGTCGTCGCGGCCTACGCCGTGACCCCGCCACCGGCCCACATCGACAACACCGTCGGCCTCAAGGAGGTCGGCCCGATCGACGAGGACAACGGCTTCCCGCTCTGGTACAAGGACACGAACAACGTCCGCCTGGAGCTGTGCCTCGACCCGGCCGACCCGTACTGCATCATGGCCGACATCCCGGACCCGCAGTCGCCGGTGAGCTTCCCGAACAACGTCCCGGACGAGGCCTTCTGGGCCGTCGCCGAGTCGCCGCTCGACGCCGGCGGTGGCGACAAGGGCCTTCTCGTCACTGCAGTCGAGGCGGCCTTCTCGAACGAGGTGCCCGCGCCGAAGACGCAGGTCTCTTTCGGGCGCGTCCGCGTCCGGGTCGCCGGCGTCATCGACGGCGCGACGTACACGGTCACCCATCCCTTCGGCAAGGACGAGATCGTCGCCGAGGCGGACACCGTCAAGGGTCTCAACGTCACCGAGGACATCGGCAGCCTCACGTGGGACGGCACCTTCGACCAGACCCTCGGTGCCCGCACCGGTCCCTTCCTCAGGTGGGACCCGGACATCGCGCCCGCCGCCCCCGCCGGCTACCTGGGTGACGTCGGCGTCGAGCACGAGGTTGTCGGGAGCCCGTACAACACGAACTTCTTCCGGGTCGAGGGTCCGGCCGGCTCGTTCACCGGCTCGACGCAGCAGTGCACCGACGCGAGCCTCGGGGACAGCCCGACCGCGACGGACGACTGCATCGAGAACTACCAGTTCGCCGTCCAGGGCAAGATCGCGACCCGTGCCGGAGTCCAGGTGACGCACGCGACGTACCGCGAAACCGGTTCGTCCGGAGACAAGTACGTCGACCTCTTCGCGAAGTCGGAGCCCGGCCAGACGCTCGTCGTCTCCGGCACCGGTGTCTCGCAGACGGTGATGCGTTCCAGCGGTGGGAAGTACTTCGCCCGGGTCAAGGTCAACGGTGCCCCGCCGGCGGACCTCGCCGTGACGAACACGACCGACTCCCCGGACATGGTCGACCACGTCGACAGCTCGCTCTTCGGCGACAAGGTGCACATCGACAGCGCGGTCTACGACATCGACGCCAAGGAGCTGGAGGTCGTCGTCGACTCCGGTGACCCCACGGCGACGCTCAAGCTGGCCGGCTACCCGGACGCCGTACCCGTGGTGAGTGGCATGAACACCGTGCGTACGTTCACGGTGTCCGATGTCGACGTGCCGCCGGCCGAGGCTCTCGTCACCTCGAACAAGGGCGGCTTCGACACCGACGACGTCGTCATCGACGGCAACGACCTGCCGTCCTCCCAGGTGGTCGCAGACCTCACCGCGACGTCCACGGACCTGACGGTCGGGCAGTCGATCACGCTGGACGGCACCGCGACCCAAGGTGTCGTGAGCTCGGTGACCTTCAGCGCGACACGGAACGGAGCTCCGGTGTCCGGTGTGCTCGCCACGACCGGGAACCAGCTCACGCGAACCTTCACGGCACCCGGTGACGGTGTCTACGTGGTCACCATGACCGTCGCCGGGGCGGGCAACAGCACCTCGACGACGTCGATCACCCTGCACGTCGAGGGTGCGGCGACACCGCCGACGGCCGATGCCGGGGTCGACCAGAGCGGCATCGTCCCGACGTCGGTCGTGACGCTCAACGGTTCGGGATCGGCCTTCGCGACCAGCTACCTCTGGTCGATCCTGCCCACGTCCACGGGGCCGGGCATCACGCTCAGCTCGCTCACGACGGCGAACCCCACGTTCGTGGTGCCGCCCTCGACGACGGTGGCGCGGTGGGACCTCCAGCTCACTGTCACTGGGCCGGGTGGCAGCGACACGGACCCCGTCACGGTGACGAACGCTCCGGACGTTCTCACGATCGACGCAGCCTCCTACAAGCGCGGCGGCAACGAGTGGCGGGTCCGGGGCGGTGCCGACCACTGCTCGGCGAACAACACCGTCACGGTGACGTGGAACAAGCCGAACGCCGCGCCGGTGACCCTCGGGACGGCGACGCCGGCCCTGGACCTCGGGGTCTGCACCTGGGACTTCCGGCTGAAGAACGCCCCGGCGGCCCAGCGGCCGACCGGTGCGGGCACCCTGAAGATCACCTCGGCGCTCGGTGGCCAGGTGCTCGCCCAGCCGTTCACGTTCCTGTGACCGGTCGCTCCACCTGATCACCGCGCCATCGGCACCACCCGGCAGGCCCGGTCCCCGCGAGGGGACCGGGCCTGCCGGCCGTTTGTCCGCCGTCCTGGGGCTGAACATCACCTAGTACTAGACAAAGCCAAGTACTAGACATAGTCTCAAGGCATGTCAGGTCACGATCCGCAGATGCTCAAAGGGGTGCTCTCGCTGCTCCTGCTCGAGCTGTGCGCCCAGCAGGAGGACTACGGGTACGCGCTCGTCGTCCGCCTCCAGGGCCTCGGTTTCCCCGAGCTCGCGGAGGGCACGGTCTACCCGGCGCTCTCCCGGCTCGAGTCGCAGGGCCTGCTCGAGGCCCGCCTCGTCCGGTCGGCCTCCGGGCCGGCCCGCAACTCCTACACGCCCACGGCCGCGGGGGCCGCCGACCGGGTACGGGCACGCCAGGCCTGGGACGCGCTCGTCGTCGCCGTGGCCGCCGTCCGTACCGATTCCGTGCGTCCCCAGGAGGTTCCGTCATGAGCACGCTGATCTTCGTCACGTTCGTCCTCACCGCCGTAGCTGGGACGGTGCTGGCGATCGCCCGGCCCTGGGAGCTGCGCGGCGGCCGGTTCGTCGACAAGATCCGGGTCGGCGAGGCGGTGAGCAGCTACGACTTCTGGCTGGGGCTGCGCGGCGTCTCCGGCCGGCGCCGGCGCGAGCTGCGGGCCGAGCTCCGGGCGAACCTCTGGGAGGCGACGCAGCGGGTCGGTGCCAAGGAGGCGATCGCCGCGGTCGGGCCGCTGCGGCAGCTCGCGTTCGACAGCGTCTCCGAGCACCGGGGCCCGCGCTGGGGCTACGGGGTGGCCGCGGGGTTCGTGGCGCTCCAGGTCTTCCTCACCGGGCAGGTCCTGCTGACCAGCGTCGTCGTCGACACGGCGCAGGCCGCCCGCGCGTCCCGCCTCGACGTCGCCGTCACGATCGTCCCGGGGATGACCGTGCACTACGAGGACACGGTGGCCGGCGGGTTCTCCTTCGGTACCGACTTCGGGCCGGCCTGCCTCGTCGTCGGGCTCGTGGTCTTCGTGCTCGTCGCGCAGCCGTGGCGGCTGCTGCACCGTCGGTCCGCCGTTCCTGCCTGAGACCAGGGGATCGCCTGGGACCCAGGGGTTCAGCGGCCGGCGGCGATCGGGGTGACCCCGGCGTGCAGCGTCGTCCCGTCGGGGTCGAGCTGGCCGAGCAGCGTCGAGATGCCGTGGACGACGTCGCCGTCGATGGGGATCGACATGTGGCCCCGGCCCCGGACGAGGACGTTGCGGACAGCGAGGTCCGGGTGCTCGAGGCGGCCGTTCTCGTGGGGCAGGATCATCTGGTCGAGGTCGGACCAGTAGGCGACGAACCGGGTGCGGCAGCCGGCCGCCGGCTCGGCGAGCTCGGCGTAGAAGTCGCTGCCGGGGGAGAGCTGGCGGCACAGCTCCACCGGAACGAGGCGGGCGGGCAGGGTGCCCTCGTGCGGCGTCCCGAGGGTCACGAGGGTGTGGACCCGCTCGTCGCCGCCGAGCCGCTGCACGTAGTAGCGCGCGATGAGCCCGCCGAGGCTGTGCCCGACGACGTGGATCCGCTCGTAGCCGGTCCGCGCGACGAGCTCCTCGACGGCGCCCGAGAGGTCGCGTGCCGCCAGCCGGACGTCGTTCGTCATCGGCGAGTAGTTCAGGGAGACCACCCGGCGGAAGCCGCGGCGCCGCAGCCGGCGCCGCAGCACGGTGAAGATCGCCCGGTTGTCGACCATGCCGTGGATGAGCAGGATCGGCGTCCCGGCCGCCTCGACGTCCCCGACGACCATGCCGCGGGCCGCCGGGTCGAGACCGCCGAGGTGGTAGCGGTCGTGGTCGCGCGGCCGCTCCCGGAGCAGGCCCCACGGGTACATCGCGAGGTGGGCGGCACCCCAGGACGCCTCGAGGGCCACGCCGCGCAGGCCGCGCGGGGTGAGCAGGGCCCCGAGGTCGCCCGCCAGGGCACGCGCGGTGTGCCGGACGGAGGCCTGCGGGCCGGACGCCGGCGGCCGGGGGCCGGTCGGGGCGGGGACGGCGGCGAGCGCGGCGGAACCGGTGGTGCCGGGGCCACGCCCGCGTCGTGCCGCCATCGGACCTCCTCGTCCGTCGCCCGGTGTCCGCAGCGCCTGCGCGGCACCGGTTTTCGCAGTGTGCGGTGTGAGGTCGGCCACGCGCCAGACCCCACGCTGGCGAACCGCCGTCCGGGCACCCGTGACGGCGGGTGACCGGGCCTCCCGCCCCGGGCAGGATCACCCGGTTCGCCCGACTTCATCGGGTGAGACGGTCCGATCCTGAGGTGAACGGCGCTGCGTGACCCGTTCGGGCCGTCCGGGGGACGCCGTCCGGCCCGCCGCGGGGACCCGCACCGGCCGCTCCCGGCGGCCCCGGCGGGACGGCGCCGGGGACCGCCGTCCCAGGGGCGGGCCCACAGGGCTGGTCTACCCTGCGACCACGCCCGCACGTCACTCAGGAGGAAGCCATGGCGCCCGTCCGGATCGTCGTCGCCAAGCCCGGCCTCGACGGGCACGACCGCGGTGCGAAGGTCGTCGCCCGGGCGCTGCGCGACGCCGGCATGGAGGTCGTGTACACCGGCCTCCACCAGACCCCCGAGCAGATCGTCGACGCGGCCGTCCAGGAGGACGCCGACGCCGTGGGCCTGTCCGTGCTCTCCGGCGCGCACCTCACGCTGTTCCAGCGGGTCGTCGAGCTGCTCCGCGAGCGCGACGCGGCCGACATCGTCGTCTTCGGCGGCGGGATCATTCCCGAGGCCGACATCCCCGAGCTCGAGCGGATCGGCGTCGCCAAGGTCTTCACGCCCGGCGCGTCGATGCGCGACATCGTCGAGTGGGTACGGGCCAACGTGGGGCAGACCGTCTGACGCGTCCGGCCCGCCGTTCGTCCCGCCGTCCGGCGCCGATCGGCGCCACGTGATCGGGCACACGCCGACCGCGCGAAGATCGTCCCTTGTGTGGGGCTAGGGTTTCCTCGACCCTCCCGGCCCCGACGTTGAGGACGGCACGTGGACCTGTTCGAGTACCAGGCGCGCGACATGTTCGCCGCCCACGGCGTCCCGGTGCTTGACGCCGTGGTCGCCACCACCCCCGAAGAAGCGCGCGCAGGCGCCGAGGCGATCGGCGGCGGGACCGTCGTCGTCAAGGCCCAGGTGAAGACCGGCGGCCGCGGCAAGGCCGGCGGCGTCAAGCTCGCGCACAGCCCCGAGGAGGCCGCCGCCAAGGCCGGCGAGATCCTCGGGATGGACATCAAGGGCCACACGGTCCACCGCGTCATGGTGGCCCAGGGCGCGAAGATCGCCGAGGAGTACTACTTCTCGGTGATCCTCGACCGGGCCAACCGTACGTACCTCGCCATGGCGTCCAAGGAGGGCGGCATGGAGATCGAGCAGCTCGCCGTCGAGCGCCCGGACGCCCTCGCCCGGATCCCGGTCGACGCGATCACCGGCATCGACGCGGCGAAGGCCGCCGAGATCGTCGACGCGGCGGGCTTCGCGGACGACGTCAAGGCCGCGGTCGCGGACGTCATCGTCAAGCTCTGGGGCGTCTTCCAGGCCGAGGACGCGACGCTCGTCGAGGTCAACCCGCTCGTGAAGACCGAGGACGGCGCGATCATCGCGCTCGACGGCAAGGTCACGCTCGACGGGAACGCCGGCTTCCGGCACCCCGACCACGCGGCCCTCGAGGACGTCGCGGCCGCGGACCCGCTGGAGCAGGCGGCCAAGGAGAAGGGCCTCAACTACGTCAAGCTCGACGGCGAGGTCGGCATCATCGGCAACGGCGCGGGGCTCGTCATGAGCACCCTGGACGTCGTCGCGTACGCCGGCGAGGAGTTCGGCGGCGTCAAGCCCGCGAACTTCCTCGACATCGGCGGCGGCGCGAGCGCCGAGGTCATGGCGAACGGGCTCGAGATCATCCTGGGCGACGCGCAGGTCAAGAGCGTCTTCGTCAACGTCTTCGGCGGCATCACCGCGTGCGACGCGGTGGCCAACGGCATCCTCCAGGCGTTCAAGATCCTCGAGGAGCACGGCACCCCGGTGACCAAGCCGCTCGTCGTCCGGCTCGACGGCAACAACGCCGAGCTCGGTCAGGAGATCCTCGACGACTTCGCGAAGACCCTGCCCGCGGGCGCCATCACCCGCGAGGACACCATGGACGGTGCTGCCCGTGCGGCGGCCGAGCTGGCCGCCTCCGGCCAGGGACAGGGGGCCTGAGCATGTCGATCTGGCTCAACCACGACAGCAAGGTCATCGTCCAGGGCATGACCGGCTCCGAGGGCCGCAAGCACACCCAGCGGATGATCAACTCGGGCACGAACATCGTCGCCGGCGTCACGCCCGGCAAGGGCGGCAAGGGCCAGGAGTTCAACGACCGGGTCGTCAAGCCGGTGTTCAACTCCGTGCAGGAGGCCGTGTCCCAGACCGGCGCCGACGTCTCGGTCATCTTCGTGCCGGCCAAGGGCACGAAGTCGGCCGTCTACGAGGCGGTCGACGCGGGCGTGCCGCTCGTCGTCGTCATCACCGAGGGCGTCCCGGTGCACGACACGGCGGACTTCTTCCAGTACGCCAAGAACAAGGGCACGACGCGCATCATCGGCCCGAACTGCCCCGGCCTCATCACGCCCGGCCGCTCGAACGTCGGCATCATCCCGGCGAACATCACCAAGCACGGCCCGATCGGCCTGGTGAGCAAGTCCGGCACGCTGACCTACCAGCTCATGTACGAGCTGCGGGACATCGGCTTCTCGACGAACGTCGGCATCGGCGGCGACCCGGTCATCGGGACGACGCACATCGACTGCCTCGAGGCGTTCGAGAAGGACGACGAGACCAAGGCGATCGTCATGATCGGCGAGATCGGCGGCGACGCCGAGGAGCGCGCGGCGGCGTACATCAAGGAGCACGTGACGAAGCCGGTCGTCGGCTACGTCGCCGGCTTCACCGCCCCCGAGGGCAAGACGATGGGCCACGCCGGCGCCATCGTCTCGGGCTCCTCGGGCACCGCGCAGGCGAAGAAGGAGGCCCTCGAGGCCGCCGGCGTGAAGGTCGGCAAGACGCCGTCCGAGACCGCCCGCCTCATGCGCGAGATCATGGCCCAGCTCGGCTGACCCGCACGACCCGCACCACCCCGCTCATGCTCGCGGCGGGTACCGGTCACGGCCCCTCCCGGGGCTCGGAACGGTACCCGCCGCGAGCATGACGGGTTCTGGGGCTAGTTCAGCGGGGCGCTGCCGGCGGTGCCGACCAGCTGCTCGCGGAACTCGGGGCCCGCCAGGCGCGCCGCCTCGGCGCGGGCCGCCTCGACCCGGGCCGGCATGCCGAGGCGGGCCGTCGGCTCCTCGTTGCCCGGGGTGGAGACGAACTTCTCGATCGCCGCGAGACCGGCGCCCGCGCGGGCCGCGGCCGCGGCCTGCTTGGCGTCGAGCCGCTGCGCGTACCAGTCCGAGGCGAGGACCGACTCGCGGGTGAAGAGGGCGCGGAACTCCGGCGACCCCAGGCCCCAGCCCTGCGCGCTGTGCCCGTCGGCCATGATCTCCAGCAGGGCGCGCAGCGGCGGGACGGCGAGGTCGACGGTGCCGTCCTTGAAGTACGACCGGGCGACCCGCTCGTGCGTCATGACGATCGTCGCGACGGACTCGGCGAAGACCCCGACGTCCTGCAGCTCGGGGCGGAGCATCTCCGGGGTGAAGATGACGTCCGGGTGCAGGAAGATCCGGCCGAAGTACTTCGTCGCGAGGCGGTCGGTCATCCGGTAGCCGAGCCGGCTCGCGGCGACGTGGACGCCCTCGTGCTCGAAGTCCGTGAGCTTCTCCAGCGCCCCCTCCTCGAGGAGCCGCCGGGCGTCCCGCTCGGCCGGGGTCATCCGGGAGAACAGCTCCGGCACGAGCAGCGAGAAGTCGTGGTCGACGCGCACGTGCGGCCCGACGTAGCCCGCCGCGGACACCCAGCCGTCGTGCCCGGTGAGCACGTACGACAGCAGCGACGCGTTGAGGTCGATGACGGCCGGCATGGCGTTGAACGGGCCCTTGGTGAGCGCGCCCTCGGAGCCGGCCCCCGTCGTCGACGGCGACTTGCCCGTCATCGACGAGATGAACTCCATGAAGAGCTCGGGGAGCTCCATCCAGTGCAGCGGGCCGTACGCGCACAGCGGCGGCACCCCGGCGTCCGGCGGGTTGTTCCGCCGTCCGGCCGCGACGACGTCGACCGGCTGCAGCAGCGGCGCACCCGACGGCACCCGGCGGACGAGCCGCGCGGACAGGTCCGCGACCGCGGTGGCCCGGGCGTTCGTCCGGTCCGGGCGCTGCTGGAGGTAGCGCGGGTTCTTGGACGGCTTGCCGTCGACGATCCGCGGCTCGGCCGAGGTGACGAAGAACGTCGGGCCGGCTCCCTCGGGGGTGTCCGCGAAGCCGCTGATCATCGTGGCCATCGGCTCGGTGAAGGCGCTGAACGCCACGGCGTCGTCCCGCATGGCGACGGCGTCGTCCCGGGTCAGCGGCGCGAAGTTCGACAGGAACGTGCCGCCGCCGGCGATGTCGCGCTCGGCCTGCTTGTCGTAGCCGCGGTGGATCGCGTCGTCCGGGCGCTGGAAGAGCAGGTCCTCGCAGTTCTCGACGAGCTTGTAGGACCGCGCCGGGTCCATGCCGAGCATGCTGCCCGGCACCACCGTCGAGGCGGTGATGTCGTCCTGGGTCTGCACCTTCACCGCGGGCGCGAAGTCGTGCCGCAGGCTGAACAGCCGCCACGACCCGTCGGTGTTGTAGCCGACCCGCAGCATGTTCACGGTCACCTTGGCCCCGTCGAGCCGCAGCGAGTTGCCCGGGCGCCCGTCGAGCGCCGCGACGCTGAAGTGGCTGCGCCAGTCGTCGCCCCAGTCGGGGCGGTAGGAGCGCTTGACGACGTACACGAGCTCCTTGACGTACGGCGGGATCCGCTCGAGCCAGGCGTTGTAGTCGGGGCGGTACTCCGACCGGGACGGCGTGAGCAGCTTGATGACGGAGCCGATCGAGCGCTCCTGCGACAGGATCGACCGGACGTCGACGTCGTTGCGTGCCGGGTCGAGGAAGCGCTTGGAGAAGTCCCGGTCGAGGATCGCCGCGACCGAGTCCATGTCGGCCTCGAAGTTCGCGACGAAGGCCGAGCCGGGGATGAAGGCGTCGGTGATCGCCTTGGAGATCTCCGACTTGCCGCCGCCGGAGACGGTCGCCGGCTTGTGGCACGACGTCGCCGTCGGTGCGGTGCCGGTCAGGCTCCAGACCGTGCGGTCGTGGGGCTCCTGGGTGACCTCGACGCGGTAGCCGTTCGGGCTCAGGTAGGCCTTGTCGGCGCGCAGCGGGATCGACCGGGCGGTGCCGTCGGGGTGGCCGTCGGGGTCGGTCCAGGTCACCGTCATGGTGCCGAGCGAGTAGTGCGCGCCGCCCGGCACGAGGACGATGTGCGGCTGCTGCAGGTCGAGCGCGTGCCCCTGCGGCTGCGCGACGAAACGCTCCGGGTCACGGGCCAGGACGTCGGCGAGCAGGTACTCCTGCCCGCACGCGGTCTCGGTGTAGTCCTGGCCGAGGTTGTAGCTGGCGAACACCAGGGCGCCGCCCGCGTGCTCCTCCTCGGCGTTGCCGAACAGGTTGGCGGAGTAGGAGATCTGGGTCTTGATCTCCTTCTTGCAGTAGCCGAAGTAGGTGTCGGCGATGACCGTGACGATGACGCCGCGGGCGTCCCGGGCGCAGATCTTGAAGGCCTTGCCCCCGTTGTACAGCTCGTCGTCCTGCTCCCAGCACATGCCGTCGCGCTGCTGCCGGTCGGTCGCGTCGGCGACGTGCGGCAGGCCGAGCTCCTTCTTCGTGACCCGGGTCAGGTGCGGGGCGAGGATCACGCAGCCGGTGTGGCCGGTCCACGTCTCCGGGGCGAGCGAGGCGTCGTTCTCGGGCAGGTACGGGTCGCCGCCGTTGCCGAAGATGCCCTCGACGAAGTCGAGGTTGGCGACGAGGCCGCCGGGCACGATGAACCGGGTCTCCATCCGCTTCTCGCGCACGGAGCCGGGGACCTCCGGGGAGACCAGCGGCCGCAGGTGCAGCGACACGAAGCACGCCGCGGGCTCGGGCTGGTTCGCGGTGTACGGCAGCACCTTGTCGACCTCGGGCGCCTCGAACGCGCGCGCGAGCAGCCGGGCGTACGCGAGCTTGGGCACCGCGATCTTGTCGTCCGGGATCGGCAGGCCGCCCTCGGCGACGTGGAAGACGCCGGCCGTCGTCCGCCGGTCGTTGACCGGGTTGTGCAGCACGCCGTTGACGAGGCGGTAGCTGCTGAGCAGGGGCGAGATGAAGCTGTCGCCGTCGAACGGCAGGGACAGGTCGCGGGCCAGGCCCGGCTCGTCGAGGACGAGCGTGCGGCGCGGGAGCCGGGGCTGCTCCCCGGTGTCGGCGAGGTAGTCGTCGAGGAAGGCCTGGATCCGGCCGTCCGCGGCGCACAGCCGGTCGGCGAGCCGGCGGCTGAGCTCGCGCTGGCGCGCGAGGATCGGGCGGGAGAGGCGCGCGGCCTCGGTGCTCTCGAAGCCCTCGGGGAGGGGCAGACCGAGCTGGGCCAGACGGATGTTGATGGCGGCGTTCTGACTCTGGGGCACACATCATTGTCGGCGCGGGTGGTCCCCGGGGCCGGGACCTCCGCCGGAGTTGACACGTTGTTCATATGGTCCACGTGCTCCGCGGCCCCTGCGCGCGGCCCGCACCCCTAGCCGCTCATGCTCGCGATGGGTACCGTTCGAGGCCTCGTGGCGGCCTGTTCCCGGTACCCGGCGCGAGCACGAGCGGGAGGGGCGCCGATGAGCGGAGCGCGGGTGCCGAGGGCGCCCGCGCTGACCGGGGCCGCGCCGGCGCACGTCGAGATCGAGCGGTGGCTCGTCGCGGCGATCGGACGGCGCGAGCTCGGCGCCGGGGACCGGCTGCCGCCCGAGGCCGAGCTCGCGGCGCGGATCGGCGTGAGCCGGATGACGTTGCGCCAGGCGCTCGGCCGCCTCGAGGCCCGCGGGGTCATCACCCGCCGCCCCGGCCGGCAGGGCGGCACGTTCGTCGCCGAGCCGCGGATCGACGTCGAGCTCACCGGCTGGGCGGGCTTCACCGCCGAGCTGCGCAGGGCGCACGTGCGCGCCGGGGCCCGGGTCGTCGTCGCCCGCACCGTGCCCGCGCCGCCGGACGTCGCCGCGGCACTCTCGCTGGGCCGCGGGGAGACGGTGCACGAGGTCGCCCGGGTGCGGTCGGCGCAGCGCCGCCCGGTCGCCCTCGAACGCTCGTGGTTCCCGGCCGGGGTGCTGCCCGGGTTGCTCGACCACCGGCTCACCGGCTCGCTCTACGCCCTGCTGCACAAGGAGTTCGGCCACGCCCCGAGCACCGCGGAGGAGTTCGTCGACCCGGTCGCGGCCGACGCCGAGGCGGCCGCGCTGCTCGACGTCGTGCCGGGGCGCCCGCTCCTGCGCGTCGAGCGGACGGCGTTCACCGCCGCCGGGCTCGCCGTCGAGCACGCGCACGACCTGTTCCGTACCGACCGGGTGCGGCTGCACGTGCGCAGCGAGGTGGCCCCGGGGTGAGCGACCGGTACGGCCGGGTGGCCGGTGCCCTGCTCGGCGTCCACGCCGGGGACAGCCTCGGCGCCACCCTGGAGTTCATGTCCTGGCAGGAGGTCCGGGAGCGCTACCCGGACGGCCTGCGCGAGATCGTCGGCGGCGGGGTCTTCGACTGGCCCGCCGGCGCCCCCACGGACGACACGGACCTGACCCGTGCCGTCGTCCTGGCCTACCTCGACCGGGCACGGGACCCGTCGGCCGTCGTCGTGCGGAGCGCCGCGGAGCACATGCTCGACTGGTTCGAGGGGCGCTGGCCCGGCCGCGTCGAGGGCACGGCGCCCCGCGACGTCGGGGGTGCGACGGAGCGCGGGCTGTCGCGCTACCGGGAGTCCGGCGACCCGCTCCGGGCCGGCGCGGGACGGGGCCAGGCCGGCAACGGCTCGCTCATGCGGTGCATCCCGACGGCCCTCTTCCAGCCGGACGCCGGGCTGCGGGCCCGGGAGGCGATGCTCCTCTCGGCGATCACCCACGACGACGCCCGGTGCACCGTCGCGTGCGCCGCCTACGTCGAGGTCGCCGCGGCGCTCGTCGGCGGCGCCGGTCCGGCCGCGGCGCTCGCGGCCGGTGAGGACGTCGCCCGCACGGTGGGCCCGGCCGCCCAGGGGACACCGCCGCAGGACGACGCGCACGCGGCGGACGAGGTGCTCGCGGCGTTCGCCGCCGGGCGCGCAGTCGAGCTGCCCCTGCTCGCGGCGCACGGCCCCGGCAGGGCCTTCCCGCGGTTCGGCGGGTACGTCCTCACCGCCCTGACCCTGGCCGTCGCCGCCGTCCTCGACCCGCGCCCCGCGGCAGACGTGCTCGTGGACGTCGTCCGGCTCGGCGGCGACGCGGACACCAACGGGGCGATCGCCGGCGGTCTGCTCGGCGCCAGGGACGGCCTCGGCGCGCTGCCGGAGGCGTGGCTCGGGCGGCTCCAGCTGCGGGACGAGTTCCTCGCTGCGGCCCGGACGCTGCACGAGTCCCCTGCGGGCCGGTGAACCGGCCGGCCGGCGGGCGACCTTCGCCCCGGCGCGCCGCCCCGTGACCGGAGCACCGTGGAGGGATGACCGACGTCCGTTTCGTCGACCTCGTCGAGCAGCCCACCGCGGTGGTCCGCGACCGGGTCCGGATGACCGAGCTCACGTCCTTCTTCGGTGCGGCGTTCGACGCCGTGGCCCGGGCGCTCGCGGCCCGGGGCGCCGCGCCGGCCGGGCCGCCGTTCGCGTACTACCACGGGATGCCCACCGAGTGGGTCGACGTCGAGGCCGGGTTCCCCGTCCGGGCGCCGATCGAGCCGTCGGGCACGGTGGTCCCGAGCGTGCTGCCGGCCGGGCACGCGGCCGAGGCGACCCACGTCGGCCCGTACGACACGCTCCAGGACACCTACGACGACGTCCTCGGGGCGGTCCGGGCCGGCGGTCACCAGCCCGCGTCCGGGATGTGGGAGTACTACCTCAGCGACCCGGCGGCCGAGCCCGACCCCGCGACGTGGCGCACGACGGTGGTGTGGCCGGTCTCCTGACCGCCCGTCCAGCCGTCCGACCAGCCGTCCGATCAGCCGTCCGCGCGCACCCGGGCCGACGTCGGGTCGTGCAGCACGCCGTCCGCGACCGTGCCGCCGACCCACTCGCCGAACAGGTCCACCTCGACCCGGGTGCCCGGCACGGCGGCCGCGACCGGCAGGTACGAGTAGAGGATCGACGCGTCCACCGTCCAGCCGTAGCCGGCCGAGGTGACGCGGCCGGCGACCTCGCCGGCGTGCGGCCCGTCGACGACCCGGACCGGCTCGCTCCCGACCGCGACGGCCCGGGGGTCGTCGAGGGTCACGCAGGCCAGCGAGCGCGCCGGGCCGCCGGCGGCCCGGGCGGCCCGCAGCGCGTCGGCGCCGACGAAGCCACCGGGCTTGTCGAGCTTCACGGCGAAGGAGAGGCCGGCCTCGTCCGGCGTCGTCTCCGGGGTGAGGTCGCCGGCCCAGACCCGGTAGCCCTTCTCCAGGCGCAGCGAGTCGATGGCCCGGTAGCCGGCGGCGACGAGACCGTGCGGCCGGCCCGCCTCCCACAGCGTGCGCCACAGTGCGGCGCCGTACTCGCTCGAGGCGTAGACCTCCCAGCCGAGCTCGCCGACGAACGTCACCCGGACGAGCCGCACCGGCACGTCGCCGACCGTCGTCGCGCGGGACGACAGGAACGGGAAGTCCTTGTTGGACAACGACTGCGGCGTCAGCGGGCCGAGCACCTCGCGCGCCTTCGGCCCCCAGAGGCCGTAGCAGACGTACTGCCCCGTGACGTCCTCGATCCGGGCGTCGAGCCGGCCGTCGCGCCCGGTCCCCGCGCCCTGCGCCGTGAGGTCGTCGGCCCGGCGGCGCAGCCACGACAGGTCGTGCAGGCCGAACGCCGTCCCGGTCACGACGACGAACGCGTCGTCCGCGGTCCGGGTCACGGTGACGTCGGCCTCGATGCCGCCGCGGTGGTTGAGCCACTGGGTGTACGTCACCGACCCGACGGCCCGGTCGACCCGGCCGGCGCTGACCCGCTCGAGGAGCAGGGCGGCGTCCGGCCCGGTGACCGAGAGCTTGGCGAACGACGTCTCGTCGAAGAGCGCGGCCGCCGTCCGGGCGCCGTGGTGCTCGGCGGCGATCGCGGGCGACCAGGAACGGCCGGCCCAGGTGCGCGGCCGGACGGCGTCGGCCCCGCCCGCCGCGGCGAGCAGCGCCTCGCCGGCCGCGGCGTTCGCCTCGTACCAGTCGACCCGCTCCCAGCCGGCCTTCTCGCCGAGGTGCGCGCCGTGGGCCGTGTGCCACTCGAACGCGGGGGAGGTGCGCAGCGGCCGGCCCGCGGTGCGGTCCCGGTGCGGGTAGGCGATGTCGTAGTACGTCGCGTACGTCTCGACCGTGCGGGCCAGCGTGTACGACGGCGAGTCGTACGCCGGCCCGAAGCGGCGGATGTCCATGTGCCACACGTCGAGCGAGGGCGAGCCCTCGAGCACCCACTCCGCCATGACCTGGCCGATGCCGCCCGCGCCGGCGATCCCGTGCGCGCAGAACCCGGCCGCGACGAAGAACCCGCCGACCTCGCTCTCCCCGAGGCAGAACTCGTTGTCGGGCGTGAACGCCTCGGGCCCGTTGATGAGCTTGCGGACGCCGACGTCGTCCATCGCCGGCACCCGGACCCTGCTGTTCTCGGCGATCTGCTCGAAGCGGTCCCAGTCCTCCGGGAGCAGCCGGCCGTTGAAGTCGGCGGGCACGTCGTCGAAGGAGGTCGCGGACGCCGTCCAGGGGGCCGGGTCGCGCTCGTAGCCGCCCATGAGCAGGCCGTCGACCTCCTGCCGCCAGTAGACGAGCCAGTCGGGGTCGCGCAGGGTCGGCAGCGGCCTGTCCCGCGGGCCGAGCCGGTCGGTGAGCAGCGGCTCGGTGACGATGTACTGGTGCGCCATCGGCACCAGTGGCACCCGGACGCCGACCATCCGCGCGATCTGCGCGGCGAACATGCCGCCGCAGTCGACGACGACCTCGCACTCGACGTCCCCGCGGTCGGTGCGCACCCGGGACACCCGGCGCCGCCCGCCCGGCAGCGTCACGGTGTCGATGCCGGTCACCCGGGTGCGGGTGCGGACCTCGACCCCGGCGGCCCGGGCGCCCGCGACGAGCGACAGGCACAGGGACGACGGGTCGACCCAGCCGTCCTCGGGCAGCCAGGCGGCGCCCACGACCCCCGTGGGATCCATGAGCGGGAACAGCTCGACGGCCTCGGCGACCGAGATCTCCTCCAGGCCGAGGCCGTACGTCTTCGCCCAGCTCACCTGGCGGCGGATCTCCTCGAGGCGCTCGGGTGACGACGCGAGCTTCAGGCCGCCGCTCGGCACCCAGCCCGGCGGGTGCTCGCCGCCCTGGAGCTCGGCGTAGAGCGCCGCGGAGTGCATGTTCATCCGCGTGAGCGTCGGGTCGGCCCGGAGCACGCCGACGAGCCCGGCGGAGTGGAACGTCGAGCCGCTCGTGAGGTCGGCCCGCTCGAGGAGGACGACGTCGCGCTCGCCGGCCCGCGCGAGGTGGTACGCGACGCTCGCGCCGCCGACCCCGCCGCCGATGACGACGACACGTGCGGACGAGGGCAGGGCGGCCGGATCGCTCATGCGCCAACGGTAGCCAGCCGCCGCGGTTCAGGTATAGACCGAATGCGGGCGGGCCCGGCCGTCACGGGACCGTCACCGGGCCGCGACGCCCCCGACATCTGAGGTCTAGACCCTAAGGGGCGCCAGCCCCTAGCATCCGCCCACAGGCTCCCGGCGAGGCAGGCGTCCGGGTGCCCGGGCCCGCGCGCCGGGCCGCACCTCCAGGGAGTCCGGGTGGCATCGGCAGACCGTGACGTACGGGCGGGACGTTCTGCGAGCACGCTCGCGGACGACGCCGTCGTCGAGCGTGTGCTCGACGCCGTCGAGTGCCTGCACGGCCGGACGGGCTGGGAACGGGTGTCCGGCGGGCTGACGAACGTCAACGTGCGCGTGCACCTGCCGGACGGCGACGCGATCGCCCGGATCGCCACCGAGGACAGCGCGCTGCTCGCCATCGACCGCGCGGCCGAGCACCTCAACAGCGTCGCCGCGGCCGCGAGCGGTGCGGCGCCGGCGGTGCTCGGCTACGAGCCGGCGGCCGGGGTGCTCGTCGTGCGCTGGGTCGTCGGCCGCACCTACTCGCCCGCGGACGTCGCGGCGAACCTCCCGCGGATCGCCGCCGCCTGCCGGCTGCTGCACTCCGGTCCCCGGTTCGGCAGCGACTTCGACATGTTCGCCGTCCAGCGCGGCTACCTCGACGTCGTGCGCGAGAAGGGGTTCCGGCTGCCGCCGCGCTACCTCGACTTCCTGCCGGCGTTCGACGACATGCGCCGTGCACTCGCCGTCCGGGCGACCGGAACGGTGCCGTGCAACAACGACCTGCTCGCGGAGAACTTCGTCGACGACGGCCGGCAGGTCTGGATCATCGACTACGAGTACGGCGGCAACAACGACGCCTGCTTCGAGCTCGGCAACATCTGGAGCGAGTCGACGCTGCCCGCCGAGGCGCTCGACGAGCTCGTCACCGCCTACTACGGCCGCGCCTCCGCGGCGCTCGTCGCCCGGGCCCGGCTGCTCGGTCTCGCCTCGAAGTACGGCTGGACGCTCTGGGCCTCGATCCAGGACGGCGCCAGCACGCTGGACTTCGACTTCTGGTCATGGGGGATGGAGAAGTACGAGCGAGCCGTCGCGGAGTTCGACGGCCCCGACTTCGCCCGACTGCTCGAGGAGGCCGCCGCACCCGACTGACGCGTCCAGCACGACCCCTGTCGTCCCCCATGGAGGAAGTCTCGTGGCAGACCAGAAGAACCTGAGCGAGGACGAGCAGCTGCTCGCCCAGCTCGGCTACAAGCAGGAGCTGAGCCGGACCTGGTCCGGCTTCTCGAACTTCGCGATCTCGTTCTCGATCATCTCCATCCTCGCCGGCTGCTTCACGACGTACGGCGTCGCCTGGAACAACGGTGGCCCGATCGCCATCTCGTGGGGCTGGCCGCTCATCTCGGCCTTCATCCTCGTCATCGGGTTCTGCATGTCCGAGCTCGTCTCGGCGTACCCGACGTCGGGCGGGATCTACTGGTGGGCCGCCAAGCTCGGCGGCGCCAAGGCCGGCTACTACACCGGCTGGCTCAACCTCATCGGCCTCATCGCGGTCATCGCCTCCGTGGCCTACGGCTGCGCGACGTTCATCGACCTCGCGCTCGGCACGGTGAGCACGTCGTGGGCCGAGGGCTACTCGCTGGCCCGGGTGTTCTGGATGTTCCTCGTGGTGCTCGTCGCGGTCGCCGCGGTGAACATCTTCTCCAGCCACCTGCTCGCGGTGCTCAACAACATCTCCGTGTGGTGGCACGTCGCCGGTGCGGCCGTCGTCATCCTCATCCTCATCTTCCTGCCCGACTCGCACCTGTCGATCGGCGAGGTCTTCACGACCCGGGTCAACAACACCGGCGGCCTCAACGGCGGCGACACGAACGGCCTCGGGTTCTGGTTCCATGTGCTGCCGCTCGGCTTCCTGCTGACGCAGTACACGATCACCGGCTTCGACGCCTCCGCGCACCTGTCGGAGGAGACCCAGGGCGCGGCCAACGCGGCGGCCAGGGGCATCTGGCAGTCGATCTTCTACTCGGCGGTCGGCGGCTACGTGCTGCTCCTCGCGTTCACGTTCGCCGTGCAGGACATCGACGGCGTGACGTCCGGCGGCGGCGGCGTCGCGGTGATCTTCAGCCAGGCGCTCAGCACCGGCTGGGCGGGCACGGTGCTGTTCATCGCGGCGATCGGCCAGTTCTTCTGCTCGATGGCCTGCATGACGTCCTGCTCGCGGATGCTCTTCGCGTTCAGCCGTGACGGTGCCGTGCCCGGTGCGCAGTACTGGTCGAAGCTGTCCGCGACCAAGGTGCCGGTCAACGCCGTCATCGTCTCCTCGGTCGTCGCGGTCCTCATCACGATCCCCGCGCTCATCGAGGTGAACATCGGGACGGCCGAGGCGCCGATCATCGTGCCGACCGCCTTCTACGCCGTCGTCTCGGTCGCCGTCATCGGCCTGTACGTGGCCTTCGCCATCCCGATCTGGCTGCGGCTGCGGGCCGGGGACCGGTTCGTCCCCGGGTCGTGGACGCTCGGGTCGAAGTACAAGTGGATGTGCTGGGTCGCGGTCCTCGAGATCGCCGTCATCTCGGTGTACTTCATCCTGCCGGTGACCCCGGCCGGTACCCCGGGCAACGCGGACTTCGCGTGGAAGTTCGTCAACTACGCGCCGATCCTGCTCGGCGCGTCGCTGCTCGCGCTGTGGGCCGGCTGGCACCTGTCGGCGAAGCACTGGTTCACCGGTCCGAAGAACACGATCGACCTCCCGGCGGGCGTCACCTCCGCCGACGAGATCAAGCTCGAGCACGAGCACAAGGGCTACCTCACGGGCGAGCACGACGCCTGAGGTCGTCCGGAGGTCCCGGCACCACGCGGACGGCGCCGCTCCCCGGCAGGGGAGC
>JACRAB010000488.1 GCA_016213575.1 Actinomycetota bacterium
CCGCCATCCCGCTCGGCAACACCGCCGGCATCCTCGGCCCGCTCATCGACACCCGCGGCGCCGGCGGCTACGTCGTCGCGCCACCCACCCAACTCACCCCTGCCGCCGCCATCGCCGGCGGCGCCCAGGGCGACGAGCGATGCGGGGCCGTCGTCGAGGACCAGGCGGCGCTCGTCCTGCCGCTGCCGGGCTGGCTCGTCGAGCGACTACGGCCCGACCCGCTCCCAGCGGCAACGCCGGCCGTGGTCCGGCTCGCCGCGGGCGCCGGCCGCGCCCGCGGCGACCGTGCCGACCGCTACCTGCGAGCCGCGCTCGACCGGACCCTGGCCACCGTCCTCGAGGCAGCCCCCGGCACCCGCAACCGGACCCTGTTCGGCGCCGCCGTCTCCCTCGGCCGGCTCGTCGCCGGCGGAGCCCTCGACGACGCCGAGACACGCGCAGCGCTCATCACCGCCGCAACCGTGATCGGCCTCGACGACCGCGAAGCCACCGCCACCGTCCGCTCCGGCCTCAAGACCGGCGCACACCACCCCGCACCATCCCCACCACCCCCACGACCCCGGGAGCCGCAGCGTGACCCCCCCCCCCGACCCCCCCCCACCCAGCGCACCGGTCGAGCCCGATGAAGTCGCCGCACCCGTCGAGACCGCCGACGCGGTCGAGGGCGCCGAGGTCGACGGGGCGCAGCTGCTCGACGACCTGGTGCACGCGCTCGTCCGGTACGTCGTCCTGCCCGACGTGCACGCGGTCGTCGCGGTCGTCCTGTGGATCGCAGCGACCCACGGGCAGCGGCTGTGGGGCCACGCCCCTCGGCTGGTGATCCGGGCCCCGGAGAAGCGCTGCGGGAAGTCCCGTCTCCTCGACCTGGTCGAGGCCCTGTGCCACAACCCGCTGATCACCGTGAACGCCTCGACGTCCGCGGTGTACCGGTCGATCACCGCCGGCGACCCGCCCACGATCCTGCTCGACGAGGCCGACACCGTGTTCGGCCCCAAGGCCGGCGACGCCAACGAAGACCTGCGCGGCATCCTCAACGCCGGCCACCAGCGCAACCGGCCCGCCCTGCGCTACAACGCCGCCACCAACACCGTCGAACGCATCCCCACGTTTGCCATGGCCGCCCTGGCCGGGATCGGCGCCATGCCCGACACCATCGAAGACCGCGCCGTCATCATCCGGATGCGCCGACGGATGCCCGGCGAGCACGTCCAGCCCTACCGGGTCCGCCGCGACCGCCCCGGACTGGACACCCTGCGCCACCGTGTCTCGGCCTGGGTCCGCGCCCACGCCCAACTGCTCGAAGCCGCTCAGCCTGCGATGCCGGTCGAGGACCGCGCCGCGGACACCTGGGAACCCCTGATCGCCCTCGCCGACCACGCCGGCGGCCACTGGCCCGAGAAGGCCCGCGCGGCCTGCCTGGCGCTCACCGGGGACCGGGACGGCGCCGGAGACGTCCCGATCACCGTCCGCCTGCTGATGGACTGCCGGACCGCGTTCCGGGGCGCCGGCGCCCTCAAGACCGCCGACCTGCTCGACCGGCTCACCGCCGACGAGGAAGCACCCTGGGCCACCGCCGGACCCCGTGGCGACGCGCTCAACGCGATGAAGCTCGGTCGGATGCTGCGCGACTACGACATCACCAGCGCCGGCAACATCCGCTTCCCCGACGGCACCCAAGCCAAGGGCTACCGCGCCGCCGACTTCGCCGACGCATGGGCCCGCTACTGCCCGACGCCCGGCCTGTCCGCAGTCGATGACGAGGTCGACGAGGACCGGGACGGGTACCCGTCCCACCTGTCCCAGACGTCGCTTCCCTGGTCAGCGCGGGACGGCTCCACCCCGTGGGACGGCTCAAGCCGTCCCAGCACCCCAAGCCGTCCCAGCCTGACCAGCAAAGCCACGGCTGGGACACGTGGGACGGGTACCCCTCCCGAACCCAATGCCCCCGTCTGCATCGTCTGCCGGGAGCCGCTGAGCCTCGACGACGGGAGCCATACGCACCCGGTCTGCTCCGCGTGAGCGGCGCCCTGTTCGAGTCCTTGTCTCGCTACGGAACGGAGATCCCTTGAACGGTTCCCGCGGCCACGGTGCCGGCCCTGTCCAGTACGTCCGCGTCGTCGACATCCGGCCCAGGTGGCTCACGACGGCCGAGGTCGCCGTGATGCTCGGCTACGGCCTCACCAAGACCAAGATGCTCGTCGTCACTGGCGAGTTGCGATCCCTGAAGGACGGTGGGTCGCGCCGAATCATGCCCGACTGGGTGGACGAGTACGTCGCCCGCCGTGTTGCCGAGGCTGAAGGGAATGCCGCGTGACCAAGCGAACTCGTGCCAACGGGGAAGGGTCGATCTTCCCCTACCGGAACGGCTACGGCGCCTACGCCTGGGTGACGACGCCGGCAGGGCTGCGGAAGCGAAAGTACGTGTACGGGCAGACGAGGGAGATCGTCCACACGAAGTGGATTGCGCTCACCGAGCGCGCCAGGCACGAGGCCGTGACTACGTCGTCGCCGACGCTCGGGCAGTACATCGCCTACTGGCTGCGGGACGTCATCGAGCCCAACCGGGCGCCGCTCACCTACTCGACCTACGAGACGATGTGCCGGCTCTACATCGTTCCGGGGCTGGGGAAGAAGCGGCTCGACAAGCTCGCCGTCCGAGATGTCCAGACGTGGCTCACCGGCCTGCGGACGGAGTGCCAGTGTTGTGCCCAACAGAAGGACGCCGGCCGACCCGAGGCCAAGCGCCGGTGCTGCGGGGTCGGGCGATGCTGCCGCGCGGTTCTCTCGCCTCGCAGCATTCGTGATCTCAAGACGATTCTTCGATCGGCACTTTCCAACGCCGTGACTGAAGAAGTGATCTCGAAGAATGTCGCTGCTCTCGTCAAGGTCCCGAGCAAGAGGACGAGGAAGGCGAAAGCGTGGAGCAGTGACGAGGCACGCGCATTCTTGGAATCCGCGAGAGAGGGTGGCGACCCGATGTACGCCGCCTTCGTCCTGGTCCTCGTCCTCGGCCTGCGAAAGGGAGAGGTGCTCGGACTCGGCTGGGAACAGGTCGACCTTGACGGTGCCGGCCTACTCATCGAGTGGCAGGTACAGCGCGTGGGTAGGCAGCTGCTGCGACGGGAGACTAAGACCGAAGCATCCGACGCCGGCCTGCCCTTGCCCGGCATCTGTGTCTCGGCTCTGCGGGAACGCCGCCGCCGGCAGCAAGCGCAACGGTTCTCCGCTGGCCCCGCGTGGGGTGCATCCGCGGCCGGCGCCGACCTGGTGTTCACCAGCGCCTACGGCACGCCGATCGATCCGCGGAACTTCAACCGCGCGTTCGCTGCTCGCTGCGACAAGGCCGGCGTTCGCAGGATTACCGTGCACGACGCCCGGCGGACGTGCGCGACCCTGCTCGTCGACCTCGACGTGCACCCGCGCGTCATCATGCAGATTCTCCGACACGCCCAGTTCGCGGTGACGATGGAGGTGTACGCGCAGGCTTCGTCGCCGGCTACAACCGAGGCGCTCCGCAGACTGGGCGAGACTCTCAGTCAGAAGGCCCCTGAAGAGTCCGTCTCAGCCTGACTTCAACGATGGGAGCACGGTCAGACGCTTCAGCCGGAATGGCGGCGTCTGGCCGTGCTTTCGGTCACGTGGCGGGCCGATACTGCGGGTCCGTGGGGTCGAGATCGGCTTCAGCGGCCCAGTTGGGCGGGACGTTCGTAGGGTGCCAGTGCCCACCATCCCTCGATCGATCGAGCCTCGGCGGGATCTCCTCGGGAGGGATCTCCGTGTCATCGATCAGTGCCTGTAGCGACAGGCGCACGTACTTGGAGAAGTTGCGTAGGTCCCCGGCGATTCTGCTCTTCACGTCGTCCGGCACGAGTTCCATTTCGTACGCAGTCAGCACAAGATGTGCCAACGTCCGATAGCGGGCGGTGATCTCCGGGCGTCCAAGCATGACCGCATCGACACGCGCGCTCTTCTGCAGCGAGATCACCGCAGCCTGGGATGACTCCAACTTGGCGTGGTATCGATTGGTGGGCGCCATCGAGGCGGCGGACTTTCGTGAGGACAGCGAGGGGCCAGCGCAGGGAAGAGTGTCCAGACAGCGCTGAAGGTCATCAATGCGGTCCAACATCGCGCCCGAATAGCCGATCTCGCGCTCTCTCTTCGCGCTGTGGAGGAGGAACTCGCGCTCCTCAACGAGGCGCCGTTCGCCGTCCGCTCGCTCTGCACGCAGTCGTGCGTCTGCCGCCTTCCGGTCAGCGTCTGCAGCCGCCCTGGCCGCCCGGGCCTGCCACAAGGCGACGCCCAATCCGCCCACGGCCACTACCGCGGCGGCCAGCGTCCCCCAGGCCTGGACAGCGTCTGCCCACGTGGGCCCCCCGCTAGAACTCGACGCGGCTACCGCGACCGTCGCCAGAAGAGGCATGCAATCCCCTCGTGTGAGCGTCGACTGCTGTACTTCGCTGCTGTACTCAACGCCAGAGGCCCCCTCCCAAGCATGGGAAGGGGCCTCTGACCTGGTCGGGGTGACAGGATTTGAACCTGCGACCTCTTCGTCCCGAACGAAGCGCGCTACCAAGCTGCGCCACACCCCGGTGGAGCGTCGCAAGCATAGCCGAGGCCGTGCCGTGGCACGAAACCGGTTCCCTAGGACACCCCGGCCGGTACGGCCCAGGCGTCCGCCAGGTCCTCGGTGCGGGTGTCCGCGGCGCTCGTGGGCACGAAGGTCAGCAGGCTCGCCTCGGGGCGGCAGGCGAAGCGCACAGGGGTGTACGGGTTGGTGCCCAGACCTGCGGAGACGTGGAGCCAGGGGCGCGGGTCGGGTGCCCCCGGGACGGCGCCCGGTGCGGCGGGGCGGGCGGGCCAGCGGGAGACCCCCTTGGCCTGCCGGCGGGGCAGGTCGCAGTTCGTCACGAGGGCCCCCACGCCGGGCAGGCACAGCTGGCCGCCGTGGGTGTGGCCGGCGAGGAGGAGCTCGGCGCCGTCCGCCGTCATCGCGTCGAGGACCCGGCGGTACGGGGCGTGCATGACGCCGACGGTCAGGGTCGCGGTCGGGTCCGCGGGGCCGGTGACCCGGTCGTAGCGGTCGAGCCCGAGGTGCGGGTCGTCGACGCCGACGAAGTCGAGGCGCGAGCCGCGGACCGTGAGGCTGCCCCGGCGGTTCGTCAGGTCGAGCCAGCCCGCGTCCCGGAAGCCGTCGACGAGGTCGGACGTCGGCAGCCGGCGGCCGAGCAGCTTGGGGCCGCCGTTGCGCAGCAGGTAGCGGGCCGGGCTCTTGCGCCGCGGGGCCCAGTAGTCGTTGGAGCCGAGGACGAAGACCCCCGGCCGGGAGAGCAGGTCGCCGTGCGCCTCGAGGACGGCCGGGACGGCGTCCATGGCCGCGAGGTTGTCCCCGGTCGACACGACGAGGTCCGGCTCGAGGGCCCCGAGCGAGCGCACCCACGCGAGCTTGTCCTGCTGGCGGGGCACCAGGTGCAGGTCGGACAGGTGCAGGACCCGGATCGGGGCGCTGCCCGCCGGCAGCACGGGCAGCACGAAGCGGCGCAGCGTGAAGGACCGGGCCTCGTAGGTGGCGTAGGCGAGACCGGCGGCGCCGGCGGCCAGGACGGCGAGGGGCAGGGTCGGACGCACCCGACCAGTGTCCCTGACGCGGCGGGCTCCCGCGGAAAGTCGGGGGAGCCCGGCGCGGCCCCGGTGGGAGGATGCCCTCATGTCCGACACCCCGACCGGCCTCAAGGCCCGCATGCAGTCCGACCTCACCGAGGCGATCCGCAGCCGTGACGAGCTCACCGCCGCCACCCTGCGGATGGCGCTCACCGCCGTCCGTTCCGAGGAGGTCGCCGGCACCTCCGCCCGGGAGCTGAGCGAGGACGAGGTCGTGACCGTGCTCGGCCG
>JACRAB010000489.1 GCA_016213575.1 Actinomycetota bacterium
CGCGCCCGCCGTCCCCGCCGGTCCCTCGACCGCACCGGCGGCCGGCCCCTTGGCGTCGAGCGCCTTGCGCTCCTTGCGCAGCGCCCTGGCCTGCGCCTTGGCGACCTTGCGGGGCACGGTGTGCGACCGCAGGGCGATCCCGAGGTCCTCGAAGCCGCGGTTGAGGTTGCGGACGCGCAGGCCCCGGGCGTCCGGACGGCGGGCGCGCGCCGTCCGCCCGACGAGCACAGTGACCGCGACCAGCACGGTGACGATCGCCGCGACCACCGTGAGGGTCTCGAGGAGGAACAGCCCGTACTCGCGCAGGAAGCTCACCCGAGCATCATCGGCGATGAGGTGGCCCGGCCGCCCGCCGGGAGCCGTGCGGGGCCGAACGGGTGGGTCCGCGGGCCTGCGGTGCTCCGAAGCGGTGAACCGCGTGGCTGCCCGTACCCCGGCGGGCACCCGGAGCGATGACCGTGGTGAAGCGCCCGGTGCGGCTCGGCCCGAACGCTCCACCGTCCGAAACGGCAAACCCATCGCGAGGTGGGGACGCAAAGCCATGAGGCCTCGTCCGACGAGGTTGCTCAGCTACCGAAGGGGATCCTGTGGGAACGAAGACCACCCGCACCGTGCTCGCCACCTGTGCCGCGCTCGCGATGACCGGAGCGCTCTGCGGCCCGGCCTCGGCCGGCACGAAGGACACCGACCGCGACGGCATGCCGAACGTGTGGGAGGTCCGCAACCACCTGAACCCGCGGTCCAAGGCCGACGCGAAGACCGACCCCGACCGGGACGGCCTGACGAACCTCTGGGAGTACAAGCTCCGGACGAAGCCGCGCAAGGCCGACAGCGACGGCGACCGCCGGCGCGACGGCTCCGAGGACTTCGACCACGACGGCATCGCCAACGGCTGGGAGATCCGTGCGCGGCTGAACCCGAAGTCGCCGGCGGACGCCGCGGCCGACCCGGACCGGGACGGCGCGAAGAACATCCAGGAGTACAAGAACCACGGCGACATCCGCGACGAGGACACCGACGGCGACGGGCAGGACGACGGCGACGAGCTGCGGACGCACACGTCGATGACCGTCGCCGACACCGACCACGACGGCACCGTCGACGGGGACGAGGACGCGGACGCCGACGGCGTCGCGAACGAGGACGAGGACGACGCCACCGAGGCCTGCGTGGCGGACGACGACGACGCGGACGGCGACCACGTCGCCGACGAGGACGAGAACGAGCTCGGCGGCAGCGCGACCGACGCGGACAGCGACGACGACGGGGTCTCCGACGGGGCCGAGGACGGCGACGACGACGGCCGCCAGGACGAGGACGACGACGACTCGGCGAGCGACTCCTGCTCCGGCGACCGCGACGGCGACGGCCGGGACGACGAGGACGAGGGCGACCGCTTCGGCACCGTGACGTCGTACGACGACACCTCGCACGTGCTCGTCCTGACGACCGACGGCGGCGGGACGGTCACCGTGACGCTGTCGGTCGGCGCCGAGGTCAAGTACGAGGACGCCGAGGACCTCGAGTGCGAGGCCGACGAGGAGACGACCGCGGTCGCCGCGCTCGTCCCGACGGCGCTCGTCACGGAGATCGAGGTCGAGGACGGCGAGGTCCACGAGGTCAAGGTGCTGCGGACGACCTGCGCCTGACCGACCGAACCGAGCGACCCGCTGACCGACTGACCGACGGCCCGCTACGCCGTCCCCCGGCCCGCACGCCGGACCAGCGCCCGGTGGCCTCCCCGCACGGAGGCCACCGGGCGCTCGGCATGTCCCCGCGAACCACCACGAACTGCTCCGCCCCGACCCCTGTCGCTGCGGGCGCGGCGGCCCTATCCTCCCGTTACTGGATCAGATGATCCGTCAACGACGAAGGGGTCGCCGCATGTCCACGCCCCCGCTCCGCCGCCGTCTCGTCGCCGTCATGACCGCCGTCCTCGTCCCCGCCGCGCTCCTCGTGGCCGCGGGCGGGCTGCCCGCCGCGGTCGCCGCCACCGTCGTCACCGTCGCCCCGGACGCCCTCGACGGCACGTGCGCGACGCTCCAGGTCTTCTCCGGGTCGTCGTCCCAGGGCTACGTCGTCCGCAACGGCAACGGCTACGGGTTCACGTCCTCCGCCGCGGGGGCCACCCCGTTCCGGTTCGAGGCGACCCAGCTCTCCCGCTACATGCTCTACGACGCCGGCGGGGCGCCCGCGTACATGAGCGTCCTCAACTGGGTCATGCCCGGGACGACGTACGGGGACCGGGCGGACTGGACGGTCGCCGCGAGCGGTGCGCGCTACAGCGTCACGGCGACGGCCACCGGCCAACGGCTCGGCTCCTACCTGTGGAGCCTCGGCGCGGGCGGCGGCACGAGCACGGTCGCGCTCGCGGCGGCGGCCGGCTGCTTCACGCCCCCGGACGTCGCGACCGCGGTCACGGGGACGCCGTCGCCCGGGGTCGACGCGAACGGCCGGATCGTCGGGGCGATCGACGCCCACATGCACGTCACCGCGGCGGCCGGGTTCGGCGGCCGGCTGCACTGCGGGGAGGCCTGGTCACCGGGCGGGGTCGTCACCGCGCTGTCCGGCTGCCCGACCCACGGCTCGCTCAACGTCGGGGCGGTGCTCGAGGGCGTCCTCGCCGGTACCGACATCACGAGCTCGCCGGAGGACGGCTGGCCGACCTTCGGCGACTGGCCCCAGCACAACAGCGAGCTCCACGAGCAGGCGTACTTCCGCAGCATCGAGCGGGCGTACCGGTCCGGCGTCCGGGTCGTCGACGCCCTCCTCGTGACGAACCGGGTCATCTGCGAGCTGTTCCCCTACCGCGACGGCTCGTGCGACGAGATGGCGTCGGTGCGGGCGCAGGCGCAGTACCTGCGGTCGATGCAGGACTACGTCGACGCCCAGAACGGTGGTGCGGGCAAGGGCTGGTTCCGGATCGCGACCACCCCGGCGCAGGTCCGCAGCATCGCCGCCCAGGGCAGGCTCGCGGTGCTCGTCGGGATGGAGATCTCCGAGCCGTTCGGCTGCCGGGAGGTCAAGGGCGTCCCGCAGTGCACGGCGGCCCAGGTCGACGCCGGGCTCGACGAGGTGCAGGCGCTCGGGGTGAGCGGGATCTTCCCCGTCCACAAGTTCGACAACGCCTTCGGCGGCACCCGGATGGACGGCGGGGTCGCCGGCGCCGCCGTGAACCTCGGCAACCTGCTGTCGACGGGGCACTGGTGGGAGGTGCGCAGCTGCACCGGCCCGGCCGACATGGCGCAGCCGATCACGAACGACGACTTCGCGCGGTTGCTGTCCTTCGGCGTCATGTCGCTGCCCGCGGGCGCCGTCCTGCCGGTGTACCCGACCGGGCCCACGTGCAACGTCCGCGGGCTCACCCCGCTCGGCGAGCACCTCGTCCGCCGGCTCATGGAGCGCGGCATGGTCGTCCACATCGACCACATGAGCGTGCGGACCGCGCAGGCGACGCTCGACATCCTCGAGGCCGCGCACTACCCGGGCGTCACCTCGGACCACTCGTGGTCCGACCCTGCGATCGTCGACCGGGTGCTCGGCCTCGGCGGCTTCGTCGCGGGCTACGCCCACCCGGCCGGCGAGGCGGTCGTCGGGCAGCCGACCTTCGTCGGCGAGTGGCGCCGCACGCGGGCGCTGCCGCACGGCACCGCGATCACCGGGTACGGGTTCGGCAGCGACGTCAACGGCCTCGCCGACCAGGCACCGCCCCGGGTGTCGTCGACGACCCGCCCGTTCGCGTACCCGTTCACCTCGCTCGCGGGGACGACGGTGTCCCGGCACGTCATGGGCCGGCGCACCTTCGACCTCAACACCGACGGCGTCGCGCAGTACGGGCTCTACGCCGACTGGCTCCTCGACGTCGTGCTCGAGGCCGGTGCGGACGGGCCCGAGCTGCGCCGCGAGCTGCTCGGCGGCGCCGAGGCCTACACGGCGATGTGGGAGCGGGCCGTCGCCTGGTGACGACCCGCCTGGTGACGGCGCGCCGGGTCAGCGCGCACGCAGGTCGTCGACGAACGCGTCGGCGATCCGGTGCAGCCGCTCGACCCGGCCGTCGTCGTGCCGGCCGTCGACGAGGGTGAGCAGGGTGCTGCCCTCGACGGCGACGACGAACCCGTCGACCACCTCGTCGTCGACGACGTCGGGGCGCAGCTCGCCGAGCGCCCGGGCCTCGGCGAGGATCCCGAGCAGCAGGCCGCGGATCCGGGCGTGGCTGCTCTGCCGGGCCTGCGCGATGAGCGGGTTCGACAGGGCCGCACCGGCGAAGGCGACGTTGACGTGGGCGTCGGCCTCGCGCTCCTCGTCGAGCGGCAGCACGGCCTCGAACGCCGCCCGCAGCGCAGCCAGCCCGTCGAGGTCGCCCCCGAGCGCGAAGGCCCGCTCGACGATCCGCTCGTAGACGGCCGTCTGGGCCGCGACGAGGATGTCGTCCTTGCCGCCGAGGAAGTGCGCGAGGACGCTCAGCAAGCAGCCCGCCTCGTCGGCGATCGCCCGGGTCGTCGTGCCGCCGACCCCGCGCGTGCGGACGACCCGCCAGGTCGCGGCGAGCAGGCCGGCCCGGCGCTCCGCGTGGTCGACGAGGCGTGGCACCCGGCCAGGGTAATGACCGGGCAGCAGTGACGGGCCTGCGGCGGACGGCCCGCCGGGCGTGTTCCGCCGCGCTCCGGCGGCGCGGGGTGCCAGGCTCTGACGGTGCCGCGGCGACGCGGCCGGGCCGGGGTGCACCGGGCCCGCGGCGTGATCGAGGGAGCAGCAGCGTGACGCGTGTCCGGACGCCGGGCGGTCCCCGGGTGGCGGTCCTGCTGGGGACGGCGGGTGCCGTGCTCGCGCTCGCTGCCTGCGGTTCGGCGGGCAGCGGCTCCGCGGCGTCCACCGCCGCCACGACGCCCA
Organism: Actinomycetota bacterium; assembly: GCA_016213575.1. Taxonomy (GTDB): domain Bacteria; phylum Actinomycetota; class Actinomycetes; order Actinomycetales; family Kineosporiaceae; genus R-H-3. Next base: position 4,891 of record JACRAB010000489.1, read on the forward strand.
CGACGCCCGCGGCACCGTCGTCGTCGGCGCCGGTCGTGACGTCGTCCGCCGCAGCCTCGGCGCCGGCGAGTCCGCCGAGCGCCTCGAGGACCGCGAGCCCCTCGACGACGCGGACGGCGGCGCCGGCGGCGCGCCCGGTCCTCGTCCTGGAGAGCGACGGGCTGGGGTACGTCGTCGGCGGCGCGGCGATCCGGCACCTGCCGTTCGGCAGCGACGGCACGGCGGTCGTCAGGGCGGTCGGCACCGCGCTCGGCGGCTCGCTGACGAGGAATGACCTGCCCGAGTGCGGCCAGGGGCCGCGCACCGCTGCCGGCCGCGCCGGCTTCTCGGTGCTCCTGGACGGCACGACGTTCGTCGGCTGGACCGACCAGGGCGCCAAGGGCCGGCACCTGACGACCGCGGACGGTCTCGGGATCGGCTCGACGCTGCGGGACATCAAGGCCGGGCGGCCGGGGACGACGACGAGCGAGGGCTCCGTCGGTACCGAGTTCGTCGACGGCGACGGGTTCGGCGGGATCCTCGGCGGGGCCTCCCTGACGAGCCGTGCGACGCTCGTCTACGCGGGGGAGACCTGCTTCTTCCGCTGACGGTCCGACCGTCGTCCGTCGTCCGTCGTCAGTCGACGACTGCCGCAGAGCCGTGGAGGCGCCGTGGGCTGGTTCGAGGGGTTCGAGGCCGCGTCGTACGACCTCGGCGACGTCCGGCTGTTCGCGCGCACCGGCGGCCGGCCGGACGGGCCGCCGCTGCTGCTCCTGCACGGGTTCCCGCAGACGCACGCGCTGTGGCACCGGGTCGCGGTCGCGCTCGCGCCGCACTTCCGGCTCGTGCTGCCGGACCTGCGCGGGTACGGCGACTCGTCGGCACCGGACGGCGGCCCGCGGCACGAGGGCTACGCCAAGCGGACGACGGCCCACGACCTGGTCCGCCTCATGCACGGCCTCGGGCACGACGGGTTCGGGGTCGCCGGCCACGACCGCGGCGGCCGGGTCGCGCACCGGATGGCGCTCGACCACCCTGGGGTGGTGAGCCGGCTCGCCGTCCTCGACATCGCGCCGACGCTCGACATGTACGCGGCGACGGACCAGCGGTTCGCCACCGCGTACTACCACTGGTTCCACCTGATCCAGCCGGTGCCGCTGCCCGAGATGATGATCGGCGGGGACCCGATCGGCTACCTGCGGGCGACGCTGGGCGGCTGGGGCGCAGGCGGCCTGGACCACATCGAGCCGACGGCGCTCGCCGAGTACGAGCGGTGCTTCACGCCGGCCGCGGTGCACGCCATGTGCGAGGACTACCGGGCCGCGGCCTCCGTCGACCTCGAGCACGACCGTGCCTCCCGGGAGGCGGGTGAGCGGATCGGCTGCGACCTGCTCGTGCTCTGGGGCGCGGACGGTGTGGTGGAGCGGTTCTTCGACCCGGTCGCGCTGTGGCAGGCGCAGTGCTCGGGGCGGGTCGTCGGGCAGACGCTGCCGTGCGGGCACTTCCTCCCCGAGGAGCAGCCCGCAGCGACCGCCGCCGCGCTCGCGGACTTCTTCGGGGCCTGAGAGCCCGCCCCGGAGGTCAGCGGGCCGGTGCGGCCGCGGCGTTCTCGACGATCGCCGGGGCGTTCGCGGCGAGCCACCCCATGAGCGGCAGCAGGTGCCCGACGAGCTCGACGCCGAGGTCGGTGAGGCTGTACTCGACGTGCGGCGGGATGACGGGCAGCGCCCGGCGGTGCACGAGACCGTCACGCTCGAGCACCTGGAGCGTCTGCGCGAGCATCTTCTCGCTCACGCCCTCCACGGAGCGGCGCAGCTCGCCCCAGCGCAGGGTGCGGTCGGCCAGGGAGACGAGCACGAGGACGCCCCACTTGCTCGTCACGTGGTCGAGCACGACCCGTGACGGGCAGGCCGATGCGAGCACCCGGTCGGGGAAGTAGGTCTGCAGCTGGGCGATCTGGTCGCTGATCGTGGCCCTGACCTGGTCACTCACCGTCATGCCAGTACCTTACCAATAAGTGGGTACTGCGCTCTGGGAAGTACCGGGAGCAGTCGCCGGTTGTGGGTCGACGACAGCAGACCGAACGGCGGGACCTCCCGCCCGTGCCCCAAGGAGCGTCCTCATGTCCGTCGTCGTCACCGGTGCCACCGGCCACCTCGGCCGCCTCGCCGTCGAGTCCCTCCTCGCCAAGGGCGTCCCCGCGGGCGACATCGTCGCCGGCGGCCGCAGCGTCGAGAAGCTCGCGGACCTCGCGGAGCGCGGCGTCCGCACGGCCCGGATCGACTACGACGACCCGGCGACCCTCGCGGAGGCGTTCAAGGGCGCCGACAAGGTGCTCCTCGTCTCCGGCACCGACTTCGGCCGCCGGGTGGAGCAGCACACCGCGGCCGCCCGGGCCGCGCAGGAGGCGGGCGCCTCGGTCATCTACACGAGCGCGCCGTACGCCGACACGACGTCCCTCCAGCTCGCGGTCGAGCACCGCGGCACCGAGGAGGCCATCCGGGCGCTCGGCGTCCCGTTCACGTTCCTGCGCAACAGCTGGTACTTCGAGAACTACACCCCGCAGATCCCGACCTACCTCGAGCACGGCGCCGTCCTCGGCAGCGCGGGCGACGGCCGGGTCAGCGGCGCCCCGCGGGCCGAGTACGCCGAGGCCGCCGCGGTCGTGCTCACGAGCGAGGGCCACGAGGGCAAGGTCTACGAGCTCGGCGGCGACGCGTCGTTCACGCTCGCCGACCTCGCGGCGTCCGTCGCGAAGCACAGCGGCAAGGAGGTCGTCTACTCCGAGCTGCCGGTCGAGGGGCTCGCCAAGGTGCTCGAGGGTGCCGGGCTCCCCGCCCCGGTCGCCGCGATGCTCGCCGACACCGACCGGTCGATCCGCGCGGGTGAGCTCGAGGTCACGACGGGCGACCTGAGCCGGCTCATCGGCCGCCCGACGGGCACGCTCGACGACGCCGTCGCGGCCGCGCTGGCCTGAGGTCCGCCCGGAGGGGACGCCTCTGAGGGAGATCGCCGTCAGATCGCATGGTGATCTCCCTCAGAGGCGCTCGGACGGCTGGGGGTGGGCTCAGCCCCGGAGCAGCCTCGCGCCGTCCGCGAGCGCCCGGAGCTTGCCCTCGGCCGACTCCCGCGGCAGGTACTTCATGCCGCAGTCGGTCGCGACGACGATGTTCTCCGGGGCCACGTACGGCAGCGCGCGCTCGACCCGGCGGGCGACCGTCGCGGCCTCCTCGACGGCGTGGTCGTCGAGGTCGATGACGCCGAGGATGATCGTCTTGCCGGCCAGCTCGGCGAGCACGGCGCAGTCGAGGTTCGACTGCGCCGTCTCGACGGAGATCTGGTCGCACGTGGCCTCGGCGAGCTCGGGGAGGAACGAGTAGCCCGAGGGCCGCTCGTGGATGATCGCCGCGTAGCCGAAGCACAGGTGGACGGCGGTCGTCCCGGTGAGCCCCTCGAGGGCCCGGTTGAGCACCCGGACGCCGAACTGCTTCGCGGCGTCGGGGCGGGCCTGCAGGTAGGGCTCGTCGAACTGGACGATGTCGACGCCGGCCGCGAAGAGGTCGCGCGCCTCGGCGTTGACCGCCTCGGCGTATGCCATCGCGAGCGTCTCGACGTCGCCGTAGTGGTCGTCCTGCGCCTGCTGGGCCATGGTGAACGGCCCGGGGATAGTCATCTTCGTCGTCCGGTCGGTGTGCGCGCGCAGGAAGCGGAC
>JACRAB010000484.1 GCA_016213575.1 Actinomycetota bacterium
CGACCGCAGCGCCCGGCCGGAGACGGTCGTCCGGCCGCGGTCGGCGGCGGGCGCCGTCCGCAGGGCCGGCGCTGCGTCGGCGGCGACGCCGGTGCCCGGGGCGGCGGGCTCCACGAGGCCGGCGGTCATGTCAGGGACCGCCGGCCGCTCACGGCGTCGCGCAGCGCGGCGAGGTCGAGCCGGCCCTCGGCGGCCCGGCCCGCGAGCAGGCCGAGGCCGCCGAGCACGGCGACGAGGACGAACGCGCCGAACCCGCCGAAGGCCGCCGCGAAACCGAGCGCGATCCCTGCGAGCAGACCGAGCGCGGTCGGGGTGAGCGTCGGGGTCACTGGACCCGCCGCGGCTGGTCGGCGTCCGCGTCGTCGTCGGCGTCGCCGGCGACGAACACGTCGGAGACGAGGACGTTGACCTCGGTGACCTGCAGCCCGGTCATCTCCTCGACGGCGGTGACGATGCTGCGGCGCACGTCCTGCGCGACGTCCTGGATCGGGACGCCGTACTCGACGACGAGGACGACGTCCGCCGCGGCCTGCTTCTCGCCGACCTCGACGCCGATGCCCTGCGTGACGTCGGCGCGGCCGACCCGCTCGCGGAGCGCGCCGATCGCGCGGGCGGCGCCGCCGCCGAGCGCGTGCACGCCGCGGACGTCGCGGGCCGCGATGCCGGCGATCTTCGCGACGACGTTCTCCTGGATCGTCGTCGTCCCGCCCCCGGTGCCCTCGGCGCCGCTGACGTCGATGCCGCGGCCGACGGTGCCCTGCCGGGCGGTGGTGCCGGCCGTGGTGACGCCGGTGCCGACGGGCGTGCTCTTCGTGGTGACGGTCTCGGTCATGGCTGGTGGACTCCTTCCGGCGCCGCCCCTGCGGCAGCGTCACGGGAAGGACGGGCCCCGGAACGCGATCCTCACGCCGCCGCTTCGGTGACCCCGGTCACACCGCCCTTTCTGCCTGCAGGGCCAACTGCGAGTGCCCCGCCACGGGCGCGACCTGACCATCGACGGGTGGTCGAACGGCTGGCGGGGGCGGACGACGCGACGCTCGTGGAGCGCGCGCAGGACGGTGACGTCGTCGCCTTCGAGGTCCTCGTGCGTCGCTACGCCCCGACCGCGCGGGCGATGGCGCGCCGGGTGCTCGGCGGTGACGCCGACGCCGACGACGTCGTCCAGGAGTCCTTCATCGCGGCCTGGCGGTCGCTGCGCACGCTCTCCGACCCGGGCGCCTTCAAGGGCTGGCTGCTGCGGACGGCGTCCCGCCGGTGCGTCGACGTGCTGCGCCGTCGCCGGGACAGCATCGGGCTCGACGGCGTCGACGTCCCGGCGCCGGTCTCGACGTCCCCGGAGGCGCAGGCCACGATGAGCGCTGCGGTCGCCGACCTCGACGCCGCGCTCGCCCGGCTGCCGGACCCGGTCCGACGGGCCTGGCTGTTCCGCGAGCAGGCCGGGCTGTCGTACGAGGAGATCGCCCGGCTGGAGCAGGTCGGCGTCGACACCGTGCGGGGCCGGATCGCCCGGGCCCGCAGGGGCCTGGTGCGGGAGATGGGAGCGTGGCGATGAGCGAGCCCGGCGGCGGGCGTGCGCGTCCGCCCGACGAGGCCGACGAGCGGCTGCCGTGCGGGCGGCGGCTCGACGAGGCCTGGGAGGCGGTCACCGCCCCGGTCCCCGACGAGCACGCCCGGACCTGCCCGTGGTGCGCCGACCTCGCGCGTCACGTGGCCGGTCTCAACCTGCTCCTCGACGTCCCCGAGGGCGAGGCGGACGAGCCCGGCCTCGTCGTCCGGATCCTCTCCGAGGTGCTCACGGACCTGCGCAGCGGACGGCGCGTGCCGCTCGCCGACCCGGGCGTGCACGTCGGCGAGCACGTCGTCGCGGCCGCCGTCCGGGAGCGGGTGGACGCCGTCCCCGGTGCGCTGGGCCGGCGGGTCCGGGTGCGGCCCGTGGAGGGGGCGCCCGGGGTCGTCGACCTCGTCGTGCGGGTCGTCGTCGACCACGGCGCGAACGTGCCGGACGTCGCGGAGCGGGTCCGGGCGGCCGCCGCCCTCGGGCTGGCCGACGTCGGGCTGACGCCCAGGTCAACGGACGTGGACGTCGTGGACGTCACAGCGCCGCCGCCCGGACGGTGACCCCGGCACCGCCCGTCGCAGCCGCCGGGCCGCTCGTCGGAGCGGCGTGCCCTGCCCTGTCCTGCGCCCCCCGGGGTGACTAGCCTCACCTCAGACGTCCGGTGCACCCCGCACGGGTGCATCGGCATTCCCGACACCGACGTCGACCGCGGAGGGCCTGCATGTCGAACCCCAGCCTGGAGAACCTGCTCCACGAGGAGCGAAGGTTCCCGCCGGACCCCGAGTTCGCGAAGAACGCCGTCGCGGGCGCCGACCTCTACGCCGCAGCGGCCGCCGACCGGCTCGCGTTCTGGGACGACCAGGCGCGGGCGCTGACGTGGGCGAGCCCGTGGGGCCAGACCCTCGACTGGAGCGACGCCCCGTTCGCCAAGTGGTTCGTCGGCGGCACGCTCAACGTCGCCTACAACTGCGTCGACCGGCACGTCGAGGCCGGCAACGGCGACCGGGTCGCCATCCACTTCGAGGGCGAGCCCGGCGACACCCGCACCATCACCTACGCCCAGCTCAAGGACGAGGTCTCCAAGGCCGCCAACGCGCTCCTCGCGCTCGGCGTGACCAAGGGCGACCGGGTCGCGATCTACCTGCCGATGATCCCCGAGGCCGCGGTCGCGATGCTCGCCTGCGCCCGGATCGGCGCCCCGCACTCGGTCGTCTTCGGCGGCTTCTCCTCCGAGGCGCTCCGCAGCCGCATCGAGGACGCCGAGGCTAAGGTCGTCATCACGTCCGACGGCGGCTACCGGCGCGGTGCGCCGTCCGCCCTCAAGCCGGCCGTCGACGAGGCGGTCGCCGCCTCGCCGTCCGTGCAGCACGTGCTCGTCGTCAAGCGGACCGGGCAGGACGTCGCCTGGACCGACAAGGACGTCTGGTGGCACGACGCGCTCGAGGGGGCCTCGGCCGACCACACCCCGGAGCCGATGGACGCCGAGCACCCGCTCTTCATCCTCTACACGTCGGGCACGACGGGGAAGCCGAAGGGCATCCTGCACACGAGCGGCGGGTACCTCACGCAGGCCTCCTACACGCACAAGAACGTCTTCGACCTCAAGCCCGAGACCGACGTCTACTGGTGCACCGCCGACGTCGGCTGGGTCACCGGGCACTCGTACATCGTCTACGGCCCGCTCGCGAACGGCGCCACGCAGGTCATCTACGAGGGCACGCCGGACTCCCCGCACAAGGGCCGCTGGTGGGAGATCGTCGCCAAGTACGGCGTGACGATCCTCTACACCGCGCCGACGGCGATCCGGACGTTCATGAAGTGGGGCGAGGACATCCCCGCGAAGTTCGACCTGTCGACGATCCGCGTCATGGGCTCGGTCGGTGAGTCGATCAACCCCGAGGCGTGGATGTGGTACCGGCGCGTCATCGGCGGCGACAAGGCCCCGATCGTCGACACGTGGTGGCAGACCGAGACGGGCGCGATGATGATCAGCCCGCTCCCCGGCGTCACGACGCTCAAGCCCGGCTCGGCGCAGATCCCGCTGCCGGGCATCTCGGCCGAGGTGCTGGACGACGAGGCGCACCCGGTCGCGAACGGCGGCGGCGGGTACCTCGTGCTCACCGAGCCGTGGCCGTCGATGCTCCGCGGCATCTGGGGCGACCCGGAGCGCTACAAGGAGACGTACTGGTCGCGCTTCGAGCACATGTACTTCGCCGGTGACGGCGCGAAGAAGGACGAGGACGGCGACATCTGGCTCCTCGGCCGCGTCGACGACGTCATGAACGTGTCGGGCCACCGGCTCTCCACGACGGAGATCGAGTCGGCGCTCGTGTCGCACCCGAAGGTCGCCGAGGCGGCCGTCGTCGGCGCGACCGACGAGACGACGGGCCAGGCGGTCGTCGCGTTCGTCATCCTCCGCGGCACGGTCTCCGAGGAGGAGGGCGCGGGCAAGGAGATCATCACCGAGCTGCGCAACCACGTGGCGAAGGAGATCGGCCCGATCGCCAAGCCGCGCCAGATCATGGTCGTCCCGGAGCTGCCGAAGACCCGGTCCGGCAAGATCATGCGCCGCCTGCTGCGCGACGTCGCGGAGAACCGCGAGGTCGGCGACGCCACGACGCTCGCGGACGCCGGCGTCATGTCGCTCATCAGCAAGGGCCTGCACTCGGGCAAGGGCGACGACTGACCGTTGCCCTGCAGCACGTCAGACCTGCAGCACGTTCGACGCACTACTGCGGCCCGTCCGGGGAGACCCGGGCGGGCCGCCGGCGTCCTGCGGAGGCCGCGTCTGCCGGGTCGCGTCAGCGGAACGTCTGCGCGACCTGCTCGAGCCGCTCGCGGTGGGCCGGCCAGCCGCCTTCGGGGAGCCAGAGGTTGTCGTTGCCGGTGCCCAGCCCGGCGGCGCCGTCGACGAGCTCGCGGACGAGGTCCGCGTGGCCGGCGTGCCGGTGCGTCTCGGTCGTGATGTGCACGAGGATCCGGTGCAGCGTCACGTGCCGGCCCTCCGGCGGCCACCACGGCACCTCGCCGGTCGCGTCGAGCGGCAGCGCCTCGACGGTGGCGTCCGAGTGGGCCCACACCCGGCGGTACAGAGCGAGGATCTCCTCCCGGGTCTCGTCCGCCGTGGCCCAGAGGTCGGCGTTCGGCTCGGCGTCGTCCGCGAACCACGGGAAGCGCTCGCGCGACGGCCGGCCGAAGACGTCGCCGAGGTAGCCGGCCTCGACGCTCGCGACGTGCTTGACCAGGCCCAGCAGGTTCGTGCCGGTCGCGACGAGCGGGCGGCGGACGTCGTACTCGGACAGGCCCTCGAGCTTCCACACGAGGGCCTCGCGCGCACCCCGGAGGTACCGGTGCAGGTCGGCCTTGCAGGACTCGAGGAACGCGTCGGGTGCGGTCATGCGCCCAGCCTCGCACCGCCGCCCCGCCGGCACCCGGGAGAATCGCGCCGTGCCACGCTTGACCCTCACACCGTGTCAGGCCGTGAGGTGAAGGGGTCATGCTGACCATCGGAGACTTCGCCCGCCTCGGCGGTGTGTCGGTCCGGATGCTGCGGCACTACGACGCGACCGGCCTGCTCGTGCCGGCCCGCGTCGACGCGGCGTCCGGCTACCGCTACTACGCCGTCGGCCAGCTCACCCGGCTCGACCGGCTGCTCGCGCTCAAGGACCTCGGGTTCACCCTCGACCGGGTCCGGACGATCCTCGACGACGAGGTGTCGCCCGAGGAGCTGCGCGGCATGCTCCGGCTGCGCCGGGCCGAGCTCGCCGAACAGATCGATGCCGACAGGCAACGGTTGGCCCGGGTCGAGGCGAGGCTGCGATCCATCGAGAGCGAGAGTGCGATGAACACCCTGTCCGACAAGGACTTCGAGATCATCTCCGTCACCGGTCACCGGTTGCTGAGCCTGGCCGCCACCACCGACGGGCAGCCGCCCTTCGGTGAGATCGTCAGCTCACTCTTCGGCCGCGTGGCCGACACCGTCGCCGCCGCCGGCGGGGCGCCGTCCGGTCCGACGGTCGCGACGTACGACTTCGCCGACGACGGCACCATCCGGATCACGGCCGGCTTCCCTTGGGAGGCACCTGCCCCGGACGGTGACGCCGAGGTCGTCGACCTGCCCCCGATCGAGCAGTGCGCCCGCTCCGTCTACCGCGGCTCGATGGCGGGCATCGGCGACGCCTGGCAGCAGCTCGTCCGCCGGATCGACGCCGACGGCTGGGTGCTCGACGGCGTCTGCCGCGAGGTGTACCTGCACACCCCGTTCGACGACCCGGACGCCTGGGTCACCGAGCTCCAGCAGCCGGTCCGCCGCGCCTGACCCCGGCCCGCTGATCGCCACCTCCGGACCGAGAGGGCGCTCCGGAGCGCCCATCGGGTCCGGAG
>JACRAB010000492.1 GCA_016213575.1 Actinomycetota bacterium
CCAGGTCGTCGCGAGCCCGGCCTGGCAGGCGCTGCTGCCGCACCTCGTGCCGGACGACGAGGTGTCCCGCGCGATCGGCCTCAGCCAGGCCGGGACGGCGGCCGCCACGGTCGCGGCGCCCGCGCTCGCCGGGGTGCTCGTCGGCACGGTGGGGGTCGCGAGCGCGCTGCTCGTCAACGCCGCGACGTTCGTCGTGCTCGTCGTCATGGCCCGTGCCGTCCGGGTCGTGCGGCGCCCGGAGCCGGGCGCGGGCGGCGACAGCGCCTGGGCCGGGCTCGCGCTCGTCCGGGCCGACGGCCTGTTCTCCGCGCTGCTCGGCGGGATCCTCGTCATCCTGCTCGTCATCCAGGTCGTCGCGGTCATCGACGTCTTCCTCGTGCGGGACGTCTTCGGCGCCGGGCCGACCACCTACGGGCTCGTGACGGGCGTGCTCGCCGCTGCCGGTCTCGTCGGCGCCCTCGTCGCCGGGCGGGCCGCCACGGTCCGCGCGCAAGCCTGGGGCATCGTCGGGTCGCTCGTCGTCGTCTCGGTGCTCACGGCGCTCGCCGGGGTGGCCCCCGGGCTGGCCTGGGTCGCGGTCGCCTTCGGCGGGATCGGGTTCGGGTTCGGGGCGCTCAACGTCTACGTGGGGTCGTTCACCGTCGCCCGCACCTCGGACGCCGTGCGGGGCCGGGCGTTCGCGGCCGTCGCGGGGACGACGCAGCTCGCGAGCGTCGTCGGGCTGGGCGTCGCCGCGTTCCTCGGGAGCGCGGTCGGCCCGCGGCACGCGTTCGTCGGCTCGGGCGTCCTCGGGGCCCTCGTCTGCGTCGTCGTCGCCGTGGTCGTCCTCGGCGCGCTCCGGACGGCGGGTGCCGGGGGCGGCGAGCCGGCCGACCAGGCCGACCCGGCGGCGCCCGACGAGCCCGTCGAGCCCGTGGACCCGGTCGAGCCGGTCGAGCGCACGCTCACGCTCCCGGCCGACGACCCGGAGACCGCCGCCCGGGCCGAGTGACGCCCGCCGCCCGCCCGCGTCAGGCGGCGGTGCGGCGGCGCTTGAGGTGCTCGCGGGCGAACTCGAAGACCACGGGCAGGACGGAGACGAGGACGATCGCGAGGAGCATCGCCTCGAGGTTGTTCTTCACGAAGTCGACGCCGCCGAGCAGCCGGCCGAGGAGCGTCACGCCGGTCGCCCAGAGCACCGCGCCGATGCCGCTGTAGGTGAAGAACTTGCGCCGGTCCATCTGCCCGACGCCGGCCGTCACCGTGATGAACGTGCGGACGATCGGCACGAACCGGGCCAGCACGATCGCGCGCGTGCCGTACTTGTCGAAGAACGCGACGGTCTTGTCGACGTACTCCTGGCGGAAGAGCCGCGAGTCCGGCCGGCGGAAGATCGCCGGGCCGACGAAGCGGCCGATCTCGTAGCCGACGACGTTGCCGGCGAAGGCGGCGACGGTGAGCACGAGGCAGGCCAGCCACAGCGGCGCCTTCACCGAGCCCTGGCCGATGAGCAGCCCGACGGTGAAGAGCAGCGAGTCGCCCGGGAGGAAGAAGAGGAACAGCCCGCACTCGACGAAGACGATGGCGGCGGCGCCCCAGAGGGCTCCGTTGCCGAGCTGCTCCAGCAGGGTCTGCGGGTCGAGCCAGCTCGGGCCGAGCGCATGGGGTGCGAAGGTCACCTCCTCAGGGTAAGGGCCGTAGGGTTCGCCTCCGTGGCGGACGGCGAGACTCACAGCGGGCGCCCGGCGGACCCACAGGTGGGCGTCGGTCCGTGGCCGGGGCCCTGGCCGGACGACGCGCGGTACGACCCGGCCCTGCTCCGCGACGGTGACCGGCGCAACGTCGTCGACCGCTACCGGTACTGGACGGTGGCCGCGATCCGCGCGGACCTCGACACCCGGCGGCACCCCTTCCACGTCGCGGTGGAGAACTGGGAGCACGACTTCAACATCGGCTCCGTCGTCCGGACCGCGAACGCGTTCAACGCCGCCGGGGTGCACGTCGTGGGCCGCCGGCGCTGGAACCGGCGGGGCGCGATGGTCACCGACGCCTACATGCACGTCTCGCACCACCCGGACGCCGTGGCGCTCGTCGCGTGGGCGGGCTCGCAGGGGCTGCCGGTGCTCGGCGTCGACAACCTGCCCGGTTCCGTGGCGCTGGAGACCTACCTGCTGCCGCGGCGCTGCGTGCTCCTCTTCGGCCAGGAGGGGCCGGGCCTCTCGGAGCCCGCGCGCGCGGCCTGCGACGCGGTCCTGTCGATCGCGCAGTTCGGCTCGACCCGGTCGATCAACGCCGGCGCCGCCGCGGCGGTCGCGATGCACGCCTGGGTCCGCACGCACGCCACCGACTGACCGCCGTCCGGGGGCCACGTCAAGGCTGTGTCAAGAGCGGGTCGGGCGGGCCTCTTGTGGGTCAACGGAACGTCAAGCCTGCGCGAAGAAGACGTTGTCCCCCGGGGCGTCCCGTGCTCAGCGGCCGGTCGACGGCCGGGACTAGTACCAAGGGGCAGTCGCGACCGGTTGCCGCCGGCTGGGAGAACTGTGTCGTAGCGGAAGTCACAGCGCGGGCCGACGGTCCGGGCTCCCGAGAGGACCTCGATGAACCTCAAGAAGCGCCAGGCGGTCGTGCTCGTCGCGGCCTCCGCCCTCACGTTCAGCGCCGCCGCCGTCGGCGTCTCGTTCGCCGCGACGGGCTCCGGCCACTCGACCTCCAAGGTCGTCAAGAGCTCCGACGACGCCCCGGGCGCCGAGCCGACCGACGACGCGACGCAGGACGCGAACGACGACCACGGCGCGAACTCGGGCAACGACAGCGCCGAGGACGCGAACGACGACAAGGGTGGCGACCGCGCGGACGACGCGAGCGACGACGCCTCCGACGACGCGACGGACGACGCGACCGAGGACGCGGACGACGACCACGGCGCGAACTCCGGCAAGGACGGCGCCGACGACGCGGACGACGACAAGGGCGGCCACGGCGGCGACGACGCGACCGAGGACGCGGACGACCACGGCGCGAACTCCGGCAAGGACGGCGCCGACGACGCCGACGACGACAAGGGCGGCCACGGCGGCGACGACGACGACGACGCCGACGACGACCACGGCGGCCACGGCGGCGACGACGAGGCCGGCGACGACAAGGGCTCGGACGACTGACGAGCCCCGCTGAAGACCCTTCTGGCCGTCAACGCCCCTGACGGCCCGGAGCAGGTCCGGACCCCGGCGGTCGCCCCCCGCCGTCCGGACCGCCGACGATCGGCGGACCCTCCTGTGCGCGCCTGGCCGCGCGGCAGGAGGGCCGCCGATCTCGCATGCGGGCACGCCGCGACGTCCCGGCGGCGGCACCCGGCCGGCGAAACTCCCTGTCGGTCGGCGACGGACCGGGCATAGCGTGCCCGGATGCGGATGACGATCCCGGTCGGTGCGGACTCCCTGTGGGCCGAGGACTCCGGCGGTGACGGCGAGCCCGTCGTCCTGCTCCATCCCGGCATCGGCGACCTGAGGTCGTGGGAGGCGGTGTGGCCGGCCCTCACCGAGACCTGCCGCGTCGTCCGGTACGACTTCCGCGGCTACGGCGGGTCCCCCGCCCCGACCGAGCCGTACGACTGGGCGGACGACCTGCTCGCCGTCCTCGACGCCCTCGGCATCGCGTCCGCGCACCTCGTCGGCAACAGCCAGGGCGGCGCGACGGCGGTCGAGGTGGCGCTGCGCCGGCCGGACGCCGTCCGCTCGCTCGTGCTCCTCGCCCCGTCCGCCGGCGGCTGGCAGCCGTCGGCCGCCGAGGAGGTCGAGGCCCGCTGGGAGGCCGCCGAGGAGGCCTACGCCGCGGGCGACGAGGAGCCGCTCGTCGCGTTCATGCTCGAGCTGTGGTGCGCCGCGGGCCACGAGCCGCTCGTGCGCGACCTCGTGCGGACCAGCCTGCGGGCCGAGGCGGCCGAGGCCGTGCACCTGCGGCGGCTGCCGTCGGCGCTCGACCGCTTCGGCGAGATCGCGGTCCCGACCACCCTCCTGCTCGGGGAGCGGGACTTCCCCTCGCTCGTCACGCTGAACGAGGAGATGGCCGCGGGGATCCCCGGCTGCCGGCTCGTCCGGCTCGCCGGGGTCGACCACCTCCCGCAGCTGCGCGTCCCCGAGCTCGTCGTCGAGACGGTCCGGGCGCACTGCGCGCAGCGCTGACCCGGTCCCGGTACCGGACCGGGTGCTAGCAGCACGCCGCGCACGGCGTCCGGGTGCCCCGCGCCGGGCCGGGCTGTCGGCCCTCCCGGGAGCGGGACCCGGCGCCGTGCACGCGAAGCGTCCGGCGGGCGTCCCGCGGGCCGACGACGTCGGGCAGCCGGTGCCCGAGCGGGCGCAGCGTCGCGGCGAGCCGGGCGACCAGCCGGGCGACCAGGTCCGGGCGCTCGCAGACGACCATCGCGGCGAGCACCGCGGCGCCGCCGACGACGACCCGCGGCCCGAGGGTCTCCCCGAGCAGCGCGACCGAGAAGGCCGCAGCCCAGACCGGCTCCAGGGTCATGACGACCGCGGCCCGCTCCGGGGCGACGTGGGCCTGCGCCCACGTCTGCACGAGCAGCGCACCGGCCCCGGCGACGACCGCGAGGTAGCCGACGGCGAGCAGGTCGGCGGTGCCGTGCGGCAGGGTGAGCCCGCCCGGGGCCGCGGCGGCCCCGCTGACGACGGTGACGACCGCGAGCTGGACGACGCTCACGCCGAACGCGTCCTTCGCCGACGCCCAGGCGCCGAGGCCGAGGATGTGCAGGGCGAAGAAGGCCGCCGAGAGCAGGGTGAGCGCCTCGCCCGGGCCGACGGCGAGGCCGCGCAGCGACAGGACGCCGATGCCGGCCGTCGACAGCGCGACGGCGACCCACACCGGTGCCGGGACGCGCCGGCGCAGGACGAGCGCGCCGAGGACCGGGGTGAGGACGACGTACGCACTCGTGACGAAACCGGACACCGAGGCCGACGTGTGCTCCAGGCCGACGGTCTGGAGCACCTGCGCGACGCCGTAGAGCAGGCCGAGCAGGGCGGCGCGGGCCGCCGTCCGCCGGCTCATGCCGACCAGGGCCGTGGGGCGCAGCGCGAGCAGGGCGAGGGTCGCGACCGCGAACCGGACGGTGAGCAGGTCGGCGGCCGGGATCCGGTCGAGGGCGTCCTTGAGCAGCGGGAAGGTCGAGCCCCACACCCTCGTCACGCCGACGAGGGCGCCGATGCCGACGGTCGCCGGCGCCGGCGTGCGGCGGGCGTCACCCGTTCGGAGCAGCGCGAACCTGCTCGTGCGTGCCGACGTCCTCGTGGAGCGGGTCGACGAGGCCGTGGCGAGCGGACGGGGGCGGCGGCGGAGGGTGGGCGTGGTGGACATGGATCGATGGCAGCAGATCTCGTCTGAGAGCATGAAACCGTGGTCGAGCAGCGCATGAGGAACCGCGGTCTGGACTCCACCGACGGAAGAATCCTCCGTCTGCTCGTGGAGAACGCCCGTGCGTCCTTCCGCGACCTCGGCGAGGCGGTGGGGCTCTCGGCCCAGGCCGTGACCCAGCGGATGCGCCGGATGGAGGCCAGCGGCGTCGTCCGCGGCTACACCGTGCTGCTCGACCCCGAGCTCGAGGGCACCCCCTGGCACGCGGTCGTCCACGTCAACACGGCGATCGACGTCGACGCCCCGACGATGGAGGAGGGCTTCGCCTCGATCCCGGCCGTCGTCGAGGTGCTCGACCTCGCCGGCACGATCGACTACGAGGTCCGGGTCAAGGGCCGCACCCAGGCCGAGCTGTACGAGGCGGTCCAGCTGATCCGGCTGCTCCCGGGCGTCACCTCGATCGAGACGCGGATCATCATGCGCCGGGTGCTCAAGCGCTGATCCCGGACCGCCTGCGGCCCCGCGCTCAGATCCGCTCGACGATGTCCGCGATCGAGTCCCGGACGTGCGAGGGGCGGTACGGGAAGGTCTCGACCGCGCTGCGCGGCGTCGAGCCGGTGAGGACGAGGTAGGTCGACAGGCCCGCCTCGATGCCGGCGACGATGTCGGTGTCCATCCGGTCGCCGATCATCGCGGTCGACTCCGAGTGCGCGTCGATCCGGTTCATCGCCGAGCGGAACATCATCGGGTTCGGCTTGCCGACCACGTACGGCACCGCCCCGGTGGCCCGGGTGATGAGCGCCGCGACCGCGCCGCAGGCCGGCAGCGGGCCCTCGGCCGAGGGTCCCGTCGGGTCCGGGTTCGTCGCGATGAACCGGGCGCCGCCGTCGATGAGGCGGATCGCCTTGGTGATGGCCTCGAACGAGTAGGTCCGGGTCTCGCCGAGGACGACGTAGTCCGGGTCGGTGTCGGTGAGGACGTACCCGATCTCGTGCAGCGCCGTCGTGAGGCCCGCCTCGCCGATGACGTACGCCGAGCCGCCGGGGTGCTGGTCGTCGAGGAACTGCGCGGTCGCGAGCGCCGACGTCCAGATCGCCTCCTCCGGGACGTCGAGGCCGGAACCGAGGAGCCGGGCGCGCAGGTCGCGGGCGGTGAAGATCGAGTTGTTCGTCAGCACGAGGAACCGCTTGTCCTTCTCGCGCAGCCGGGCGAGGAAGTCCGCGGCGCCGGGCAGGGCGGTCCCCTCGTGGACGAGCACGCCGTCCATGTCGGTCAGCCAGCAGTCGATCGTGCGTCGCTCGCTCATGGGCCGAGCCTAGGGGGCTCCTGCGGTCGCGCAGGTGCACGCCGTGCGAAGGTGGGCGCGGCCCCGTGCGGGGCCCGTGCGGACCCTGGAGGCAGCGTGGCCGGATCGCCGTCGGTCGTTCACCGGCTCGTCGTCGTCGGGGCGGACGCCGCCGGGATGAGCGCCGCGCACCAGGCGCTGCGGACGGCGCGGGCCGCCGGCGTCGACCTGCGCGTCGTGGCGCTCGAGCGGACGGCGCACACGTCCTACTCGGCCTGCGGGATCCCGTACTGGGTCGCCGGCGACGTCGAGGACGGCGACCGGCTGGTCGCGCGGACGGCCCAGGAGCACCGTGCGGCCGGCATCGACCTGCGGCTCGGCGTCGAGGCCGTCGCGCTCGACGTCGCCGCCCGCACGGTGACCGGCGTCGACGTCGCCACCGGTGCGCGCGCGACCTGGGAGTACGACGACGTGCTGCTCGCGACCGGCGCGGCGCCCGTCGTCCCGCCGTGGGCGCTCGACGCCGACGGCCGGTTCGTGCCCGGGGTCCGGGCGGTCAAGGACCTCGACGACGGGGCGGCCTGGGTCGCGATGCTCGACGATGCGCCCCGGCGAGGGGTCGTCGTCGGCGGCGGTTACATCGGCCTCGAGATGGCGGAGGCGTTCGCGCGCAAGGGGTTGACGACGACGCTCGTCACCCGGCGCGAGGTGATGGGGACGCTCGACCCCGACATGGGGGCGCGGGTCCGCGAGGCGGTGGAGCGGGCCGGGGTGACGGTCCGGGTCGGGGAGGACGTCGGGTCGCTGAGCGTCGGGCCGGACGGCCGGGTCGCCTGCGTGAGCGCGGTCCCGACGGGTAGTGGAACGACGGGCAGCGACGCCGCGGGACCGGTTGCGGGAGAACGGTTCGAGGGCGACGTCGTCGCGCTCGGCCTCGGTGCCCGGCCGCGCTCGGAGCTCGCGGTCGCGGCCGGGGTCGCCGTCGGGGACTTCGGTGGCGTCCTCACCGACGACCGGCAGCGGGCGCTCGGTCCGGACGGCGCCGTACTGCCGGGGGTGTGGGCGGCCGGCGACTGCTGCGAGCACGTCGAGCGGCACGGCGGCCGGCGGGTGTACGTGCCGCTCGGCACGCACGCGAACAAGCAGGGCCGGGTGGCGGGGGAGAACATCGGTCGCTCCGCGGCCGGCGACCCGGAGGGCGGCACCGGGGGCGGACCGGCCCGGTTCGGCGGCGTGCTCGGCACCGCGATCACCCGGTTCGCCGCGAACGGCGTCCACGTCGAGATCGGCCGGACCGGCCCGACGACGCAGCAGGCGCTCGAGGCCGGCCGCGACGTCGCGAGCCTCGTCACGGAGTCGACGACCGCGAGCGGCTACATGCCGGAGGCGTCACCGATCGCCGTGAAGGTGCTGGCGGAGAAGGGCTCCCGGCTGCTGCTCGGGCTGCAGATCGTCGGTGGCCCGGGCTCGGCCAAGCGGGTCGACACCGCCGCCGCGGCGATCTGGCTGCACGCGAGCGTCGACGACGTCGCCGCGATGGACCTGTCCTACGCCCCGCCGTTCTCCCCGGTCCACGACCCGGTCCAGATCGCGTGCCGGCGGCTCGCCGAACGGATGTAGCCCCGGCCGCGCTCAGCCGACCCAGATCTCGACGCGCCGGTTCGCCGCCTTGCCGCTGTAGGTGCGGTTGGACACCGCCGGCTCGCTCTCGCCGCGGCCGGCCGTGGACAGCAGGACCCGTGCGCTCGCGCCCGTCATCCAGGCGGCCACCTGGGCGGCCCGGCGCTCGGACAGCCGCTGGTTGCTCTCGGGCGTGCCGTCCCAGTCCGTGTGCCCGACGAGCCGCAGGCCGTCGAGCCCGTAGACGTCGGCGAGCGCGTCGGTGCGCCGGAGCACCTTCTGCGCCGTCCGGTCGAGGGCGAACCTCCCCGCCGGGAAGTACACGACGGCGAGCAGGTGCCCGCTCGTCGCCCCGGCCGTCGTCGGGGGGACCCGCGACGCCGTCGACGTCCCGGCCGCCCCGGCAGCCGTCACCGTGACGACCTCGGTGCCCCGCAGGGCCTGCCGCGGCAGGGTGCACGACTGGGTCGCCGCGAGCAGGGCCGCCGGCACGGTGCAGACGACGGCCCCGTCGACGCGCACGTCGTACCGCGACACCGACGTCGTCGCCGAGACGCGCCAGGTGATCCGGGAGTCGATCCGGGTCGACAGCTGCCGGGCCACGGGCCAGCCCCAACGGTCGAACTCGGGGCGGCCGACCGCCGCCCGGCCGTCCGGGTTCGGGACCACGCCGAAGCCGACCCCGGCTGCGGCCACGGGGGAGACGACGAGCCGCAGGACCGTCGTCGCGGTACCGCCGGAGTGCCCGTCGGACACCGCGACCGGGACGGCGACCGTGCCGCTGAACGTCGCCGCGACCGTCAGGCGAACCGTGGGGGCACCCCCGGCCGTCCTGCCGACGACGGGCCGGACGGCGCCGCCCGCACCCGCCGACCCCGTCGGCACGCCTGCCGTCACCGCCGGGTCGTCGTCGGGGTCCGCATCGGCGACGGTGAGCGTGAACGTCGTGGCGGTGCCCGCGACGAGCGTGCGGCCCGGCACCGGCGAGACCGTGGGGCGTGCGTTCGGGACGGTCACGGTGACGGTGGCCGTCGCCGTGCTCCCGACGACGTCGGTCACCGTGTACGTGAAGGTGACGTCGCCGCGGAACCCGTCCGCGGGGGTGAGGACGACGGCACCGTCCTCGACGGTCGCCGCACCGCCCGGGGCGGGTTCGGACACCTCGGTGACCGTCAGCCCGCTGCCGGTGTCGTTGCCCAGGACGTCGACCGTGACCGGGACGCCCCCGTGCGCGGCGGTGGCCTCGTCGTCGGCCGTCTCGAGGTCGGGCGCGGTGACCTCGACCGTGACGGTGGCCGCCGTCCCGGAGCCGGCCACGGTGTACGTGAACGAGTCGGTGCCGGCGAAGGTGCCGTCGGGCGTGTAGCGGATGCCGCCCTCCTCCACGACCGCCGTGCCGTGCTCCGGGTCGGTGCCGACGGCGTCGAGCGTCGCGCCGTCGGGGTCGTTCGCCAGGACGTCGACGAGGACGTCGCCGTCGTGCGCGACCGAGGCGTCGTCGTCGACCGGGTCTCCGGCCCCGCCGTCGCCACCGCCGCCTCCGTCGCCGGAGCCGGTCACCGTGACGTCGACGGTCGCCGTGCCGGTACCGCCCGCGGCGTCCGAGACGTCGTACGTGAAGCTCGCCGTGCCGGTCCAGCCCGCCTCCGGGGCGAACCCGAGCGTGCCGCCGCCCTCGTCCGTCACCGTGCCGTGCGCGGGCTGCGTGAACGCGTCGACGGTCAGGGTGCCGAAGCCGGTGTCGTTCGCGAGGACGTCCACGGTCGTCGCTGTCGCGTCGTCGGTCGAGCCGGTGTCGTCCGTCGCGACGAGGAGCCGTGGCCCGACGGTGACCTCGACGGTGCCGACCGCCGTCCCGCCGCCGGAGTCGGTGACCGTGTAGGTGAAGACGGCCGTCCCGGTCCAGCCCTCCTCGGGGGTGAGGGTCAGGGTGCCGTCGCCGTTGTCGGTGACGGTGCCGTGGTCGGGCTGGGTGAAGCTCGTGATGGTCAGGCTGCCGGTGCCCGAGTCGTTGTCGAGCACGTGGACGACGACGCCGCTCGCGTCGTCCGTGCTCGCGGTGTCGTCGGCGGCCGTCGGGGCCGGGGGAGCGGCCGGGCCGACGGTGACGGTCACCGTGCCCGTCGCGGTCTGCCCCGCGGCATCGGTGACGCTGTAGGTGAAGGTCGTCGTGCCGGTCCAGCCCGGCTCGGGCGTGAAGCCGGCCGTGCCGTCGCCGTTGTCGGTGACGGTGCCGTGGGCGGGCTGGGTGAGGCCGGTGACGGCGAGGGTGCCGAAGCCGTCGTCGTTGCCGAGCAGGTCGACCGTCGCCGAGCTCGTGTCGTCCGTCGAGACGCTGTCGTCGCCCGGCACGAGTGCCCGCGGTGCCACGGTGACGGTCACGGTGCCGGACCCGTTCTGCCCGGCCGAGTCCGTGACGGTGTAGCCGAACGTCTCGGTGCCCTGCTCGCCGGCCTGCGGCGCGAAGCGCAGCGTGCCGTCGCCGTTGTCGGTGACGGTGCCGTGGGCGGGCTGGGTGAACGCGTCGACGGCCAGCGTGCCGAACCCGCTGTCGTCGCCGAGCACGTCGACGTCGACCGCCGTCGCGTCGTCGGTGGCTGCCGTGTCGTCCGTCGTGGACAGGGCGCGCGGCGTGACGGTGACCGTCACGGTGCCGTCGTCGTGCTGCCCCGCGGAGTCCGCGAGGGTGTAGGTGAACGTCGCGCTGCCCTGCCACCCGGCCTCGGGGGCGAACCCGAGGGTGCCGTCGCCGTTGTCGGTGACGGTGCCGTGGGCGGGCTGGGAGAACGCGTCGACGGCGAGGGAGCCGAAGCCGACGTCGTTGCCGAGCGGGCTCACCGTGACCGGGCTCGCGTCGTCGGTGGCCGCGGCGTCGTCGGCGGCGGCCGCGGCCCGCGGGCCGACGGTGACGCCCACGGTGCCCGTCGCCGTCCGGCCGAGGCCGTCGGTGAGGGTGTACGTGAACGTGGTGGTGCCCTGCCAGCCCGCCTCGGGTGCGAAACCGAAGGTGCCGTCGCCGTTGTCGGTGACCGTGCCGTGGGCCGGCTGCGCGAGCAGCGTCGCGCCGAGCGCGCCGAAGCCGGAGTCGTTCCCGAGCGGGCTCACCGTCGTGGGCGTCCCGTCGTCCGTCGTCGCGGTGTCGGCGCCGGCGACGAGCGCGGGCGGGTCGACGGTGACCGCGACGGTCGCGGTGGCGGTGTAGGCGAGCGCGTCGGACACGGTGTAGGTGAACGAGTCCGGTCCCGTCCACGCGGCGTCCGGCGTGTACCGGACGGTGCCGGCGACGATCGAGACGGTGCCGTGCGCAGCGGTGCCCACGGCGTCGACGACGAGCGGCGCGTTCCCCGTGTCGTTGGCGAGCACGTCGATGTCCAGCGCCTCGCCGGACGTCGCCGTGACCGTGTCGTCGGCGGCCACGAGGGCCGC
>JACRAB010000493.1 GCA_016213575.1 Actinomycetota bacterium
AGGGCGGCCGCCAGGGCGGCCGCGACCCCGGGCAGCCCGCCGGACGCCGTCCGCACCTGCTCGGCGAGCCGGGGCGGGCAGGCCGCGCCGGTCAGCGCCGTGACGAGCCGCGCGACGCCGGCCGCGTCGAGCGGCGCGAGCACCTCCACCCGGCCCTGCCCGGCGGCGGCCTCGTCGAGGTCCGCGTGCGCGGCCGACCCGATGACCGGGCGGCGGGCGACGACGGTCGGTACCCCGTCGCGCGCCGACGCCGCGAGCAGCCCGAGGGCGGCCTCGTCGAGCCGGTGCGGGTCGTCGACGAGGACGAGCGCCCCGCCGGCGGCCGCGTCCCGCAGGTGCTCGCGGAGCACGTCGGACGGGACGGGCGGTGCACCGACGCGCAGCACCGGGCCGTCCGCGACCGCCGCGAGCTCGTCCAGGCGGTGCGTCCGGCCTGCGCCGTCGACCCCGACGACGACCGTGGTGCGTTCCGGTGCTTCCGGACCCCGATCCGGCACAGACGGATCCTAGGGATCAACGGTGCCGCGGCGCCGGGGAACAGGCCGGACAGTTCACCCGAACCGCACCGGGCGGCCGGGCCTCGCCCGCCGCCTCACCAGTTGGACGGCTTGTAGTCCTTGAGGACGCAGCCGTAGAGGTCCTCGCCCGCCTCGCCGGCGACGACCGGGTGGTAGACCCGCGCCGCGCCGTCGACGAGGTCGAGGGGCGCGTGGAAGCCCTCCTCGGCGAGGCGCTGCTTCGTCGGGTGCGGGCGCTCGTCGGTGATCCAGCCCGTGTCGACGGCCGTCATGAGGATGCCGTCCGTCTCGAGCATCTCCTTGGCGCTCGTGCGCGTGAGCATGTTGAGCGCGGCCTTCGCCATGTTCGTGTGCGGGTGGCCGGGCGACTTGTAGCCGCGCGTGAACTGCCCCTCCATCGCCGACACGTTGACGACGTAGGCCCGCCCGCTCGGCGCCTTCGCGGCCGCCTCGCGCAGCGCCGGCCGCAGCATGCTCACGAGGATGAACGGCGCCGTGCTGTTGCACAGCTGCACCTCGAGCATCTCCAGCGGGCTGACCTCCTCGACCGTCTGCACCCAGCTGTTCGTGTGCGCGAGGTCGGGCAGCAGGCCGCCGGCGTCGATCGCCGTCCGGTCCGCGACCCGGTCCATGGACGCCGAGCCGGCGGTCAGCGCGAGCGCGGTCAGGGCGTGCGGCGACGGCGCCCAGTGCGCGACGACCGGCTCGCCGTCCGGGCCGCCGCCGTCGGCGCCGTCCGAGCCGCCCTGTACCGGCACGGCGGACCCGCTGCCGAGCGCCCCGGACACGGCGTCCCCGGCCCGGGAGAAGGTGACGACCTCCGGATGCGGGCCGGCGGGCAGCGGGGCGGACTCGGCCGCGACGAGCGGGGCGTACGCCTGCGGCGAGCGCCGCACGGTCTGCGCGGCGTTGTTCACGAGGACGTCGAGCGGGCCGGCCGCGGCGACCGACCCGGCGAGCGCGATGACCTGGGCCGGGTCGCGCAGGTCGATCCCGACGACCTTGAGCCGGTGCAGCCAGTCGGCGCTGTCGGGCATCGAGGTGTAGCGCCGCACGGCGTCGTTCGGGAACCGGGTCGTGATCGTCAGGTGGGCGCCGTCGCGCAGCAGCCGCAGGGCGATGTGCATGCCGATCTTCGCCCGGCCGCCGGTGAGCAGCGCGCGCCGGCCGGTGAGGTCGGTGCGGGCGTTGCGGTTGCGGTGGCTCATCGCGGCGCACGGCGGGCAGAGCTGGTGGTAGAACGCGTCGACGACGGTGAACCGGTCCTTGCAGATGTAGCAGGACCGCGGCTTGAGCAGCGTGCCGGCGATCGCGCCCTCGGCGTTCGAGGTGAGCGGCAGGCCCTGCGTCTCGTCGTCGATCCGGCCCGGGGCACCGGTCGCCGTCGCCGCCGTGACGGCGTCGTCGTTCGAGCGGACCGCCTGCTGCTTCTCCTTGCGGCGGCGCTGCTTGACCTGCTTGAAGACCTCGGCCGTGGCCATCCGGACGGCGATCGCGTCGGGGTGGTCCAGCGGCAGCCCGTCGAGCTGGCGCATGACCCGCAGGACGACGTCGAGGTCCTCCGCGGCGATCCCCTCCCCGGTGCGGCGGCCGGTCTCGGGCAGGTCGTGCGACACGGGTCAGGGCCTCTCGTGGGACGGGTACGACGACCGGACGGTCGGGTCGGGACGGGCGGTCGGAGCGCCCCATTGTCTCAACTCCGGGGCGGCCCCGGCGACGCCGCCCGCCTGACGGACGCGACAATGGCGGCCCGTCCGTGCGAGGAGGCCGCGATGAGCAAGTCCCACCCCGACCAGTGGAGCGTCCACGAGCTGGTCGACCGGCCCGACGCCGACCTCGTCGCCGCCCTCGGCCGGTTCCCGACGACGCAGATCGCGGACTGCGGCGGCCCCGTCGGCGTCGTCGGCCCGGGGATCGGCTGGACGGCGGGCGGCAGGGAGCTGTGCGGCGTCGCCGTGACGCTCTGGACGAAGCCGGGCGACATCCTCTTCGTGCTCAAGAGCCCGGACGTCGTGCACCCCGGGGACGTGCTCGTCGTCGACGCGGGCGGCCGGCTCGACGCGGCGGTCGTCGGGGACATCGTCAGCGGCGCGCTCGCGGCGCACGGCGACGTGGGGCTCGTCGTCGACGGCGCCGGCCGCGACGTCGACGGCATCGACGAGGTCGGCCTCGCGACGTTCGCGCGCGGCACCCACCCCGCGACCGGCTCGAACACCGGGCCGGGGGCGCTCAACGTCACCGTCCAGTGCGGCGGGGTCGTCGTCGAGCCCGGGGACGTCATCCGCGGCGACCGCAGCGGGCTCGTCGTCGTCCCCCGCCGGCACCTCGCCCAGGTCGTGCGGCTCACGGCCCTCGTCGCCGAGCGCGAGGAGGCCTGGCGCGCCGAGCACGCGGGCGGCCGCAGCCTCACGCAGATCCTCGGCCTCGACGCGACGATCGCGGCCGGCCGGGCGACGATCCGGGTCGGCGAGGACGGCGCCGCCGTCAGCGTCGAGGAGGAGATCGCGAGCGACGAGGCCGACGACTTCGAGGGGCACGCGTGAGCCTGCCCGTCGCCGCCCGGATGGCCCGGGTCCGGCCGAACGCCATCCGCGAGCTGCTGCGCCTGGGCGACGACCCGGCCATCGTCTCGTTCGGCGGCGGCTACCCGGACCCGACGCTCTTCCCCGTCGACGAGCTCGCCGCCGTCTACGCCGACCTGCTCACCCCGGCGCACGCGAACACGTTGCAGTACACGGCCTCCGTGGGGATGCCGCGGCTGCGCGAGCAGGTCGCCGAGCGGCTCACGAAGGACGGCACGGCCTGCGGCGCGGACGACCTGCTCGTCGTGCAGGGCGGCCAGCAGGGGCTCGACCTCGTCGCGAAGATGCTCCTCGACCCGGGCGACCTCGTGCTCACCGAGAACCCGACGTTCCTCGGCGCCCTCATCGCGTTCAACCCGTACGAGCCGCGCTACCTCACCGTCCCGATGGACGACGAGGGTCTCGACACCGACGCCCTCGAGGCGCTGCTCACCGCGTCCCCCGCGAACGTGCCGAAGTTCCTCTACACCGTGCCGGAGTTCCAGAACCCCACAGGCGTCTCGCTCTCGCTGCGCCGCCGCGAGCACCTCGTGGACCTCGCGGGACGCTTCGGCTTCGTCGTCCTCGAGGACACCCCGTACCGCGAGCTGCGCTACGAGGGCGAGCGGCTGCCGACCCTGCGCAGCCTCGCCCCGGACGGCCGGGTGATCCACCTCGGGAGCTTCTCGAAGATCCTCGCGCCGTCGATGCGGCTGGGCTGGGTGCTCGCCGAGCCCGACGTCGTCGCCGCCCTGACGCTGCTCAAGACCGCGACCGACACCCAGTGCAGCACGCTGAACATGGCCGCGACGTCCGCCTACCTCGACCGCTACGACATCGACGCCCACATCGGCCGGATCTGCGCCTCCTACCG
Organism: Actinomycetota bacterium; assembly: GCA_016213575.1. GTDB lineage: Bacteria > Actinomycetota > Actinomycetes > Actinomycetales > Kineosporiaceae > R-H-3. The sequence continues at coordinate 3,954 of JACRAB010000493.1, forward strand.
GCACAAGCGGGACGTCGCGCTCGCCGGTGTCGCGCGGTGGTTCCCGTCGTCCGTGCGGTTCACCCGGGCCCAGGGCGGCCTCTTCACGTGGGCGACGTTCCCGGAGGGGTTCGACACCGCGGCCTTCATGAGCGAACGGATGATCCCCGAGGCGAAGGTCGCGTGGGTGCCGGGCGGCACGTTCTTCCCGGTGCACGAGGAGTCCCACCACGCGCGGATGAGCTTCTCGGCGCTGCCCGACGACCGGCTCGAGGACGGTCTCGAACGGCTCGGCGCGCTGCTGCGGGAGGAGCTGGGCGCCTGACGCCGTCCGCCGCGGGCATCGACAGCGGGCGGGGCCGCCTGCCTATCCTGCGTCCGTGACCGCGCTGCCCGTCCTCGACCTCACGGCGTTCCGCACCGACCCGGCGTCGCCGGCCGCCGCGGGGTTCGTCGACGCGCTGCGGGAGATCTGCCACGAGGTGAGCTTCTTCTACCTCGCCGGGCACGGGATCGCCCCGGGGCTCGAGGCGGAGGTCGTCGCGCAGTCGCTCGCGTTCTTCGACCTGCCGGAGGCCGACCGGCTCCGCGTCGAGAACGTCAACTCCCCCGCGTTCCGCGGGTACACCCGCACGGGCGGCGAGTACACCGCGGGCCGCCCGGACCGTCGCGACCAGCTCGACATCGGCCCGGAGGACCCCGAACCCGTTCTCGGCGAAGGCGATCCGGCCTGGCTGCGGATGCGCGGCCCGAACCTGTGGCCGGCCGCGCTGCCCGGGCTGCGGGCCGCCGTCGAGCCCTGGGTCGAGCAGATGCAGACGACGGGGACGACCCTCATGCGCGCCCTCGCGCTGGCCCTCGGCCAGCCGGCGGAGTTCTTCGCCCCGATCGTCGACCCGAGGCCGGACTTCCGGCTGAAGATCATCCGCTACCCGGCGACGGACCCGTCGTCCGGCGGCACGGACGGCGGCACGGACGGCGCGCACCGGCAGGGCGTCGGCGCCCACCGGGACACCGGCTTCATGTCGATGATCCTCCAGGACGACGTCGGCGGCCTCCAGGTCGAGCGCGACGGCACCTGGGTCGACGTCCCGCGCGTCCCCGGCACGTACGTCGTCAACCTCGGGGAGATGGTCCAGCTCCTCACCCACGGGTACTTCCGCGCCGCGGTGCACCGGGTGCTCAGCCCGCCGCCGGGCGTCGACCGGCTGTCGGTCGCGTACTTCCACAACCCGGCGCTGCACGCGACGCTCACGCCCGTCGACCTCCCCCCGGACCTCGCCGCGCTGGCCCCCGGCGGCGAGAGCACCGACCCGTCGAACCCGATCCTCGCGAGCTTCGGGCTCAACACCCTCAAGGTGCGGCTGCGCTCGCACCCCGACGTCGCGGCCCGCTGGCACGCGGACCTGCTCGGGCGCTGAGGGGGCGGGGATGGCGCAACGACCCGGGCGACGCGGCCTGAGCACCGGGGTGGTCGTCGCGGTGGCGGTCGCGGTCGGTGCGGGCGCCGTCGTCTCCTCCGGCCTGGCCGGCCCGGACGACGGCCCCGGCGCGGGCGGCTCCGCCACGGCCCCGCGCGTCTCCTCCACGGCACCGGCGGGGTCGGCGACGACGGCGCCCGCCGCGACGTCCCGGGCCGACCTCGACCTCATCGCCGCCGCGACGGCCGGCGACACCGCGGCGGTGCGGGCCGCGCTCGCGGCCGGGGCCGACGTCCGCGCCGTGGACCCGACCGGCGCCACGGCGCTCGTCCGGGCCGCGTACGGCAACCACGTCGAGGCCGCCCGGGCCCTCGTCGAGGCCGGGGCCGACGTCAACCACGAGGACTCCACGCAGCAGAGCGCCTACCTCATCGCGACGTCCGAGATCGGGGACGACGTCCGGCTGCTCGACCTCACGCTCGCCCACGGCGGCGACGTCCGCGCCTTGGACTCGTTCGACGGCACCGGCCTCATCCGGGCCGCGCACCGCGGCTACCCGCAGGTCGTCGACCGGCTGCTCGCCGCGGGCATCGCCGTCGACCACGTGAACAACCTCGGCTGGACGGCCCTGCTCGAGGCGGTGATCCTCGGGGACGGCGGCCCGCAGCACCAGGCGGTCGTCCGGAGCATCCTCGCCGCGGGGGCCGACCGCGGCATCCGCGACCGGGGCGGCAGGACGGCGCTCGACCACGCCCGGGAGAAGGGCCAGACCGAGGTGGTCCGGCTGCTCGAGGCCGGCTGACCGGCGCGGCGCCGGTCAGGGCGCCGGCAGCGTCTCCACGGGGATCGTCGCGTCGAGCGCCCGGATCCGCCGCACGTCACCGGTGAGCACCGGCCAGCCCCGGTCCCGGGCGACGAGGACGGCGTGCGCGGCCGACGCGTCCCAGACCGGGCGGGCCTGGTGCTTGCCCTGCTTCGGACGCGGGGACGACGCCCGCGCGATGAGCGCGGAGCGCTCGGCCCCGGAGCCGTCGAGCGGGTGGACGAGCGTCACGGGCAGGTCGAGGAGCAGCTCGAGGAACGGCCAGTCCTTCTCCCGGCACGCCATCCAGGCCTCCTGGAGCGCCACGGCGGGCAGCACGAGCGTGATGCCGACCTGCTGGGCGGCCCGGACGAAGGCACCGCCGTACACCGTGCGGCCGATGACGATGTCCCCGATCGCGGCCGCGTCGAGGACCCGGCCGCCGATCACGTCGCGGGCGTGGCGGGTCGCTTACCGGTGAGCAGCTCCATCGCCCAGTCCATCGCCTCGGGGTCGGGCGGGCCGAACAGCTCGTCGATCCGGCCGACGGCCGCGGCCCGGGCGTGCCGCTCCCGGACGGCGTCCGCGACGTAGGCGGACGCGTTGCCGCCCGCCGCCCGGTCGAGCTCGTCGGACAGGTCGTCCGGCAGGCTGAAGGTTCGCTTACGGGTCACACCGCGACTCTAGTGCGGTCATACCCCGACCACCAGCGGCCGTTCCGGTCCGGCCGGTGATCCCCGCGTCTACTGCTCGTCGGTGCGCGCCGGTATCGTCCGGCACGTCCACCGCCCGGGGAGCCGGGCCCGTTCCCCGGGAGACCCCCATGTCGGTGCTGTCGTCGTTCGTCGAGGCCCTCGCGTCCGGGGCGGTGGAGGTCGTCGACCTCACCGCGCCGCTCCACGAGGACACCCCGATCCTCATGCTCCCCGAGCCGTTCGGGAACACCTGGCGGTTCGAGCGCGAGGAGATCAGCCGCTACGACGACCGCGGCCCCGGCTGGTACTGGAACAACTTCCGCACCGGCGAGCACACCGGCACGCACTTCGACGCGCCGGTGCACTGGGTCACCGGCCAGGGGCTCGACGACGTGAGCCAGGTGCCGCCCGCCCGGCTCGTCGGCCCGGCGGCCGTCCTCGACGTCACCGCACGCGTCGCCGAGAACCCCGACTTCCTCCTCGAGGTCGACGACGTCCGCGCCTGGGAGGCCGAGCACGGCACGCTGCCCGTCGGCGGCTGGCTGCTCCTGCGCACCGGCTGGGACGCCCGCGCGCACGACCAGGCGGAGATCCTCAACGCCGACGAGAACGGGCCGCACACGCCCGGGGTGAGCGTCGAGTGCGCGCGCTGGCTCGCCGCCGAGGCACCGATCCTCGGGGTCGGCGTCGAGACCGTCGGCACGGACGCCGGCGGCGCGTTCGGGTTCGACCCCGCCTTCCCGTGCCACTCGATGCTCCTCGGCGCCGGCAAGTACGGCCTCACCCAGCTGCAGAACCTCGCGCGGCTGCCCGCGACCGGCGCGGTCGTCGTCGCGTCCCCGCTGCCGATCCGCGGCGGCTCGGGCAGCCCGGCCCGCGTCCTCGCGTTCGTCGAGCGCTGACGGGCGCGGGGCGTGCACGTCGCGGAGGCGGTCGGGACGGCGCTGGCCCGGCTCGGCGTCCGGCAGGTGTTCGGCGTCGTCGGCAGCGGCAACTTCCACGTGACGAACGCGCTCGTCGCGGGCGGCGCCGGTTTCGTCGCCGCCCGGCACGAGGGCGGTGCCGCGACGATGGCCGACGCGTGGGCCCGCACGACCGGCGAGGTCGGGGCGCTCAGCGTGCACCAGGGCTGCGGCCTGACGAACGCGATGACGGGGATCACCGAGGCGGCGAAGTCCCGCACGCCGCTGCTCGTGCTCGCCGCGGAGGCGACGCAGCGCGGGTCGAACTTCTTTGTCGACCAGCCCGCGCTCGCCGCGGCGGTCGGGGCGGGCGCGGCCCGGGTGACGTCGGCGGCGACGTGCGTCGAGGAGGCCCGGGCCGCCTACCTGCTCGCCCGGGACGAGCGGCGCACGGTGCTGCTCAACCTGCCGCTCGACGTCCAGGGCCTCGAGGTCCCGGACGACGTCACCGCCGGGCTCGCGACGCTGGCCGCTCCCGCGCCGCCGGAGCCGCCGGAGCCCGCGGCCGCGGACGTCGAGGCGCTCGCCGCACTGCTCGCCGGCGCCCGCCGTCCGGTGCTCGTCGCCGGGCGGGGCGCCCGCACGGCCCGGGCCGACGTCCTCGCCCTCGCGGACGCGGCGAACGCGCTCCTGGCCACCTCGGCGGCCGCCCGCGGGCTGTGCGCCGGCGAGCCGTGGGCGCTCGAAGTCTGCGGCGGCTTCGCGACGCCGCTCGCCGCGGGCCTCGTCGAGGACGCCGACGTCGTCGTCGCGCTGGGCTGCACCCTGACGATGTGGACGACGCGGCACGGCCGGCTCATCCGGCCCGGCAGCCGGGTCGCCCAGGTAGACCTCGACCCGGCGGCGCTCGGCCGCAACCGGCCCGTCGACCTCGGTGTCGTCGGCGACGTCGGCCGCACCGCCCGGGCGGTGACGGCGGCGCTCGGCCGCCGCGGCGGCCCGCAGGCCCTGCCCTCGCACGGCGGGCGGGACGCCGTCCTCGCGGCGCGGATCACGGCGCACGGCTCGTGGCGGTCGGTGCCGTACGAGGACTGGTCGGACGGCGCCGCCGGGACGATCGACCCGCGGACGCTCTCCGCGCTCCTCGACGACGTGCTGCCCGCCGGCCGCACGGTGGCCGTCGACTCCGGCAACTTCATGGGCTACCCGAGCATGTACCTGTCGGTGCCCGACGAGCACGGCTTCGTCTTCACCCAGGCGTTCCAGTCGATCGGGCTCGGGCTCGCGAGCGCCGTCGGCGCGGCGGTCGCCCGGCCCGACCGGCTCACCGTCGCCGCGCTCGGGGACGGCGGCGCGATGATGTCCGCCGCCGACCTCGACACCGTGCGCCGGCTCGGGCTGCCGTTCGTCGTCGTGGTCTACGACGACGCGGCGTACGGCGCGGAGGTGCACCACTTCACGGCCGGGGAGCCGCTGGGCACGGTGACGGTCCCCGAGACGGACATCGCCGCGATCGGGGCGGGCTACGGCTTCGACACCGTCACGGTGCGCCGCCCGGAGGACGTCGAGGGGGTCCGGCGCTGGGTGGACGGCGACCGGTCGCGCCCGCTGCTCGTGCACGCGCGGGTGGCGTCACCGCAGGGCTCGTGGTGGCTCCAGGAGGCGTTCCGCGGGCACTGACCCGCGCGGGCACAGCCCCACGGACCGCACAGCCGGCTCAGTCGGAGCCGGGGCCGACCTTCTCGCCCGGCATGTACTCCCAGTGCCAGGGCTCGAACGGGCCGGAGCCGCCGGGCAGCGCCCAGTCCGGGTTCTCCCAGCCGTAGGCCGGGGCGTTGGCGCGCATCCAGCGGTACGTCGCGCTGCCGTAGTCCTCGATGCGGCCGCACAGGTCGGTGGCGACGCCCCAGCCGTGGTTGCTCGTGCCGGGCGCGGCCGCGAGGCCGGGCTTGATGGCCTTGAGGTGCCGCTGCTCGCTGAGCGTCCGGTAGGAGTCGGTGATGCAGATGTCCTTGCCGAACCGCTTCTTGTAGGCGATGTTCAGCTTCGCCAGGGCCACAGCGGCGTCCGCCCGGAGCATGTGCTTGGGCTCCCAGAGGGTGCACAGCTCCTTCGTCGCGATCTGGCCGTTGCTCCACGTCGCGCCGCGCGGGATCTTGCCGTCGCAGCCCGGCAGCACCGAGCGCTCGCTGTCCCGCGAGGCGCGGGTGACGATGATCGTGCGGGGAGCCGCCAGGGTGCTCGGGACGGTCGAGCCGTCGTTCGCGCCCGGGACGAGCTTGGCCTCCTCGACCGCGTTCGCCTCCGGGGCGGCCACGTGCGGGAAGGCGACCGACGGGGCCTCGGCGGCCACGGCGGGCATCGGCTCGGCGGCCGACTTCACGGCGGGCACGGACAGCGCGCCCGTGAGCGGCGCCGCGATCGTCGCCAGGCCCAGGGCGCTGGCGACGCCGACCTGGGGCAGGCTCAGCCCGGTGCGGCCCTTGCGGGGCGCCTTGGTCGTCTGCGTCGTGCTCTTCACCGCGCCGCGCGGGCTGACCGGCTGCGCCGCCGGGCGGCGGGACCGGCCGGCCTTCTCGGCCTTCTCCGCCTGGCGGCGCGAGGACCGGTTCGTCAGCGGGCCCTCGGCGGCGCGCAGCTGGGCGCGGGTCATGGGCTGCTGCGGGCCGCCCTTGACGACCGAGGCCGGCGCGGCGGCCGAGACCGGGGACGCGAACGCCCCGCCGAAGAGGTCGTAGCCGTCGGACGGGGCGGGGGCGGTGCGGTGCTCGCTGTCGTTGCGCAGGGTGTCGTGGTGCGCCGGCTCGTGGTGGGCGGGCTCCTGGTGGGCCCTGCCGTAGCCCGGGCCGCCGAGGTCGAGGCCGCCGGTCTCGAAGCTCTCGAAGCCGCCGAACGGGGCCGGGTCGTAGACGTCGTACGCGTCGGCCGCGGCCCGGTCCTCGAGGAGCCCGGCGGGGGCGAGGGTCGCGTACTGCGGGGCGGCCTCGACGCGGGGGTCGTAGCCCGGCTCCACCGGCGCCGTGGCGCGCGCCTGCCGGCGCTGGGAGATGTCGGGACGATCGGTCCGGCGGCGGGGGGTCGGGGTCTCCGCGCGGTGCGACGGCACGGGCCCAGATCCTCCTTCGAACACTCGGACTCACGAGGTTTCGACTCCCGCCAGGTGGGGTACCGGGCGTCGAAGTCACGGAACTATAAATCGGACACGGGGTCCGAGCGCAAGTCACCGGCGGCGTGTTGAACGCCCCAATCGACTCCCGAGCGTGACGAACTCGCCCTTAGGGAAGGCTTGATGTCACCGAGGGTTACGCCAAACCCACGCTGACGGTAGGGTTCGGGCCCCTCGCCGGGCCCGCAGGGTGACCACCGGGCCGTCCGGCCCGGCGCGCCCGGGGTTCTCCCGACACACCGCCCGACACGCCGTCCGGATCCCGTCCGCCGCCCGTGGGCCGACGTCCCGGCCCCGGTCAGCGCGGCACGCGGCGCTGCGTGGCGTCCCGGACCTCGCCGACGAGCTCCTCGAGGACGTCCTCGAGGAAGACGACGCCGAGCGTCTCCCCCGTCGTCCCGACGACCCGGGCGAGGTGCGAGCCGGAGCGCTGCATGACCGCGAGGACGTCCTCGACGTCGTCCCGCGGGGAGACCGAGGCCAGGGTCCGGACCCGCTTGTCCGGCACCGGCTCGGTGTAGCGCTCGTCGTCGGCGTAGAGCAGGTCCTTGACGTGCAGGTAGCCGACGACGTCCCCGGTGCCCGCCGCGGGCCCCACCGGGAAGCGGCTGAAGCCGTGCTTCGCGACGAGCCGCTCGACGTCCTCCGGGGTCGCCGGCCGGGAGACGGTCACGAGCCGGTCCCACGCCACCATGACGTCCCCGGCCCGCCGGTCGCCGAGCTCGATCGCCCCGGCGAGCAGGCCCTGGCCGTCGTCGAGCAGGCCCTCGCGGGTCGACTCGGTGACGATCGAGCGCACCTCCTCGGCCGTGAACGTCGACGACACCTCGTCCTTCGGGGTGACCCGCAGCAGCCGCAGCACCCCGTTCGCGACGGCGTTGAGGACGGCGATGAGCGGCCGGACGACGCGGGCGACGACGACGAGCGGCGGGGCGAGCACGAGCGCCGCCCGCTCGGGGCCGGCGAGCGCGAGGATCTTCGGCACCATCTCGCCGACGACGACGTGCAGGTAGACGACGAGCGTCAGCGCGATCGCGAACGCGACCGGGTGCACGAACGCCTCGGGCAGGCCGGCGGCCGCGAACGGCCCCTCGAGCAGGTGGGCGACCGCGGGCTCCGCGACGGCGCCGAGCCCGAGCGAGCAGACCGTGATGCCGAGCTGGCAGGCCGCGAGCATGAGCGAGACGTGCTCCATCGCCCACAGCGCGGTCCGGGCGGCCCGGCTGCCCTGGGCGACGAGCGGCTCGACGCGGCTGTGCCGGGCCGACATGACGGCGAACTCGGCACCGACGAAGAAGGCGTTGCCGAGCAGCAGGAGGACGGCGACGCCGAGCGCCGAGAGGTCGCTCATGCCCGGTCCTGCCCGTCCCGGTCGCCGGGGGTGCCGTCCGCGTCGTCCGCGTCGAGCACCGCCAGCCGGACCCGCTCGATGCGCCGGCCGTCCATCCGCTCGACCCGCACGAGCGCGCCGTCCACCCGGACCTCGTCGCCCGTGCGCGGCAGCCGCCCGAGTCGGGCCATGACGAGCCCGCCGACGGTCTCGTACGCCGGGCCGTCGGGCAGCTCGACGCCGGTGCGCTCACGGACCTCGTCGGGCCGCATGAGCCCGGGGACGACCCAGGAGCCGTCGCGCCGCCGGACGGCACCGGGCCTGGTCCGGTCGTGCTCGTCGGACACCTCGCCCACGAGCTCCTCGACGACGTCCTCGAGCGTGACGACGCCCGCGGTGCCGCCGTACTCGTCGACGACGACAGCGAGCTGCAGGCCGTGGCCGCGCAGCTCGACGAGGAGCGGGTCGAGCCGGATCGTCTCGGGCACCCGCAGCGCCTCGACGGCCAGGCCGCCGGCGTAGGCGTCCCCGCGCCGGTCCCGCGGGACGGCGAGGGCGGCCTTGAGGTGGACGACGCCCAGGACGTCGTCGGCGTCGTCGCCGATGACGGGGAACCGGCTGTGCCCGCACTCGCGTGCGAGCCGGACGACGTCCTCCGCGGTGTCCGAGCGGTGCAGCGTGGAGACCCGCACCCGCGGCGTCATGACGTCGGCCGCCGTCCGGGTGCCGAAGCCGAGCGAGCGGGTCAGCAGGGTGGCCGTCTGCTCGTCGAGCGTGCCCGCGCGGGCGGAGCGGCGCACGAGCGAGGCGAGCTCGGCGGGCGACCTGGCGCTCGACAGCTCCTCCTGCGGCTCGACGCCGACCGAGCGCAGGATCCGGTTCGCCGTCCCGTTGAGGACCGTGACGAGCGGGGAGACCGCGCGGGTGAAGGCCCGGTGCGGGCCGGCGACGACCCGGGCGGTCGCGAGCGGCTCGGCGATCGCGAAGTTCTTCGGCACGAGCTCGCCGACGACCATGGAGAAGGCGGTCGCGGCGACGAGCGCGATCGCGACCGACACCCCGGGGACGGTGTCGGCGGGCAGCCCCGCCGACGTGAGCGGGCCGAGCAGCAGGGTCGCGAGCGACGGTTCGGCGAGGTAGCCGACGACGAGGGTCGTCACGGTGATCCCGACCTGGGCGCCGGAGAGCTGGGTCGAGAGGCTGCGGACGGCGGCGAGGACGCCCTCGGCGCGCTCGTCACCGGCCGCGACGGCCCGTTCGACGGTCGGCCGGTCGAGGGCCACGAGGGAGAACTCGGCGGCGACGAAGAGTGCGGTGCCCAGGGTGAGGAGGACGGCGAGGGCGAGCAGGAGCCATTCGGTCACTCGGCGGCCCGCCGGTCATGTCGTGAAGGCATGGTCCGTCCATCGTACGGGCGACCCGCAGCGGCGCAGGGCGTCGGCGGGACGCCGGCGGGGTGCGGCGCGGGTGACGAGAGGCAGGTCACCAGCCGGACGGCAGCGGCCGGCCCTCCTCGTACCCCGCGTTCGACTGGATGCCGACGAC
>JACRAB010000496.1 GCA_016213575.1 Actinomycetota bacterium
ACGACCGCGCGCGCCGGTCTCGGGCGGCTGCGCACGGGCGGCCCGGCCGGTCGCACGATCGTCACCGTGAAGTTCCGCACGGGCGTCAAGGTGTCCTCCGTGACCGGGGCGTCGGCCCTGGCGTCGACGGCGCGCGGCCACGGCGCGACGAAGCGCTCCGTCGCGACCGGTGCCGGCGCTGCCACGTACACCGTGCCGAACGCCGACGTCGACGCCTTCCTCGCCGCGATGGCCGCCCGGCCCGAGGTCGCCGCCGCGACGCGCGCGCACCTGTTCGCCCCGCTCGTCACGCCGACGGACACCGACTACGCGACGCAGCAGAAGACGTACCTCACCTCGATCGCCGCGCCGACCGGCTGGGACTACGGCCGCGGCAGCGCCTCGGTGAAGATCGCCGTCGTCGACACCGGCGTCGACGTCGGTCACCCGGACCTCGTCGGCAAGGTCGTCGACCAGTACGACACGGTGACGGACACGACAGACGTCACGGACGGCGTCGGCCACGGCACCTTCGTCGCCGGCGTCGCCGCCGCGGCGACGAACAACGCCAAGGGCATCGCCGGCGTCGGGTTCAACAGCAGCATCGTCGCGGTGAAGGTCGCCGACGGCGACGGCTTCATGTCGGACATCGACGTCGCCGAGGGCATCCGCAAGGCGGCCGACCTCGGCGCCAAGGTCATCAACATCTCGCTCGGGTCCGACACCTCGGACACCGCGACCTCGTCCGCCGTCGCCTACGCGCAGGGCAAGGGCGCCCTCGTCGTCGCCTCCGCCGGCAACTCCGGCCAGGAGGGCAACCCGAAGATGTACCCGGCCGCGTACGCGGGCGTGCTCTCGGTCGGCGCGACGGACGCCAAGGGCCACCGGGCCTGGTTCAGCGAGCACGGCACGTGGGTCTCGATGGCCGCGCCCGGCATCAACATCCGCGGCACCACGCCGCGCGTGCTCGACCCGGCGCTGACGATCTGGTCGAAGCCCAACTACGACAACGGCGACGGGACGTCGTTCTCGGCGCCGATGGTCGCCGGCGCCGCCGCGCTGCTCGCCGCCCGCGCCCCGGGCGCGACCGCGGCCCAGATCAAGGCTGCACTCGTCTCCACCGCCCACGGCTACACGCCGAGCTACGGGCTCGGCAAGGGCCAGCTCGACGTCGCGAAGGCGATGGCGACGATCACGCCGACCACGAAGCCGACGATGACCCTCGACCCCGCCACGTCGACGGTGGGAGAGGCCGTGCAGGCCAGCGGGACCCCGAAGACCTCGCTGAACACCTTGGCGCTCTACGTGGACGGGAATCAGGTCGCCGGCCCCGGGTCCGACCTGGTCTGGCGGACGTCCGGCTACTCGCACACGCCGCACACCGTGGAGCTGCGCGAGTGCGCACCGCTCGGCGCGTGCGCCGCGAGCGGCACGACGGCAGAGGTGACACCGCAGTGGGCAGCGCCGCAGATCTCGCTGGTCGACGGGGCCACGGTGTCTGGCGGGGTCAAGGTGCACGTCCCGTCGAAGTCGTCCGCTCTCGGGGTGATCGTCCTCGTCGACGGGGTCCGGGTCGCCGCCGACCTCGTCGGTACCGGCCAGGACGGTATCGACGAGTACGTCCCCGAGGTCAACTTCAGCAAGCTCGCCGACGGGCCGCACACGCTGCAGGCGGTGATCTGCAACCGGGCCGGGACCCTGTGCGACGGTGCGCGCTCGCCGGAGATCACGGTGACCTCGACCTCGTTGCGTGTCTCGACCACCGGGGTGTCGAACGCCGTCTTCAGTCCGGACGGCGACGGCATCAAGGAGACGACGTCGATGTCCTACACGTTGAGCTCGGCGCAGACCGTCACGGCCCGGGTCGTCGGCCGCGCCGGGAACCTCGTGCGCAGCGTCGCCGTCGGCCCCAAGGCCGCGGGCACCTACAGCTTCGTGTGGAACGGGAACGCGGACAACGGGACCCCGGTGGCCGGCGGCGGCACGTACCAGCTGCGGATCGAGACGAGCGACCCCGCCCGGCCGGGCGTCACCGGGCTGGCCACCGCGTCGGCACGCATCGACCGGACGGCCCCCACGATGCCGACGCTCACGGGTTCCGGTGCGACGTTCTACCCCGTGGTGGACACCTACAAGGACACCTTCAACCCGACGGCCACGCTCAACGAGGCCGCACGGCTCACGCTCACGCTGAAGAACTCCGCAGGCACGACCGTCCGCTCGATCAGCCGCACGAACGTCACGGGCAAGACCGCCGTGTCCTGGGACGGCAAGAACACCGCCGGGGCACTCGTCCCGGCCGGTGCCTACACCTACCGGTTCACGGCGACCGACGCCGGCGGCAACAAGCGCACCAGCGCCGTCCAGAACGTCACCGTCTCCCGGAAGAAGCTCACGACGTTCACCAAGGTCTACTCCAAGGGCGGCACGTCCGCCTACACGGGCGGCGGCAGTGCCGCGTGCGGCACGGTGACCCACACGGGCAGCACCTACGCGGCGGGGCTGTGGCTGAAGAACAACTGCGCGAGGACGAGCCCGGAGTTCGTCGCGGCGTACTACAAGTTCACCGTCCCGGGCGCGGTGTCGTACACGTCGTTCAAGGTCGCGACGTCGGGCCGGTCGCACTCCCAGCCGGCCGAGGTCGGCGCCGGGGTCTTCGGGACGCAGGTCGACGCGTACGACCTGACGTACCCGACGAAGAAGGTCGCCGTCGCGACCACACAGACGCTCACGCTCGGCACGATCACCGGCCCCGGGCATGCCCCGGGCAAGGTGGTCGACGTCCTCGTCTACGTGCCGAACGACACCTACGGCCCGCTCACCGACTGGGACATCCAGACGGTCAAGCTCACCGTGACCTACAGGGCGCTCGCGTAGCAGCACGGCACCACCGCTCCCCGACGGCCCGCCGTCCGGTCCCCCCGACCGGACGACGGGCCGTCGCCGTGCGAGACGCCCGTCACGGCGAGATCACGAAAGGGCCACGGGCTCAAGCCCCCCGGCCGCCGGTCCGACAACTCTGCGTAGACGGATCCGGCCGCGAGGGGACAGGGATGCACACGCAAGACTCCGGGGACGAGCGACCCGAGGGGCTGCTGCCCCAGGGCGCCCCCGAGGGCGCGGGTGCACCGTCGCACCAGCCGGCACTGCTGCCCGGCGTCGCCCCCCTGCCCATGCCCGGCCCCTCGATCGACCGCCGGCACATCCTGTCGCTCGCGGGCCTCGGCCTGCTCGGCGGCGTCCTCGCCGCGTGCGGCGGGGGTGACGAGGTCGTCGTGCCCGAGCGGGTGGACTCCAAGGAGGTCACCCACAAGGAGGGCAAGGAGCGGCTCACGAGCGGCAACGAGCGGTACGTGCACGGCACGCCTGCGTACCCCGACCAGACCCTGACCCGCCGCAAGAAGCTCGGCGAGGGGCAGAAGCCGTTCTGCGCGGTCCTGTCGTGCGCCGACTCCCGGGTCCCCCCGGAGCTCGTCTTCGACCAGGGGCTCGGCGACCTCTTCGTCGTCCGCAGCGCCGGGCAGGTCGTCGACGACGCCGTCCTCGGCTCGCTCCAGTTCGGCGTCGAGGAGATCGGCATCCCGCTGCTCGTCGTCCTCGGGCACACGAAGTGCGGTGCGGTCGGCGCGACCGTCGAGCACCTCGAGAAGAAGAAGGGCCCGACGGGCACCTCGATCGACGCACTCGTCGCGGCGATCACGCCCGCGGTCCGCGAGGCGGAGGAGGCCGGCATCGAGTCCGGCGACCTCGCCGCGGCCGTCGTCGAGTTCAACGTCGACCGGGTCGTCCGGCAGCTCGAGAAGTCCAAGATCCTCATGGCCGCCGAGAAGAAGCGCGAGCTGAAGATCCTCGGGGCCGTCTACGACGTCGAGACCGGCGAGGTCGACTTCCTCTGACCGACCCGGCCCGGCGTCTTGTCGTCAGCCCGGCGTCGCGTCGTCAGCCCAGCGTGTCGTCGTCCCCGCCGGGAGCCCGGGCCGGGACCTCGCCCACGACATCTACGCTGTCCGCCACCGGCCTGCGGCGCCGGGTCGCCCGGCGGGTGAGCCGGGCGGCCGCGTCGGCGGCCGCGGCCCGCGAGCGCCGGCCGGCCGCGCCGGGGCGCCGTCCCAGCCGTAGCACGGCCTGCGGGTGCAGCCCCTCGCCGATCATGGCCGCGAGCGCCGTCCGGCGGGCCGGGTCCTCGCAGACGCTGTTCGCGAAGCCTGCGGCGATCCCGTGCTCGGC
>JACRAB010000491.1 GCA_016213575.1 Actinomycetota bacterium
GCACTGCCGTCCGGGGGACGCCGTCCGGGTCGAGGTGGCACCGGTGGACGACGGCACCGCGCGGCTCGTCGTCGCGGACACCGGGCCCGGCATCGCCCCCGAGGAGCTGCCCCACGTGCTGGAGCGGTTCTGGCGCGGCCGGGACCGGCACGCCGTGGCCGGCTCCGGGGTCGGCCTCTCGGTGGTGGCCCGGCTCGTCGAGGCGCACGGCGGCACCGTGGTCGTGACGTCCGACGGCGCCTCGGGCACGACCGTGACGGTCACGCTCCCCGCCCTGCCGTCGGGCGCCCTTGCGCAGGGCGGCGGACGGCCGGGTCAGGCTCTGCGGAGGACGACGAGCGCGTCGACCGCGTGACGGTCGCGGTCCCCGACGGGGCGGAGCACCCGCTCGGCCCGCTCGACGGTGAACCCGCCGTCCGCCACGGCCGGTGCGAGGTCGTCGAGGACGTCGGCCTCGGTGTAGAGCACCGCCGGGTCCTGCGGGCCGCCGACGCCTTCGGTGAGGTTGTCGCTGTGGTGCGCGACGACGACGAGCCGGCCGCCCGGGGCGACGCAGCGCGCCGCGCTCGCGAGCACCGCACGCCGGGCCGGAGCCGGGAGCTGGACGTAGACGACGAGCGCGAGATCGTAGGTCGTCGACGGTTCGAAGGTCGTGAGGTCGGCCTGCGCCGTGGTCAGCCGGTCGGCGTCGCCTCCGAGCCGCTCCGCCGCGAGCCGGCGGGCCCGGTCCAGGGCGACACCGGAGAAGTCGACGGCCGTCGCCTGCCACCCCTTCGCGGCCAGCCACAGGGCATTGCGGCCCTCGCCGGCGCCGAGGTCGACCGCGGTGCCGGCCGGCAGGTCGGCGCAGATCTGCTCGACCCAGAGGTTCGGGCCGGCGGACCAGACGAGCTCGCTGCTCGCGTACCGGGTGTCCCAGTCGGTGCTGTCCATGGTTCGTCCTTAGGCGCAGGGGTTGTTCGGAAAGGGGCGGGGCGGCTCAGCCGGGACCGGCGACGGCGCCCACGGACCAGCCCCGCGCCGTCCAGTCCGCGACGACCGACCACCGGTCGCCCCGGACGACGGTGACGCGCCGTTCGACGAGGCGGTCGTCGGCGTAGCCCGACCGCTCGACGGTGAGGCAGGCGACACCGCGCGGGACGGCGAGCAGCGCCCGCTCGGCCGGCGCGGGCACGGTCGCGCTGATCCGCTCGCGGCCGCCGGTCACCCTGACGCCGCACCGCTGCGCGAGCTCGTCGTAGAGGGCCCCACGGGTGAAGTCGGCCTTGACCAGAGGCGCGGCGAGGGAGGCGGGCAACCAGACCCGGTCGTGCGCGAGCGGGACGCCGTCGGCGAGCCGGACGCGTTCGAGGTGGAACAGCCGGGCCCGCTCCGGCAGGCCGAGCGCGGCGGCGGCCTCGACGTCCGTCGTCAGCGACTGGTCGAGGATCTCGCTCGTCTGGGTCATGCCGCGGTTCTCGACCTCGCGGAAGAGCGAGTACAGGCTGCCGAGCGGCTGCTCGATGGCGGCCCGGACCTGGGTCGGGCGGCCACGCGCGGAGTCGAGCACCCCGGCCTCGCGCAGCCGGCGCAGCGCCTCCCGCACGGTGTGCCGGGAGACGTCGTACTCCCGGGCGATGTCGAGCTCGCCGGGGAACGCGGTCGCGAAGTCTCCCGCGGTGAGGCGTCGGGACAGGTCGCGCTGGAGCTGGGCCCACAGCGGCAGCGGGTCCTGCCGGTCGAGCGGGCGTGCGCCGGGGTCCGCGGGCACCGTGCTCCTGTCCGTGCCGGGCGGCCGTGCACCGCCGTGTCCGGACAAGCGTACTCACGCGAGCTGTGCGGCTTCAGACCGGTCAGGCACCTGGTGTGTACGCTCGCGCGGCGAACGACGGGCTCAGAACGTACCGGCCGGGTGCCTGACCGCCGCACGCCCCCCCGCCGCTCATGCTCGCGGTAGGAACGGAAGGCGGTTCCGGCAGCGGCGTTCTCGGTACCCGGCGCGGGCATGAGCGGGTCCGGAGGGGCTCAGGCGAGCGAGATGAACAGCTTCTCGATCTCCGCGGGCGTCATGTCGCGGTCCGCCTCGTCGGTGAGAAGGCACTCGGCCAGGCTCGCGGCGACGAGCTTGTAGCCGGCCCGGTCCAGCGCCTTGGAGGCCGCGGCGAGCTGCGTCGCGACCTCTCGGCAGGACCGGCCGCTCTCGATCATGGCGATGACCCCCTCGACCTGGCCGCGGGCGCGGCGCAGGCGCGAGGTGATCTCCTTCTGGGCGACGGGGTCCATGGACCGCCGGACCGGCCCGGCCCCCTGCTCGGGCTGCTCGGTCATCGCGCTCAGTGCCCCTTGCCGATCATCCGGATCATGCGCACGTTGACCACGGCGAAGCGCCACAGCTGGACCGGCAGCGAGTGCCGCCGTCGCAGGGTCTTCGCGGTGGGCATCGGCGCGGTGGCGATGCGGTCGTCGACGTCGCTCATGACGTGCTCCTCAGCCGTGCTCTCGGTCTTGTGCGGCTCGCTCGGATGTGACTCGCTCGGGGACGTCTCGCTCACGACGTCACTCGGGGATGAACGCCCAGCCGGGCCGGGCCTTCGCCTTGTAGATGAACAGGAAGTGCAGCAGGTGCTTGATCCAGTGCGCGCCCAGGCCGATCTCGCCGTACGTGTCCTTGAGGCTGCGCCCGGTCTCGGGGTACTTCACGGTGTCGGGAACGACGGGGTACATCGTCATCGCGGCGGCGGTGCCGGTCCGCAGCCCTGCGCCGGCCGAGGCGATGCACGCGGCACCCATGTGCGCCATGGAGGCGGTGTGCGTGGGGACCGAGGCGCCGGAGCGCACCATGTCGGCGATCGAACGCGCGACCTGTCGGCCCATGACGCCCGAGGGCATGCCGGTGCGCGGGGGTGCCGGGGCGATGACCGTGCCGTTGGGGCTCTTGCGGGGGCGGGAGATCGCGTGCGGCGGCGCGAACGCGATGCCGACCGCGAAGACGTTCGGGTAGGCCTGGGTGACGTACGAGGACGGCCAGTCCTCGGCGCGCCACTCCTCGAACGGCTTGACGGTGTAGTCCGCGTCGACCTTCGTGAAGCCGTTGGGTGCGAAGAGCCGCTCGGTGATGTCCGCGCCCGCCCGGTCGTAGGCCTTGAGGTCGGCGCCCCGGAACGGCGGGAGCAGCATCGCGAAGTCGAAGGACAGCTCGTGGCGCTCGCCGTCGAGCGTCTCGTAGTGGACGACGCCGGGCTCGACCCGCTCGACGTGCGCGCGCAGGATCGCCTTGACGCCGCGCTCACGGAAGAGCGACTCGGTCCAGGTCTGGCTCGAGGTGACGAAGCCCTGCTGCGCGAAGGACATCCCGCCGACGCCGAAGTCGCCGAGCTCGTTCTCGTTGCTCAGGTAGACGATCTCGGCGAGGTCTCGCACCCCCGCCGTCCGCAGCTCGTGCTCGACGTTGAAGGTGTACTCGAAAGCGGCGCCCTCGCACGTGCACATCCCGTGGCCCATGCCGATGACGATCCGCTGCGGGTGCCCCGCGCGGAGCTTGGCGACGACCTCGGTGAGAGCGGCGGCCGTCTCCTCGGCGTGGCTCGGCGTGCAGACGGACAGCGAGTTGCCGCCGTCCGGGCCCAGCCCGGGGGTCGCGGCGAAGTTCAGCCGCGGACCGGTGGCGTTGACGAGGTAGTCGTAGCGGAGCTGCTCCTCCTGGCCGGAGCGCTCGGGGGAGGTGTGGACGACGTCGACACATCCGGTCGGGTCGTCGTCCGTCCCCTCCGGGCGGACGGCGACGGCCTTGGCCTGGACGTAGGTGATCCCCTTGCGCTTGTACACAGGTGCGAGGGGGAAGGTCACCTGCCCGCTCGTCATCCGGCCGACGCCGACCCAGATGTTCGACGGGATCCAGTTCCACTTCGAGTTCGGTGAGACGACGACGACCTCGTGCTGCTTGGGCAGGAGCCTGCGCAGGTGGAGTGCCGCCGTGTGGCCGGAGATGCCGGCGCCGAGGACGACGATGCGGGCCATGTTCAGGCTCCTTTGCCTGGGTGTTCGGTGTGGCCGAAGGAGCGGCCCGGGGTGGACGCCGGGTCGTCGTGGTGGTCCTTGCGGTGGATCAGAGGGTGGTGCGGGTGCGGTCCCGGGTCAGCGGCAGGTGCACTGCTTGTCGCGCGGGACGCTCGCCATGACCTGGTCGACGTGCATGCCGCAGCCGGTCCAGGTGACCTTGCGGCAGCGGGGGCAGACGGCGGGGCTGCACATGAGAGGTGTCTCCTTCTCCCGGCCCGGATGCGGGCCGTTGTCCTGTGGTCTCGGCTTGACTATATACCCCGGGGGGTATCTGTTCAAGCGTGGGTGCTCGCCCGGCCTAGGAGGTGACGACCGCCTGGCCGGCCCCGGTCCAGGCGGTGATCCCGCCCTCGAGGTCGGCGACGTGGCCGAACCCGTCGGCCTTCATGACCTCGAGCGCCTGGCCGGACCGGTTGCCGCTGTGGCAGTACACGGCGTAGGTCTTCGCGTGGTCGAGTGCGTGCACCTGGGCGGCGAAGTCCCCGGCGTTGAAGTCCACGTTGACGGCGTTCGGCAGGTGGCCGGTCGCGAACTCGGCGGGCGTGCGGACGTCGAGGACGACGACCGTCGGCGTCGAGGCCAGGGACGCGAACGCGTCGACGCCGATGTGCTTCACGCCGTCGACGGCCGTGACGGCGCTCCCGGCGCTGCCGGACGACGACCCGCAGCCGGTGAGGGCGAGGGTCGCGGTGAGGACGAGTGCGGCGGCCGGGACGGCGCGGGCGGTGCGGCGGGACATCAGGTCTCCAGATCGGTGTCGGTGCGGCCGTCGGCGCTGGTGCGGGCGACGGGGATCGGGGGTGCCGGGTCCGGGAGGCAGACCTCACCCCGCCGGACGGCGAGCAGCGTGCGGGCGCCGAGCCCGGCCACCACGAGGCTCAGGACGGCCAGGACGGTCGCGCCGAGCCACGTGAAGCCTGTGCCGAGGCCGGCCGCGCCGGCGCCGAAGAACGCGGACGCGGCGGCGGCGAGCGGGAACGTGTAGGCCCAGCCGGAGATTGCGAACGGCAGGCGGACGAGCGCGGGCGCCTGGGTGGCGAGCAGCAGCACCTGGAACAGGGTGACGTCGAGCAGGATCTGGCTCGGCGCATCCCCGAACGTGCCGCCGAGGCGCACCCAGGCCAGGGCGCCGACCGCCGGCGGTGCCACGAGGACGGCGAGGGTCGGGGAGAGCCGGCCCGGCAGCGCCCCGCCGAGGACCAGCCGGCCCAGGACGATCGGCAGCAGGGCCAGCCAGTACACCAGGCCCACGGAGAAGAAGAACCACGACATCTGCCGGGGGCCGTGGGCGACCCCGGCGAGCGGCACGACGAGGTTGCCGACGACGGGGATGAACCACGCCGGGTGGACGTGGTCGAGCGTGAACCGGGGGTCGCCGATCCAGGTCCGCAGGACGTCGAGCGTGAGGACGAGCTGCGCCGGTGCCCCCACCCACCACAGGACGGTTGAGAACGTCGGGGCCGTGTCGAGGAATGCCGCCGCGAGGATGACGAGGGAGATCGTCGCCGTGGGCACGAAGGCGAGCTTCACCGGGTGCCGCCACTCCGCCCGGACCGCGGGCAGGTGACGCACCACCTTCGTGAGGTAGGCGCTCGCGACGACGGCGAGGACGCCGGCGGCGAGCCAGGCGAGCCCGGTCCCGACGGCTGGGGTGACGTGCCCGGTCCGGCCGGCGCGCTGCCAGGCGAGGGACGTGCCCGCCAGTCCCATGACGACGGCGAAGACGGTGACGGGCAGGTGCTCCAGACGGGCCGCGGCCCCCGCCGCGGGTGCGGCGGGGGCCAGGGCTGCGGTGTCGGTCACGAGGTGCTCCGGTGGTCCGGCGGGAGGTGGTCGGGCTCGTGGTCAGGCGCTGACCGGCTCGTTCATCGCCTGCCAGGCGGCGAAGCCGCCGACGAGGTCGGAGACGTCGCTGCGGCCGGCGTTGCGCAGCAGGCTCGCCGCGACGCTGGAGCGCCAGCCGCCGGCGCAGTGCAGGACGACGGGCCGCCCGGCCGGGATCTCGTCCATCCGGCGCCGCAGCTCGGCGAGCGGGATGTGCAGCGAGCCGGGGATGTGGCCGCCCTCGCGCTCGCCGATGTTGCGCACGTCGACGACGACCGGCGCGTCCGCTGCGTCGGCGGCCTCGCCGGTGGTCAGCTCTGCGAGCCGGCCCGGGGTGAGCCGGCTGCCGTGCTCGACGTCGCCCGGGCGGTCGAGCATGACGGCCTCGGGCCGGGCGAGGTAGCCGACGACCTTGTCGAAGCCGATCCGGGCGAGCCGGGTCGCGACCTCGGCCTCCCGGCCGTCGGGAGCGACGACCACGACCTCCTGGTCGGCCGTGAGCACCATCCCGGCGGTCTCGGCGAAGCGGCCGTCGGCGGGGACGTTGAGCGAGCCGTGCAGGTGGCCGGCGGCGAAGTCGGTGACGTCCCGGGTGTCCAGCACGGTGGCGCCACGGTCCACCGCCGCGTCGAGCGCGTCGGCGTCGAGCGCCGGGACGGCCGCGTCGGCGTCGTACACCTCGCGGTTCTTCCGGTTGAGGATCGCGTCGTAGACGAAGTACTCGGGGGCCGACGGCTGCCCGGCGGTGACGAGGGCGACGAAGTCCTCCTGGCTCATCGGCTGGCAGGCGTAGTTGAGCAGCCGCTGCTGGCCGATCGTCGACTGCCGCTCCGTCGAGAGGTTCTTGCCGCACGCCGAGCCCGCGCCGTGCGCGGGGAAGACGCGGACGGCGTCGGCGAGGCCCATGAGCTTGCGCTGGATCGAGTCGTAGAGCTGGACGCCGAGCTCGTCGGCGGTGACACCGATCGACGCGAGCAGGTCGGGGCGGCCGACGTCGCCGATGAAGAGGGCGTCACCGGTGAGGACGCCGTAGGCCACCTCGTCGTCGGCGTGCTCGTAGACGAGGACGCTGATCGACTCCGGGGTGTGACCCGGCGTCTCCATGATCTCCAGGGTGACGTCGCCGAGCGGGATCCGCTCGCCGTCCGCGAGGGGCCGGGTCTCGAACTCGGCCTGGGCGACCCGGCCGTAGCCGATCCAGGCGCCGGTCGCCTTCGCGAGCTCGAGGTGCCCGGAGAGGAAGTCGGCGTGGAAGTGGGTGTTGACCATCCCGACGATCGTCAGGCCCTGGGCCTTCGCGTCGTCCAGGTACTCCTGGACGTCGCGGCGCGGGTCGACGACGACGGCCTGGCCGGTCGAGGTGTCACCGACGAGGTACGAGGCCTGGGAGAGGCAGTCCACGTAGTACTGGGTGAACACCATCGTCGAGGGGCGGGTCGTGGTCTCGGCGGGCTGCGGGTCGGACATCTGTGTCTCCTGACGGCTCGGGGTGCGGGTCGAGGTGCGGGGCGTCGCAGGCCCCTGCGGGTCGGGCAACGAGGACAACTCTATACCCCCGGGGGTATATTTCCAATGGTGGGAGCGGCTGGTCGCGAGCAGTGCCCCGACGGCCAGCAGCGTGACCGCGACGGCTGCGGCGGTCCAGCGGGCGGCGCCGGCGGGGACCTGCTCGACGAGGACGAGCGCGGCGAGGGCCAGGACCAGTGCGGCGAAGGCGCGCCGGAGCCGGTCGGCCGGGATCTGCCCGGCGAGCCGGCTGCCCACGAGGCTGCCGAGCACCGCTGACGCCGTGACCGCCAGGACGAGCGGCCAGGGCAGCGACGTGCCGGCGAGGTGGCCCGCGAGCCCGGCGGCGGACTGGAGGGTGATGACGAGCAGGGACGTCCCGACGGCCGCGGTCATCGGCAGCCCGGCGACGAGGACGAGCGTGGGCACGATGACGAAGCCGCCGCCCGCTCCGACGAACCCGGTGACGACGCCGACGGCGGCGCCGAGCCCGATCGCGGCGGGCACGCGCAGCTCCTCGCGGCCGCTGTCGCCGCCCCGTCGGCCGCGGAGCATCCCGACCGCGGCGGCGAGCATCATGAGGGCGAAGGTGCCGAGCAGGACCGGCCCCGGCACGAGGGCCGAGACCCGGCCGCCGCCGTAGGCGCCGGCCATCCCGGCGGTGCCGAGGATCAGGCCGGTGCGCCAGCGCACCCGCCCGGCCCGGGCGTGGCTCAGCAGGCCCACGCCGCTCGTCACGCCGACGACGAACAGGGACCCCGCGGTCGCCTCGTGCGGGTCGAGGCCGCCGACGTAGACCAGCAGCGGCACGGCGAGGATCGAGCCGCCCCCGCCGAGCAGGCCGAGAGACACCCCGACGGCGAGCGCCAGGACGACCGTCAGGGTCGCGGTCACGACGTGCGGGCCCCGGTGACGACGGGGCGGCCCGACCGGATCCAGCCGGACGTGCCGCCGGCGACGGACAGCGCCCGCAGGCCCGAGGCAGTGAGCGCCGCGGCGGCCCGCAGGCTGCGGTTGCCGCTGGCGCAGATGACGTAGATCGTCCGGTCCTCGGGCAGGCCCGCGGCGGCGCCCGCGAGGGAGCCGGCCGGGACGAGCCGGGCCGTCGACACGTGGCCGCTCGCGTACTCGTCGGGCTCGCGGACGTCGATGAGGAACGCGTCGGGCTGGACCGCCGCGAACGACTCGAGGTCGACCTCGAGCTGTGTCGTCATGGTTCTCTCCTCGGTCGTCGGCGACGTGCACTTGATGGCGATCCGGAGTTCCGGATGTCCGTACAATAGCTCCCAAGGCCGAAATTGAACAAGTGATACCCCCAGGGGTATAAAGTCGGTGCGATCGAGCGCCGAAGCCACAGTCAGACCTACGGAAGGACCACCATGTGCCGAGCCGCCACCTGCCCCGCCTGCAGCAAGACCACCTGGAAGGGGTGCGGGCAGCACGTCGACCAGGTCATGCGCAACGTCCCGAAGAACGACCGGTGCCGCTGCACCGCGGAGATGAAGGCGGCCGCCCAGCCGCCGTCGTTCCTCTCCCGCCTCTTCGGCCGCTGATGCGCCTGCGGCCGCCCGGCCGCGCGGCCTGGGCCCGTGACCCCCGCCGTGCCGCGACGGCGGTGCTCGTCACGGGCCCGCTCGCGTGGCTGTTCCACGACGCCGCGACACCTGCCACGGCCTGGTGGGTCTGGCCCGGTGCCGTCGTGTGCGCCGTGCTCGGTGCGGTCGCCGTGGCCGGCTACGTCGCGCCGAGCGGGTCCGGCCGCCTCCTCGAGCGCGGCTGCACGCCGTGCGCCGTGGTCCCGGCCGTGAGCATCGTCGGGGGGCTGCTCCTCCTCGACACCACCCCCGGCGGTGGTGGCATGCTCACCGCCATGGTGCTGCTCGTGTTCGGCCTCCAGCAGCGCCGTACCGCCGCGGCGGCGTGCGCGGTGCCGCTGAGGGTCGCGCCGCCGGATGCGTGACGGCGCGGCACTGGTCGCCCGGTCCGTCCGTCGCCGTGACGTGGCCGTCGCCTACGGTGCGGTCGTCGTCGTGGCGGCCGTGCTGCTGCAGGTCGCGCCGGACGCCGTCGCGCAGGAGGTCGTGCTCCGGAGCAGCACGAACCTCGTCAACCTGCAGCGGCACCTGCCGTTCGCGCTCGTCGTCAGCGCCTTCCTCGTGCCGTCGCTCGGCCAGGTGCTGCTCGTCGTCCCGCTCGTCTGGGCCCTCGGTGCGCTGCAGCGCAGGCTGGGCCGCGGCGCCGTCGTCCTGGCCGTGGTGCTCGGACACGTCGGCGCCACCCTCGTCGTCTCGACGGTCCTGCTCGCCGGGATCGCGCACGGCCGGGTCGCGCTCTCCGTCGCCACGGCGCCGGACGTCGGCGTGAGCTACGCGCTCGTCGCCGTCCTCGGGATCCTCACGGCCTGGGCGCCGCCGTCCCGGCGCCGGCTCGTCGTCGCAGGCGGCACGGTGCTCCTTGCCGGGGTTCTCGCCGCCGACCGGGCCTTCACCGACCTCGGCCACCTCGCCGCGTGGCTGCTCGGGCTCGCGCTGGCGTCCTTCGTCCTCAGGGCCGCGCGGGCGGCCCGGGACGCGCCGGACTGACGGACGGTCAGCCGGCCGCCCGGCCGAGCAGCGCCGCGACCCGGCGCGCGAGCTCGGGCGGGACGACGGAGTCCGGGTCGCGGTCGCCGGACCGGGCGCGGCGGTCGCCGAGCGCCTCGGTCGTCGCGACGAGCGCGGCGTACAGCGGCGGGCACGTCGGGCAGCCCTCGAGGTGCCGGACGACGAGCGCGGCCTGCGCATCGTCGAGGTCGCCGTCGAGGAAGTCGCTGACCTGGCTGCGGGCGTCGCGGCAGCGCATGGGGACCCCCTTCAGGGCGGCCCGGCGCTCCGGGCCGCGGGCGAGCTCGGAGACGAGCATCATCCGGCCGCGGCGCAGCCGTTGCTTCGCCGCCGGCAGGCTCACCGACTGGACGGCGGCGATCTCCAGGGCGGTCAGGCCCTCGACGTCGTGCAGGAGGACCGCCGAACGGTACGGGACGGGCAGGTGGACCAGCGCGTCCTCGAGGTCCTCGCGGGTCTGCGCCCGCAGGGCGACGGTCTCGGCGTCGACCGTGTAGGCGTCGTCGCCCCAGAGGGTCTCGACGGCCTCGGCGACCTCGTCGACGGGCACCTCCCGGCTGCGCCGGGCCCGGTCGGCCGCGAGGTTGTGCAGGATGCGGTGCAGCCAGGTCGCGGGGGAGGACTCGCCGCGGAAGGTGTCCGCCTTCTCCAGGGCGCGCGTGAGGGTCTCCTGGACGAGGTCCTCGGCCTGGGCCCGGTCGCGCGTCAGCGTTCTCGCGTACCGGTACAGGCCCGGGACCTCGTCCGGGAGCGCGGCTCCCAGTGCTTCGCGGGCGTCCATCGCTGCGACGTTAGCCCTTCGGATCAGTGCACCGAGCTCTTCGGCATCGGGCACGTGCTGAGGCCGAAGACGCGGTACAGCGGGCAGAACCCGACCGCCGCGGTGACGAGCATGACGGCCCCGACGACGAGCAGGACGATCCCGAGCGCCGAGCCGGCGCCGACCGTGAACGCGACGACGACGGCGACGACCGCGACGACGAGGCGGATGATGCGGTCTGCGGCGCTCTCGTTGCGGACCATGACGACCTCCTGGCGGATGCCCCGCTCCCTGCGGGGTCGGCGCATGGACGCCGTGGGGCCCTGGAGGGATACAGAGCCGGAGGTGTGACCCGCACGACACCGGCCCGCACCCCTGAGCGGGATGCGGGCCGGTCGTCGTCCGGGGCGCCGTGACGGCGCTGCGGATCAGGGGTAGCTGACCACCGTGACCGGGACGTCCGGGTTGGCGATCGTCGACGAGCCGCCGACGCCGTTGACGACGTTCTCGATCCCGCCCTTGCCGTTGGCCGGGTCGAGGAAGATCGTCAGCAGGTTGGTCAGGCTGCCCTTCGGCAGGGTCTTCGGGACCTCGAACGCGTTGTCCGCGAAGATGTCCAGACCCTGGTTGAAGAAGCTGTAGCTGCCCGCGCCGGTCATCGTGAAGGCCTTGACCCGGTTCGACACCTTGAGCGCCGGGTAGCCCTTGACCCCGCCCGGACGGCTCCACGCCGCCTGGCTCGGCGGGTCGTACGGCAGCTCGTTCTGGAAGAAGACCACGTTGCCGCGCTCGCCGTTCCAGATGACCTCGGTCTTCTGGTAGTGCTCGACGAACAGGCCGGTCGCCGTGACGTCGTCGCCGTTCACGACGAGCCCGGTGTCGGCGGTGTTGACGGTCCAGCCGACGGTGCCGGGGTTGCCGTGGTCGGCGCGCCACAGCCAGAGGTTGTCCAGCAGGGCGTCGTCGCTGTTCACCTCCATGGTGACCGTCGCCTTGCCGATCTGCGGGCCGCCGATCCGGACGAAGACGTCCTGCAGGGCCACCGGGGTGCCCGACCGGCGCACCTTGTCGTCGCGGGAGCCGATGCGGATGAGCAGCTTGGAGTTCACCGGTCCGGCGTCGACCATGACGCCGGCGATGTCGATGCCGCGGGCGTCCGCGACGTCGAGCACGAGCGCGCCGCGCTGCGCCGACAGGGACGGCAGGCCGAGGCCCAGGACGACCGTGTTCGCGCGTTCGACCTCGATGGTGCGGGCGATGTCGTAGACGCCCGGCGTGAGCAGCAGATGCTTGCCGCGCTCGAGCTGCTCGTTGATCGTGCGGACCGACGTCGACGGCTTGGCGACGAAGAACCTCGACAGCGGGACGGACGTGCCCGGGGTCGGGCCGTTCTCCCACGTCGTCCCGGACGAGTCGCGGCGGAGGGCCGGGACGAAGACGTTCCAGCTGCCCGCCGCGTCGACGTAGAGGTAGGGCTTCTCCTTGCTCACCGGGGTCTTCGCGAGCGTCGTGTACGGGCCCCCGCACGTCGCGGCGTCGGCCGGGAAGCACGTCGCAGGCGCGCCGTTCACGCCGGAGAAGACCTGGTTCCAGACGCCGTTCGACCAGCCGCCGACCGTGCTGTCCCGGGTGTACCACTGCTGCTGGGACCCGCTGATGACGAAGGTCGCCTTGGAGTCGGAGATGAAGCCACCGCTCGCGAAGGACGGGCCGCTGCAGTAGTCCATGAGCGAGAGGTTGCCGCCCGTGACGTTGACCCGGCGCATCGGTGCCGCCTGCGAGACGGCCCAGAACGTGGCGGAGTCGCGGCAGCCGTCCTGCCCGATCGCCTTGACGTCGATCGTGAGGTTGGACAGCGAGCGCCAGAAGTTGTTCAGCGCGATGCAGCTCTGCCCGCCGCCGGGCACGGGGAAGCAGCGGTTGACGACGTCCACGTGGCCGTTGATCGTCACGTCGGTCGGGTTGAGCCCGAGCCCGGCGACCTCGGTGTAGTAGCCGACCTTGACGTTGAGCGGGGCCGCGGCGGTGCCGTAGGTGCCCGGCTTGAAGAGCAGGGCGTACCGGTCGCTGCCCATCTCGTTGTCGATCTGCTTCGCGGCGATCTCGTCGATCTTCGCCTGGATGGTGCTCGTGGCCATCGACGGGTCGAAGACCGCGACGTTCGGCCCCAGGTCGGGGTCGCCGGCGGCCGCCGAGGCCGGCGCGACGCCGGTGGCGAGCGCGAGGCCCGGCACGACGAGGGCCGCGGCGAGGGCCAGCGCGCCGACGGTGCGGCGGGGGCGGGCGGTGGACGGCGGACGCGTGGGACCCATGGCTGCGAACCTGCTTCCTCGGAGGCTGCTGCGCGCTGAGAGAGCGCTCTCTCGGCAGAGACAACCACAGGGGCGTACCGGGCACAAGGGGGAGATACGGACCGTGGTTTGTCAGGTCCGGCGGACGGCGCGGACGGCGTCCGCCGGGCGGTCCGGTCAGGCCGAGTCGCGGACGACGAGCGTCACCGGCAGGACGATGCGGTCGGTGCCGTCGTCGTCCGGCAGGTCGGTGTCGGCCGGCAGGACGAGCCCGGGACGGGTCCGGGCCAGGAGCATCCGCACCATGGCCCGGCCCTGGGTCACCGAGCGCTGCCGCACCGTCGTGAGCGGCGGATCGGTGAGGGTCGCCATCCGGATGTCGTCGAAGCCGACGAGCGCCACGTCGTCCGGCACCCGGCGCCCCGCCCGGCGCAGCGCCTTGAGCGCCCCCATCGCCATGAGGTCGTTCGCGGCGAAGAGGCCGTCGAGGTCGGGGACGCGCTCGAGGAGGCGCTGCGTCGCGGCCTCGCCGCCGTCCATGGTGAAGTCCCCGCGCTCGACGCGGGCGCTGCGCCAGGCCCGGCCGAGCCCGGCCCGGAAGCCGGCGAGCCGGTCGATGCCGGCAGCCATGTCGGCGGGCCCGGCGACGGTGCCGACGACGGTGCGCCCCAGGCCGGCGAGGTGCTGCGCGGCCGCTGTCCCGCCGCCGACGTTGTCGTTGTCGACCGAGGGGACGTCGAGCCCGGCCTGCAGCGGGCGGCCGCCGATGACGACCGGGATGCCGGCGGCCACCATGGTGGCCGGCAGCGGGTCGTGGCCGGCGTGCCCGGAGACGAGCAGCACGCCGTCGACGGGGGCGGTCGTGAGGTACCCGGCGATCCGGTCGAGGTCGCCGTGGGACTGCGCCATGAGCAGCGTGATCTGGAGGCCGAACGCCATCGCCTCCTGGCTCACGCCGCGGACGACGTCCCCGAAGAACGGGTCGCCGAAGACCCGTTGGTCCGGCTCGGACGCGACGAGCGCGACCGTGTCGGTACGCCGGGTCACGAGCGACCGCGCCGCCTGGTTCGGCACGTACCCGAGGTCGGCGACGGCCTGCTCGACCCGCTCGCGCAGCGCCGGGTCGACCGAGGCGAAGCCGTTGACGACCCGGGAGACGGTGGCGCGCGAGACCCCGGCGCGGGCCGCGACCTGCTCGAGGTTGGGGCGCGCCGCGGCGCGGTGGGTCGTCGTCACGGGGGCACCTCCTCGCGCCTGGCTCGCGGGTCCGGACAGGGCCTGCCGGTCACCTCAGCGTAGGGGCCGCCGGGCAGCCGTCCGGCGGCGCGGGTGCCTAGGCTGGGCCGCGACCGACGCCGGGCCGCCCGGCTCCCTGCCGTGGAGGAGGTCCCGTGCCGGACCAGATCGTCCGTCTCGCCACACCGTCCGGGGTGGTCGTCGCGCTCGCCCCCGACGGCGACCCGGCTGCCGCCCGGCGGCTCGCCGTGCCGTCCGTCGCCGACCTGCTCGCCGGCGATGCGGCTGCGTTCCGGCAGGCGGTCGGGTCGCCCGGCGAGCTCGTCGCGGGCCCGGCGCGGCTGCTGCCGCCCGTCGACGGGCTCACCGAGGTGTGGGCCTCCGGGGTGACGTACCGCCGGTCCAGCGAGGCCCGCCAGGAGGAGAGCGCCGTCGCCGACGTCTACGCCCGGGTCTACGAGGCGCAGCGCCCGGAGCTGTTCCTCAAGTCGGTCGCGTGGCGCACCGTCGGGCACGGCGAGCCGATCGGCATCCGCACCGACTCCGGCGTCGACGTCCCCGAGCCCGAGCTCGCCCTCGTCTGCAGCGCGAGCGGCGAGGTCGTCGGGCTGACGGTCTGCGACGACGTCTCGTCGCGGACGATCGAGGGCGAGAACCCGCTCTACCTGCCGCAGGCGAAGACGTACGCCGGGGCGTGCGCCCTCGGGCCGGGCGTCGTCCCGCTGTGGCAGGTGGACGACGTCCGCGACCTCGGGATCGAGGTCGCCGTGCTGCGTGGCGGGGCGGTCGTCTGGTCGGGGTCGACGTCGACGTCCGCGATCCACCGCAGCCTCGACGACCTCGTCGAGCACCTGTTCCGGGCGCAGCGGTTCCCCGCCGGGGTCGTGCTCTCGACCGGGACCGGGATCGTTCCCGAGCTGGACTGGACGCTGCTGGCGGGTGACGTCGTCCGGGTCTCGGTCGCCGGGGTGGGGGTGTTGGAGAACCCGGTCCGGGACGTCGCGGGTGACGCGTTCGACTGGCTCACCCCGGACCCGGCGCGGCTGCCGGACTGAGCAGGCGGTCGCCCGCCGTCCGCCGCCCCGCCGTCGGTCAGGCGGCGAGTGCGGCGTACCGCCCGTCGCGCGCGACGAGCTCGGTGTGCGTGCCGGTCTCGACGGCCCGGCCGTGGTCGAGGACGACGATCCGGTCGGCGTCGCGGACCGTCGAGAGCCGGTGCGCGATGGTGATCGTCGTGCGCCCCGCGGACAGCCGGTCGAAGGCCTCCTGGACGGCGCGCTCGGTCTGGGTGTCGAGGGCGCTCGTCGCCTCGTCGAGGACGAGCACCTTCGGGTCGCGCAGCAGGGTGCGGGCGATCGCGATGCGCTGCTTCTCGCCGCCGGAGAACCGGTGCCCGCGCGAGCCGACCATCGTGTCGTAGCCGTCGGGCAGGGAGGCGATGAGCTCGTGGACCTGGGCGGCGCGGGCCGCCGCCTCGATCTCGGCGTCGGTGGCGTCCGGCTTGGCGTAGCGCAGGTTCTCGCGGACGGTCGTGTGCAGCAGGTAGGTCTCCTGGCTCACGACGCCGACGACCTTCGCGAGGTCGACGAGGCGCAGGTCGCGCAGGTCGACGCCGTCGATGGTGATCCGGCCCGTCGTCGGGTCCTGGAGCCGGGCCACCAGCGCTGCGAGCGTGCTCTTGCCGGAGCCGGTCGGGCCGACGAGCGCGAGCGTCGTCCCCGCCGGGACGTCGACGGTGACGTCGTCGACCGCGGGGGAGTCGCTGCCCGGGTAGGTGAAGCCGACCCCCTCGAGCCGGACGTGGCCGCGCACCGTGGCGAGGTCGAGGTCCACCGGCTCGGCCGGGTCGTCGACGTCGACCGGAAGGTCGAGGTACTCGAAGATCCGCGCGAAGAGGGCGAGCGAGGAGACGAGGGAGACGCCGACGTTGAGCAGCCCCATGAGCGGCCGGAAGAGGTTGGCCTGCAACGCGGTGAAGGCGACGAGGGTGCCGATGGTCATCCCGCTGCGGGTGGCCGGCAGGCCCGCGGCGAGGTAGATCGCGGCCGGGATCGCCGCGAAGATGATGCTCATCGTGGCCATCCGCCAGCGGCCGGCGAGCTCGGAGCGCAGCTCCAGGTCGATGAGCCGGGTGGACGACGCGGTGAACCGGTCGACGAGCGTCTGGCCGGCGCCCATGGTGCGGCTCAGCTGGATCCCGTTGATGGACAGGCCTTCGTCGATGACGACGTTGAGGTCGGCGAGCTCGCGCTGGCGCTGGGCGGTGATCTCGCGGCGCATCGACGCGACGCGCCGGGTCAGCGCGATCGCGGGCGGCATGACGACGAGCGAGATGAGGGACAGCCGCCAGGAGAGGGCGAGCATCGCGACGGCGGTGGCGATCGCCGTCGTCAGGTTCGACGCGATCGACGTCGCGGTGGACGTGACGACGCCCTGCATGCCGCCGATGTCGTTGGTGATGCGGGACTGGACCTCGCCGGTGCGGGTGCGCGTGAAGAAGCCGATCGACTGCCGCTGCAGGTGCGCGAAGACGCCGGTGCGCAGGTCGTGCATGACCGACTGGCCGACCCGGGTGCTGATCCACGTCTGGAGGACGCCCAGCACGGAGGTGGCGGCCGCGACGGCGACCATGGCGGCGACGAGCCGGACGAGGAGCGCGACGTCCTGCTGGGGCAGCGCGACGTCGATGACGTGGCGCAGGAGGAAGGGCGAGGCCATGGCCACGACGGACGACGCGACGATCGTCGCGACGACGAGGGCCAGCGGGCGGCGGTGGGGCACGAAGAGGGCGCCGATCCGGCGCAGCGAGACGCCGCGGGCCTGCGCGCGCTCGGCCTCGGTGACGCGCCGCGGGCCGCGGCCGCCGTCCGGGCCGGAGGTCTGGGCGGGGGTCGGGGTGGTGGTCGGGGACGTGGTGCTGGTCCTGGGTCTGGTCGTGACGTCCGTCAAGGGCGTGCCTCCTGGGGTCGGGTCCTCATTTCTTGAGGTTACCTCATTATGAGGGGGTAACGCGATGTGTTGCTAGTCTGTTCCCGTGCCCGATCCCGACGACCTGTCGCTCCCCGAGGCGTTCACGACCGTCGCGCGGACGCTGCACCACCGGTCGGCCAAGGCGTTCGCCCCGCTCGACGTCACCCCCGGCCAGGCCCGGGCCCTGCGTGTGCTGACCCGCCACGGCGAGATGCGGATGAGCGCGCTGTCGGAGCACCTGCGGATCGCGCCGCGCTCGGGCACCGAGGTCGCCGACGACCTCGAACGCCGGGGCCTCGTCCGGCGGCGCCCTGACCCCGACGACCGCCGCGCCGTCCTCGTCGCCCTCACCGAGCAGGGGGAGCGGGTCTCCGAGCAGGTCCGGGCCGCCCGGTCGGCCGAGGGCGACGCCTACTTCGCGGCCCTCAGCGACGCCGACCGCCAGGAGCTCGCGCGGATCCTGCGCGTGCTGCGCGCGGCGAACCCGGTGGGCCGGCCGGCGGGAGCGGGATGAGCCTCCACGAGGACTACCACCTCGTCGAGGGCCCGCCCGACGTCGACTCCTACGTGACGCTCCGGGAGCGATCGGGGCTCACGCCGCGGGCCCGCGAGCAGGCCGCCCCGGCGCTCGCCGGCAGCTGGGCGGCCTGCCACGTGGTGGGCCCGGGCGGGCGGACGGTCGGCATGGGGCGGCTCATCGGCGACGGTGGCTGGTACTTCCACGTGGTCGACATGGCGGTCCTGCCCGAGCATCAGCGCCGCGGGATCGGTGACGCCGTCCTGACCTGGCTGCTCGACAGGATCGAGACGCAGGCCCCGCCGGGCGCCTACGTGTCCCTCATGGCCGACGAGCCGGGCCGGCGGCTCTACGAGCGTCAGGGCTTCCGGACGACGGCACCTCGGTCCGTCGGCATGGCGATCCCGGTCGGCGGGCGGCTCGTCGACCCGCGCGGGACGCGGTAGAACTCGACGGCGAAGCCCGCCCCGTCGTCCGGCTCGACGTGGTGCAACCGGCCGGGCGGGATGACGACGTGCCCGCCCGCGGTCACGGTGACCGGGGCGTCCGGCTCGTCCTCGAAGCGGAACACGACGGTGCCGGCGCGGACGACGAGCCGGCCCCAGACGCCGTCCGCGACGCGGTGCGCGCGCAGCAGGCCGGCCGGCACGGTTCCGGCGTCGAAGTCCGGCGTCGTGCGGACGTGCTCGGCGCCGTCGGGCAGCGCGGTCGGGCGGTCCATGCGGCGGGTCCTCCCCGGTGCGTGGCGGCGGGCGTCCGCCCAGCATCACCTACCCGGTGCAGGGCAGCGACCTCGGCAGCCTCGTCGGTGTCGTGCCGTCGTACGCCGCGCACAGGGCGAGCCCGCGGGCCTCGAGGCCGGCGCGGATCTGGGTCAGCGCCTTCGGGGTGAAGGCGTTCCAGCCCATGTGCATGAGCACGGTGTCGCCGGCCCGGGCGTTCGTCACGACGTACGAGACGACCTCGGCGGCCGTCTTGCCCGTCCAGTCCCGGGTGTCGAGGGTCCACGTCCACTGCCGCATTCCGGCCGCGGTGTAGGCGGTGGCGACCGTCGTGTCCGACGCACCGTACGGTGGCCGCCCGACGTTCGTCACGACGCCCGGCGCGGCGAGCTGGGTGAGCACCGACGCGTAGCTGATCGTCGTCAGGTCCGGGTGCGAGACGGTGTGGTTGATGACGTACTGGCCGTGCGAGCGGGCCAGCGCGGCGAGGTCCACGCCCTGGTTGCGGTACTTCGTCAGGCAGGTGCCGGTCGGAGCGAGCACGAGGCCGACCCCGGCCGTGTCGGCGGCCTCGACCATCGCGCGGAAGACCGCGACCGACGGCGGGCAGTCGTCGAACGTCGCGACGACGCGCGAGGTCGTGTTCGGGCCCCGGCCACGGTTGTACGCGGCACCGGTGCCGAGCTTCGCCCACGTCAGCGGGCCGACGACCCCGTCGGCGTCGAGCCCGAACTCCTTCTGGAACGCCCGGGCGGCGCGGAGCGTGGCGTTGCCGAAGTCTCCGTCGGCACCGGCCGCCCCGACGCTGTAGCCCTTGGACACCAACGCCTTCTGCGCGACGACGACGCAGCTGCCGGAGTCGTGCAGCCGCAGCGTCGGCCGCTGCGCGACGGGCGTCGAGGTGCTGCACGACCGGACGGCGGCGCTCGCGGGTGCCGCGGTGAGAACGACCTGGCCGCCGGCGAGGACGACCGCGGCGAGAAGGGTGAGAAGACGCGAACCGTGCCGCATGGCCACCACCCCCATGGTTGGCGCGTGCACTACGTCCATTGTCTCCCCGCCGTCGCGCATGCGCGCAGGACAGCGGTCCTGCGACCGGTGCGTCTTCGGCGATGATCCGAACAGGACGCCATGGCCGGCACTAGTTTTGGCCCCGCCCGGTCGACGATCACCGGCAGCCCCGTCGGAGGACAGCGTGACCGAGCCGCTCTTCGCCACCACGCCGGTGGAGCACTCGCCGGGTGCGTGCCTGCCGCTCGCCCTCGGCGCGCCGTTCGTCGCGTTCGGGCTGTTCTCGCTCCTCATGGCGGCGTTCTCGGCCCAGGGGGCCGAGCGGGTCTGGTTCGCCGCGCCGGGTGCGGCCGCGCTCGGCGTCCCCTTCGTCGTCCGCCGGTTCCTGCGGCCGGGCGCGGACCCGACGAGGCTGAGCCTCGCGCACGACGGCACGGTGACCCTGCACGTGCGGCGCGGCGACGTGGTCATGCCCCCGTCGCGGCTCGCCCGCGTCGTTACCGGGGCGGTGACGACGTCCGTGCAGGGCTCGCGGAGCAGCCGCCGGGTCGTCGTCTTCGTCGACGGCGCGGGCGAGCAGATCGCCCAGGTCGGCCGAGCGAGCTTCACCGACGCCGACCTCGGGGCCTTCTTCGAGGCGCTGCGCACCGCCCGCCCCGACGTGACGTTCGAGCACCGCTGACCGACCGGACCGACCAGCCCGGACCAGTTCCCCGCCCGAGGAGAGACATGAACGACCCGACCCCCGAGGAGCTCGACCGGCTGCTCGCCGAGGGCAACGCCCGGATCGCCGACGGCGACCCGGAGGGCGCCGTCCCCGTGCTGGAGCAGGCCCTGGAGGTCTGCCGCGTCCTCGTCGAGGAGACCGTCGTCGCCCGCTCGGTGGAGCCCCGGGTGCTCGGCCGGATCGCCATGGCGCTGAGCCTGGGCGGGGAGCCGGCCGAGGCGGTGCGGGTCGGTCGCCGGGCCTACGAGCTCACCGGGAGCCTCTATGGCGACGACTACGACTGCACGCTCGTCGACGTCGCGCTCGCCGCGGTGAACTTCGCCCGGTTCCTCGCCGCCGACGGGCATGGCGACGAGGCCCTCGAGTGCGCCTACTACGGTCTCCAGCATCTCGACGAGCTCGTCCCGGGCGCCCCGCTGACGTACCTAGGGTGGCGCGCGGCGCTGCTCCAGGCGGTCGCCGAGGTCGAGCCCGAGTCGGACGAGGAGCCGTGGCTCACACCGCTGGCCGCGCGCCGCGACCTCGTCGCGACGTGCCGCCGGCTCGTCGACCTCGATCCCGCCGAGCCGCAGTACGCCACGGATCTCGCGGAGGCGTTGCTGCTGCTCGCGAAGGCGGTGTCCGACGAGCCCTCGCAGGACGACACCGACGGGGACGGCGAGGTCCCGGACGACGAGCCTGCCGCCGTCCGGACGGCCCGGGAGGCGGTCGGGATCCTGCACGGGCAGGCGGCTCCGCCGTCCGGCCTGAACGCGCTCGCACGTGGGCTGAGCGTGCTCGCCGGCCTGCTCTCCGACGAGGGGAGGGACGACGACGCGGAGGCGTTCGTCGCGCAGGTCGCGGCCGGGTTCGGCGAGCCGTGGGCGAGCCGGCTCCCGTTGCTCGTCGTCACGTGGGAGTGGGCTCTCGCCCCGACGTTCGGCAGCGAGCAGAGCGTGCTCGAGTTCAACGACGACCTGCGGGACCCGGACGCGGACGACGTCGTGGAGTTCGCGTTCGCCGACCTGCCGCCGACGGAGGCGACCCGGCTGCGCGCGCTCCGGGTCGCGTCGCGCGAGCTGGGCGTCGCCGAGGCCTACAGCCGGCGCGCCGAGGACCCGCTCGGCTTCCTCGTGACCTACGCGTGAGCGGCGCGGAGAGCGGGACGGACGCCGCGGTCGACGACCTCGTCGCCCGCGCCGAGGAGGCGCTGCCCGCGGGCGAGGCCGTCATCGCGAAGAGCCTCGCCGAGGAGGCGCTCGAGCTCGTCGTCGAGGCGCAGGCCTGGCCTCGGGTGGCGGAGACGGCCGGGCTGCTCGGGCACGCGAGCGCCCTCGTCGGCGAGGTCCAGCGCGCCGAGACGGCCTATCTCATGGCGGCGGAGTGCCGGCGCGGCCTGGCCGGGACGGACGTCCACCTGGACGGGCGGCCCGGTGCGCGCTGGGGCTGGTACCTGCGGACGACGTCCCGCTGGGACGACGCCCGCGAGGTCCTCGAGCGCAGCGCCGCCGGGTGCACCGAGCGCGGCGACACGGTGGACGCCGCCCTGGCGCAGGTCGAGCTCGCGGCGCTCGAGCTCGCCAAGAGGCTTGCCGGCGCGACGCTCCTGCGGCTGGACAGGGCACTGCCCGTGCTGGACACCGAGGGGCAGCTGCCGGACGCCGTCCGGGCCCGGCTGCTGCGCGCCGAGGCACTGCTGGCACGCGGCCGGCACGACGAGGCGGGCGAGACGGTCGAGGCGGTCCTCGACGCGTGCGGCACCCACGGTCTGCTCGCGCTGCGCGGCGACGCGCTCGTCGTCCGGTCGCGTCTGATCCTCGAGACCGGGGGCACCTCGACCGAGGCCGCCGTCGACGCCCGGGCCGCGCTCGACCTGGCCCGCGACCGTGGCCTGGTGTGGCTCGAGGTCGCGGCGCTGTGGGCGATGGCCGCGACCGAGGACGTCGGCCGCGGCCTGTTCGACGAGGACCCGCCGCCGGCCGGTCTGCCGCCGCGGGCCGGCAGCTTCGCCGACCAGGCGGGACGGCTGCGGCAGCGCCTCGACAACCAGTGGTTCGACCTGCACCCGCTGCGGACGGTGGAGCAGCGCGTCGGGCGGTGACGGTCGGGCCTCGGGCCGCTTCCCGGCACGGGGGACGGGTGGGGCTGCGGACGTCGGCCCGCGTGCCTACGGTCCTCGGGCCAGGGGCAGAGGGTGCCGGAACGGTGCCCGCGCCGTGCCTGCCGCCGTGAGGAGACCCCGTGACCACGCCCGCACCGCAGGACGACGTCCCGGCGACCCAGGTCGAGGTGGGCCCGCCGAAGACGACCGCCGCCGGCGTCCCCGCCGTGGTCGTCGCGCTGAACCGGTCGCGGGAGCAGATGGGGGTCGTGCGGACCGCCCGCACGCTGACGCGGCTCAACCAGGCGCACGGGTTCGACTGCATGGGCTGCGCGTGGCCGGACCCGCGGCCGGGTGACCGCTCGCGGGCCGAGTTCTGCGAGAACGGGGCCAAGGCGGTCGCGGAGGAGGCGACGGTCCGCCGGGTCGGGCCGGACTTCTTCGCCGCGCACTCGTTGCAGGACCTCGCGACCCGGTCGGACTACTGGCTCGGGCAGCAGGGCCGGCTGACCCACCCGATGGTCCGGCGGGACGGTGCGGACCATTACACGCCGATCTCCTGGGACGACGCGTTCGCCCTCGTCGCCTCCCGTCTGCAGGCTCTCGGCTCGCCGGACGAGGCGGTCTTCTACACGAGCGGCCGGGCCTCCAACGAGGCGGCGTTCGTCTACCAGCTCTTCGTGCGCGCCTTCGGCACCAACAACCTGCCCGACTGCTCGAACATGTGCCACGAGTCGACGTCCGTGGCGCTCGCCGAGACGATCGGCATCGGCAAGGGCAGCGTGTCGCTGGACGACGTCCACCAGGCCGACCTCGTCGTGATCTGCGGGCAGAACCCCGGGACGAACCACCCGCGGATGCTCACGGCGCTGGAGAAGGCCAAGCAGCGCGGGGCACGGATCCTCGCGGTGAACCCGTTGCCGGAGGCCGGTCTGCTCGGGTTCCGCAACCCGCAGACGCCCCGCGGCGTGAGCGGTGTCGGGACGACGCTCGCCGACCTGCACCTGCCGATCCGGACCAACGGCGACCTCGCGCTGTTCCAGGCCGTCGGGGCGCTCCTGCTGGAGGCCGACGGCGCGGGCGGGGTGCTCGACCACGACTTCGTCGAGCGGCACACCGAGGGGTTCGACGCCTGGCGCAAGCACCTCGCCGAGCTCGACTGGGACGGCGTGCTCGAGGCCACCGGGCTCGACCGCGGCCAGATCGAGCAGGCCGCTGCGATGTTCGCCGGCTCCCGGCGGACCGTCATCTGCTGGGCGATGGGCATCACCCAGCACCGCAACGCCGTCGCGACGATCAAGGAGATCGTCAACGTCGCGCTGGCCCAGGGGAACATCGGCAAGCCGGGGGCCGGGCTGTGCCCGGTGCGCGGCCACTCGAACGTCCAGGGCGACCGGACGATGGGCATCTGGGAGAAGCTGCCCACGCACTTCGGCGACGCGCTGCGGGACGAGTTCGGGTTCGAGCCGCCGCGCCGGCGCGGCCTCGACGTCGTCGACTCCGTCCGTGCCCTGCGCGACGGTGCGGCGAAGGTCTTCGTCGCCCTCGGCGGCAACTTCGCCGCCGCGGCGCCGGACACACCCGTGACGTACGCCGCCCTGGAGTCGGCCGACCTCACCGTGCACATCTCGACCAAGCTCAACCGGTCGCACGTCACCGCGGGCCGGACGTCGCTCATCCTGCCCACGCTCGGGCGGACCGAGGTCGACCTGCAGGAGTCGGGCCCGCAGTCGGTCTCCGTCGAGGACTCGATGTCCGCCGTCCACCTCTCGCACGGGCCGCTCGCGCCGGCGGGGCCGCTGCTGCGCTCCGAGGTCGCGATCGTCACCGGCCTCGCCGAGGCCACCCTCGGCGACTCCCCGGCCGGCAGCCGGATCGACTGGGCCGCGATGCGGGCCGACTACCGGCGGATCCGTGAGCACATCGCCCACGTCGTCCCCGGCTGCGAGGCGTACCCCGAGAAGGTCGAGCAGCCGGGCGGTTTCGTCCTGCCGCACCCGCCCCGGGACTCCCGCACGTTCGAGACCCCGGACGGCAAGGCGCAGTTCAGCGTCAGCCCGCTCGAGGTCCTCCGGGTGCCCGACGGTCACGTGCTGCTCCAGTCGCTGCGCAGCCACGACCAGTTCAACACGACCGTGTACGGGCACGACGACCGCTACCGCGGGATCTCCGGCGGCCGCGACGTCGTCATGGTCCACCCGGACGACATCGCCGCGCACGGCCTCGAGGCGGGCGGGCTCGTCGACCTCGTCGGCACCTGGGAGGACGGCAGCGTCCGTGCCGTCCGCGGGTTCCGGGTCGTCCCCTACGACACCCCGCGGGGGTGCGTCGCCGCCTACTACCCCGAGGTCAACCCGTTGGTGCCGCTGGACTCCACGGCGGTCGGGAGCAACTGCCCGACGTCGAAGTCCGTCGTGGTCCGGCTGCTGCCCACGGTCGCCGCGGACCACGAGGCGGTCCGTGCGTTCGGGTCGAGCCCGCGGCCCGTCGGCTCCGACGACCACCACAAGAGCGGCGTGCAGCCGCACCACCTCAGCTGACGGGCCCGCTCCCGGGCCGGGCCAGGCAGCCGGCCGCGAGCAGCTGCCCGAGCTGGAGCCGCGCCCAGGGGCTGTAGGTGCCCGCGGCGTCGGCCGCGACGGCGGCGACGAGCTCGTCGACGGTCGTCCAGCGCCACTCGGCGACCTCGGCGGGGTCCGGGTCGAGCCGGCCGTCGGCGAGCCCGGCGAGGAACACCGGGCACACCTCGTTCTCCCGGGTGCCGTCCGCCATCGTCGCCTCGTACCGGAAGTCGGGCAGCACGACGCGGACGCCGGTGACCTGCGTGCCGAGCTCCTGCCGGGCCCGCCGGCCGAGTGCCGCCTCCGGCGCCTCGCCCGGGCCGGGGTGGCCGCAGAAGGCGTTCGTCCAGATCCCGGGCCAGGTCCGCTTCGACTCCGCCCGGCGGGTGAGGAGGACGCGCCCGGCCGGGTCGACGACCCAGCACGAGAACGCCAGGTGCAGCGGCGTCGTCCGGGTGTGCACGTCGGCCTTCGGGGCGGTGCCGCAGGGGCGTCCGTCGTCGTCGAGCAGCACGACGAGCTCGACGTCGGACGCAGCGGGGTGGTGGGCACCGGGGCTCATGGCATCAGCATGCCCCGGACGGTGCGCCCGGCGCGTGGACGGCGTCCGCGGACCCGGGGATGCCGACGTCCTTTGGCCCGCTTTTGTGGCGAGAAGCGCGCGTACCGTCGATGACGCCCGGGCGCAGCCCCTGGCCCGGCATCCCGAGGAGGCACCCCATGTCTCAGCGTCTGGCCGGACGTCCCGCAGCCGTCGGCCCCGAGCCCGTCACCCCCGCACCCGCCGTCCGTCGTCCCGGCCCGGCCGGCCTCGGGCTGGCCGCGCTGACCGCGCTCGTCGTCGGCTCCATGATCGGCAGCGGCATCTTCGCCCTGCCCTCCCAGATGGCCGGCAGCGCCGCGCCCGGGCCGCTGCTCCTCGGCTGGCTCGTCACGGGTGTCGGCATGCTCATGCTGGCCTTCGTCTTCCAGTCGCTCGCGCAGCGCAAGCCCGAGGTCGACGGCGGTGTCTACGGGTACGCCCGCGCCGGCTTCGGCAACTACATCGGCTTCAGCTCGGCGTGGGGATACTGGGTGTCGGCCTGGGTCGGCAACGTCGCCTACCTCGTGCTGCTCTTCTCCACCCTGGGCTACTTCTTCCCGACCTTCGAGGGCGGCACCACGGTGCCGGCGATCATCGGGGCGTCGACCGTGCTGTGGGTCGTCCACGCGATGGTGCTGCGCGGCGTCCGCACCGCGGCGTTCGTCAACACCGTCGTCACGATCGCCAAGATCGTCCCGATCCTGACGTTCATCGCCGTCGCGGCCGTCGGCTTCAAGGCCGGCATCTTCAGCGCGGACGTCTGGGGCCGGAGCACCGAGATCGACGGCGCCTCGCTCGGCAGCACCCTCGACCAGGTCAAGAACATGATGCTCGTGACCGTCTGGGTGTTCATCGGCATCGAGGGCGCGGCGGTCTACTCGCAGCGGGCCGTCGACCGCAAGGACGTCGGGCGGGCGACCGTGCTCGGCTTCGCGGGCGTCCTGGTGCTGCTGCTCGCGGTCAACCTGCTCTCCTACGGGCTCATGACGCAGGCCGCGGTCGCCGGGCTCGACGACCCGTCGATGGCGGGGCTGCTCGAGAACGAGGTGGGCAGTTGGGGCGCCGGTTTCATCTCCGTCGGCCTCGTCGTCTCCCTCCTGGGGGCGCTCATCGCCTGGGTGATGCTGTGCGTCGAGATCCTCCGGCTGCCGGCCCTGGAGCACGTGATGCCCGAGGCGCTGGCCCACGAGAACGCGCACGGGGCGCCGTCCTACGCCCTGTGGCTCACCAACGGCTGCGTGCAGCTGCTGCTCGTCTGGACCCTCTTCAACCAGAGCACGTACACCAACCTCGTCTACCTCGCGACGTCGCTCATCCTGCTGCCGTACCTGTGGTCCGCGGGCTACCAGGTGCTGCTGGCGGCCAAGGGCGAGACCTACGAGCGCGGCGGCGGCCGGGCGCGTGACCTGACGACGGGCCTCGTCGCCCTCGTGTACGCCGGCTGGCTCGTCTACGCCGGTGGCTGGCAGTACCTGCTCGTCGCCGCGCTCTTCTACCTCGTCGGCACCGCCGGCTTCGTCTGGGCCCGCCGCGAGAGCGGGCTGCCGGTCTTCACCCGGCCGGAGCTCGGCGCGGTCGCCGTCGTCGTGCTGGCCTCGGTCGTCGCCGTCGCGATGCTCGCCACCGGCAACCTGTCCGTGCTCTGAGCGACGGGAGCCGCCACCGTGAACGACACCATCACCGCCACTGTCCCCGGCACCATCACCGCCACCGTCCCCGCCGGTGAGCGTCCGGCCCTTGCCCGGGAGCCCCAGGTCGGGGTGTGGTCCGAGGCGGGCCGGCCGCGCCGGGTGCTCGTCTGCGCCCCGGGCCTGGCCCACCAGCGGCTGACCCCGGAGAACTGCGACGAGCTGCTCTTCGACGACGTCATCTGGGTGCACCAGGCCCGGACCGACCACTTCGACTTCGTGGCGAAGATGGAGGAACGCGGCGTCGAGGTGCTCGAGCTCAGCGACCTGCTGGCCGACGTCCTCGACCAGCCCGAGGCGCGGACCTGGGTGCTGGACCGCAAGATCACCGACGGGCTCATCGGCGTCGGTCTCACCTGCGAGGTGCGGGCCTGGCTCGACGAGCTGCCGAGCGCCCGGCTCGCCGAGCTGCTCATCGGCGGGGTGGCCTACCAGGACGTCCCCGAGGAGGTCGGCGGCGCCTTCCTCGCGGCGTTCAGCGAGCTGGACCCCGCCGGGTTCGTCATCCGGCCGCTGCCGAACACCCAGTTCATGCGGGACAACACGTCGTGGATCTTCCGGGGCGTCACGTTGAACCCCATGTACTGGCCGGCGCGCCGCCAGGAGACGCTGCTGTCGACCGCCGTCTACCGCTTCCACCCGGCGTTCGCCGGCGAGGAGTACGCCGTCTGGCTCGGCGACCTCGACGGCCGTCCCGGGGACCAGGGCATGGCCACCCTCGAGGGCGGCGACGTCATGCCGGTGGGCCGCGGCGTCGTCGTCATCGGCATGGGCGAGCGCTCCTCGCACCAGGCCATCACCCAGGTGGCGCGCAACCTGTTCGCCGCCGGGGCGGCGGAGCGGGTCATCGTCGCGAGCCTGCCCCGGGTGCGGGCGGCGATGCACCTCGACACCGTGTTCACGTTCGCCGACCACGACCTCGTGACGGCGTACCCGCCCGTCGTCGACGGCATCGTGCCGTTCAGCCTCCGCCCGGGGGACGGGCCGTCGGGCCTGGACGTCCGACGTGAGCCGAAGGGGCTCGTCGAGACGATCGGGGAGGCCGTCGGGGTGGACCTGCGGGTCGTCACGACCGCCGGGGACATCTACGGCATCCGGCGCGAGCAGTGGGACGACGGCAACAACGTCGTCGCACTGGGGCCGGGGGTCGTCATCGGCTACGACCGCAACATCCTCACGAACACCGCGCTGCGCAAGGCCGGCGTCGAGGTCGTCACCATCACCGCCAGCGAGCTCGGCCGCGGCCGGGGCGGCGGCCGGTGCATGACCTGCCCGATCCTGCGCGACCCGCTCTACGTCTGAGACGTCACCGACAACCAGAGGAACCGTCGTGCCGTTCAACAACCGCAACCGAAACCTGCTCTCGCTGGTCCACCACTCCGAGCGCGACCTGCACTACCTGCTGGACCTCGCGCGGGACCTCAAGCGCGCGAAGTACTCCGGCACCGAGCGCCGCAGCCTCGCGGGCAAGAACATCGCCCTGATCTTCGAGAAGACCTCGACCCGCACACGCTGCGCGTTCGAGGTGGCGGCCTTCGACGAGGGCGCCCACGTCACGTACATCGACCCGACGTCCTCGCAGATCGGGCACAAGGAGTCGATGAAGGACACCGCGCGGGTGCTCGGGCGGATGTACGACGCCATCGAGTACCGCGGCGCCGGCCAGGAGATCGTCGAGGTCCTCGCGGAGTACGCGGGTGTGCCGGTCTTCAACGGGCTCACCGACGAGTTCCACCCGACGCAGATGCTCGCCGACGTCCTCACCATGACCGAGCACACGAGCAAGCCGCTGCACGAGATCGCGTACGCCTTCGTCGGCGACGGCCGCAACAACGTCGCGAACTCGCTGCTCCTCGTGGGGGCCAAGCTCGGCATGGACGTGCGGATCGGGGCGCCGAAGGCGTTGTGGCCCAGCGAGGAGCACGTGGCCCTGTGCCGCGAGTTCGCGGCCGTGTCGGGTGCCCGCATGCTCGTCACCGAGGACCCGCTCGAGGCCGTGCGCGGCGTCGACTTCATCCACACCGACGTCTGGGTGTCGATGGGCGAGCCGATCGAGACGTGGGGCGAGCGGATCGACCTGCTGCTGCCGTACCAGGTCGACAAGGCGCTCATGGCCGCCGCCGGGAACCCGCGGGTGCGGTTCATGCACTGCCTGCCGGCCTTCCACAACGCCGAGACCACGGTGGGCGCCCGGATCGCGGCGCAGTACCCGCACCTGGCCGGCGGCGTCGAGGTGACCGAGGAGGTCTTCGAGAGCCCGGCGAACATCGCCTTCGAGCAGGCCGAGAACCGGATGCACACGATCAAGGCGGTCCTCGTGGCCGCGCTGGCGTAGGCGCGGCGTGCGCATCGTCGTTGCGCTCGGCGGGAACGCGCTCCTGCGGCGCGGCCAGCCGCTGACCGCGGAGAACCAGCGGGCCAACATCCGGGTGGCGGCGGAGAAGATCGCCCTCGTCGCGCCCGGCAACGAGCTCGTCGTGGCGCACGGCAACGGGCCGCAGGTGGGGCTGCTGGCGCTGCAGGCGGCGGCGTACGCCGACGTCGCGCCGTACCCGCTGGACGTCCTCGGCGCCCAGACCGAGGCGATGATCGGCTACGTCATCGAGCAGGAGCTGGGCAACCTGCTGCCCGTCGAGCAGCCCTTCGCGACGCTGCTCACGATGATCGAGGTCGACCGGGACGACCCGGCCTTCCTGCATCCCACCAAGCCGATCGGCCCGGTCTACGACCGCGCGACGGCCGAGCGGCTCGCGGCGGACAAGGGCTGGACCGTCGCCGCGGACGGTGACATGTTCCGTCGCGTCGTCGCGAGCCCGAAGCCGCGGCGGATCTTCGAGATCCGCCCGATCCGCAGCCTGCTGGAGCGGGGCACGATCGTCATCTGCGCCGGCGGTGGCGGCATCCCGACGATGTACGACGAGCACCGCAAGCTGCACGGCGTCGAGGCGGTCATCGACAAGGACCTCGCCTCGGCCCTCCTCGCCCAGGAGCTCGAGGCCGACCTGCTCGTCATCGCCACCGACGTGGACGGCGTCTACACCGGCTGGGGCACACCGGAGCAGCGCCGGCTCGGCCGGGTGACGCCCGACGAGCTGGAGCGCCTCGACCTGCCCGCCGGCTCGATGGGACCCAAGGTCGAGGCGGCCTGCGGCTTCGTGCGCGCGACCGGGCACGACGCCGTCATCGGCGCGCTGGCCGACATCGCGGACATCATCGGCGGGACGGCGGGGACGCGCGTCACGAAGGGGTAGGCCTGGCCTTCTGCGGGTGGATCGTCTCGTGCCGGGCCAGCATCGCGACGAGCTCGCGGATCTTCCGCTCGCGCGTCTCGGGCCGCTTCGGGGCGTTGACCCGGTAGATGAGGGAGAACCGGTTGGTGCTGGTG
This sequence comes from Actinomycetota bacterium, assembly GCA_016213575.1. Lineage (GTDB taxonomy): Bacteria > Actinomycetota > Actinomycetes > Actinomycetales > Kineosporiaceae > R-H-3. The sequence goes on from JACRAB010000491.1 coordinate 30,503, forward strand.
AGCACGTCGAACATGGCCTGTGCGGCGGGGTCCGCGGCGATCGCGGCAGCGAGGTCCGCCGGGATCTCGGCCTCCGACGGGGGAGCATAGGCGGCGGCCCACCGGCCGTCCGCCTTCGCGGCGTCCACGGCGGCGCGGCCCGCGGGCTGCATGCGTCCCGCTGCCTCGAGCCGGGCCCCGTGGGCGACGTTGCGCTGCGCCCAGGGACTCCGGGCGGTGCGCGGGGTGAACCGCCGCCACGAGATCTCCTCGCCCCCGGCGCGGCCCTGGCCGTCGATCCACCCGAAGCACAGGCCCTCGTCGACCGCCTGCTGCCAGGTCAGCGTCGTGACGCTGCCGCCCTTCCTGCCCAGGGCCAGCCAGACGCCCGGCGACGTGGAGTGGTTGCCCAGCAGCCACTCCCGCAGCGCATCGGCGTCCGCGACGATCAGCTCGTCCAGGTCTGCTCGGGCCACGGCAGGAGACTAGTGGGACGGCCGCCGGCAGAGCGGGCCGACCCGGCCTCGGCCCGGGCCGGCCCGCCCCGGGGGCGGGCCGACCCGGGCGTTCGCCGTCAGGCGATGTCGACGCCGCAGGTCTCCTTGACGGCTCCGACGAGCCGCGACGCAGCGGCCTCGGCCCCCGCCTTGGCGTCGTCGAGCTTCGCCATCGCGTCGGCGACTTCGGTGCCGTCGGCCTGGTGGCTCTCGACCATCTCGTCGAGCACGAGCCGGGCGACGACGACGTCGATGTCCGCCATCAGCTCGGGCGTGGCGGCGTCCGGCCTGAGCGCCTTCACCTTCTGCCCGAGGGCCGCGAAGTCCTTGGCCGCCCCGGCGGGGTCCATGGCCATGGCGTCTCCCGACGCCTTGGACAGCGACCCCAGTGCTGTCGCCGAGGCGCAGAACTTGTCCTTGTGCTCGGCGGCCATCGCGGCGGCCTCGTCCGCGGACGCGGACGCCACGGACGACGTCGGGGCGGCCGGCTGGGCGGTGCCGGAGGTGTCGGACGTGCCACCGCAGGCGGTGAGGAGAGTCGCGAGCGCCGCCGCAGCGGTGAGGGACAGGGCTGCCTTCATGGTTCTGGTGGTCCTTTCGGTCGTGGTGCGTCGTGCGGCGGCGGAGCGCGGTGCTCCGCCGTCATCCGCCCACCGGTGCGAGGCCGGCCCATCCGGGGCGGCCGTCGGCGAGCAGGAGTCCGAGGAGGACGAGCAGACCGCCCGCGACGCGCTGCGCCACGAGGGCGCCGCGTCCGAACCGGCGGGCGAGGCCCGGCAGGGTGCCGACGAGGGGGCCCGCGGCCAGGCAGAGCACGAGGAAGGGGACCGACAGCCCGGCGCTGTAGACGGCGAGCAGCCCGGCGCCGGCGAGCGGGTCCGCCCCGGCGCCGGCCGTGACCAGGGCCGCGCCGAGCAGCGGGCCCACGCACGGCGTCCAGGTGCCGGCGAACGCCGTCCCGAGCGCGAACGGCCGCAACCACCTGCCGCGGCCGGTGCCGGTCCAGGGCGGGAGGCGGACCGTCGGCCACCAGGAGATGCCCCGCGGGCGGAGGACGACGGCCAGCCCCACGGCGA
>JACRAB010000490.1 GCA_016213575.1 Actinomycetota bacterium
CGCGGAGGTCGTGGAGCGCTGCCCGTCGGGCGCCCAGAGCTCGCTCCGGACGGGGACCGCGGCCGGCTGAGCCGACCCCCGGGTCGGCCGGATCAGCCGAGGGCGTCGGCCGGCACGCCGGTCTCGGCGTTCCAGATCGCCCACCCGGTCGTCACGAGCACGAGCACGGCGAGCAGCACCGCCGCGCCGGCGACCCCGCGCACCCACGCCGGCGACGTCTGCCGGACCCGCAGCACCGCGGCGACGCCGAGCGCGAGCCCGACGAGGGCGAACCCGACGACGACCGGGGAGTAGACCGACCGGACCGACTGCGAGGGGTCCGACAGCCCGGTGAGCGCCTCGGTCCGGAGCAGCACGACGAACGGCGAGATGCTCGTCGTGAGAACGCCGGCGACCGTCGTGAGCAGCGCGGCCAGGCCGAGCGCCTCGGCGCCGAACAGGGTGTCGAGCAGGAGCGCCGAGCGGCCGGGCGCCGGGGCGCCGGCGTCGTCCGGGCCGACCCCGTCCGGGTCGCCGGCGGTCGCCGCGGGGCCGGACCCGTTGAGGTGGGCCGGGTCGTCGAGCGTCAGGGCCTCGACCGGGGCGTCCGCCCGGCGGTCGTCGTCCCGCCCGAAGAGCCCGCGCCGCGGGGGCGTCGGCAGTCCGGCCTCGTCGTCGCCCAGGATCTCCACGGCTCACTGTAACTCCGCGCCCGGGACCCGGCCCGGACAGCGACCGGCGAAGACGCCGACAGCCCCCGCCGGCGAGCGGCGGGGGCTGTCGGAAGCGTCAGCAGCGGCTGAGGCCGTGATCAGAGCGGGCGGACGTTCGCGGCCTGCGGGCCCTTCTGGCCCTGCTGGACGTCGAACTCCACGCGCTGGTTCTCCTCCAGCGTCCGGTAGCCGGTCGACTGGATCGCCGAGTAGTGGACGAAGACGTCGGCCGCGCCGCCGTCCGGGGTGATGAAGCCGAAGCCCTTCTCACCGTTGAACCACTTGACGGTGCCCTGTGCCATGTTTCTTTCCCTTGCTCTGTGATGTGGGGTGCGGTGCGGGCCCGACTCCGCTGCCGGTCCCGCGGCTGCCGCGGTCTCGCCGTCCCACGTCGAAGAGCCTCGTGCGGGTGGTCAGACCCAGATGGCCCTGCCCAGATGTGACTCTGCCCGGATGTGGAGAACGCCCGCGCTCGGTGCTCCGCGGGCGTTCATGAACGTACGGGGAACTGCTTTTGCAACCGAAAAAACGCTATCACGCGTGCGTGCGCGAGCGGAATGCCCGCACTGGCGAAGATCTGGGGGCGGCGAGCAGGGCCAGGACGACGAGGAGCCCGGCCCCGAGGAGGGCCTCCGCGACGAGCACGGTGGTGTTCCGCGGGGACAGCGGCAGGCCGACCCGACCGATGACCGGCAGGGAGCGCTCGCCCCCGACGCTGGCGGCCGCGTAGAAGAGCGGCTCGCCGAGCAGCGGTGCGGCGACGACGAGCGCCGCGAGGGCCGCGGTGACGGCGCCGCGGGCCCGGGCGAGCAGGTGCCCGGCCGGCCCCATGAGGAGCCCGACGAGGACAGCGATCGTCAACCAGGGCGTGCCCCACGGGTGGCCGAGCGCGAAGGTGGAGAGCCAGCGCCGGTAGCCGTCGAGGACGACCTCCGCCGTCGACGCGTCCGGCAGTCCGGGGCCGCTCCAGGCGCCGGGCCGCAGCGCCGACAGGCCCACCCCGACGCCGTCGTAGAAGCCGAGCACGAGCCCGGCGCCGGCGAGCGCGCCGGCCAGGGCCGCCGTCCCCGCCCGCCGCCAGCGCCACGCGCCTGCGAGCGCCGGGACGACGAGGTAGGGCGCCGCGAGGTTGCCCAGCCAGATGTCGTCGGGGTCGTGCGGGGAGGGGATGTGCGCCAGGGCGTAGCCGAGGACCCCGCAGACGAGCAGGACGGCGGCGAGCCGGCCGACGGTGCCGCGGCGCTGCGGGACGGTGGCCGCCGGGGGCCGGTAGCCGGTGGGCGCGAGGGCGTGGGTCGTCGTCATGGGCCGAGCCTGCGGACCCGGTGTCGCGGTCACGTCCGGGTCGTGTCCCGGTTCTGTCACGGTCGTGCCACAGCCGTGGCGCAGCAGGCGCCTCCGGGCCCCGGCGGGGCCGCGGGCACCGTCCCGGCGGGCATACTCGGCGGGTGCCCGTCGTACTGATCGTCGAGGACGACCCCGGGGTCCGGGAGGGCCTCGAGCTGGGGCTGACCCATCTCGGGCACCAGGTGCGGACCGCCCCGGACGGTGAGGCCGGGCTCGAGGCGGCCGCGCGGCACGCGCCGCACGTCGTCGTCCTCGACGTCATGCTCCCGGGGATCGACGGGTTCGAGGTGTGCCGGCGGCTGCGCGCCGCGGGGAGCACCCCGGTCATCATGCTCACCGCGCGCGGGGACGACGTCGACGTCGTCGCGGGCCTCGAGGCCGGGGCCGACGACTACGTCACCAAGCCGGTCGTCCCCCGGGTGCTCGACGCGCGGATCAAGGCCGTGCTGCGCCGGGCCGCCCCGCAGCCGGTGGCGCGCACCGAGGCCGCCGGGCTGACGATCGACCGGGCCGCGCTCGTCGTCACGAGGCACGGCCGCACCGTGGACCTCACCCCGACCGAGCTGCGGCTGCTCCTCGCGCTCTCCGAGCGGCCGGGGCAGGTGCTGTCCCGCGAGCAGCTGCTCGGTGCGGTGTGGGACCACGACTACCTCGGCGACTCCCGGCTCGTCGATGCGTGCGTCCAGCGGCTGCGGGCGAAGATCGAGGACGTCCCCTCGGCGCCGGTGCTGCTCCACACGGTCCGCGGCTTCGGGTACAGGTTCGGTCCGGCGTGAGCGGTGCTGCGTGAGCGGCCCCCCGCTCTGGGAACCGGCACCGCCGGCCCGGGGCCTGCGCGGCCGGCTCGTCCTCGGGTTCGTCGGCGTCAGTCTCGTCACCGCGGTCGTCACGGGGGCGACGGCCGTCGTCGGCGCCCTCGTGCTCTTCGCCGTGGCCGGGCCGCAGTCCGCCGCGGCGGGCCGGCGGCTGCGGGACGCCACCGGTGTCGGCGAGCTCGGCGGCTCCGACCTCGTCTGGGTCCTCGTGCTCGCCGCGGTGCTGCTGCTCGCCGTGTCCGCGGGCACCGGGTGGCTCTTCGCCCGGCGCGTCCTGCGGCCCGTGACCCGGCTCGCGGCGGCCGCGGAGCGGGTCACCCAGGGCGACCTCGACGTCCGGCTCGTGCCCGAGGGCGACGACGAGCTAGCCCGGCTCGCCACCCGGTTCAACACGATGACCGTCACGCTCGGGCACCGGGTCGACGAGCTCGGCCGGCTCGAGGCTCGCTCGCGACGGTTCGCGGCGGACGTCTCCCACGAGCTGCGGACACCGCTCGCGGCGATGACCGCCGTCACCGAGGTGCTCCGGGACGAGACGGACGGCATGACGCCCAAGGCGGCGCAGGCGTCCCGGATCGTCGTCACCGAGATCGAGCACCTCAACCGCCTCGTCCTCGACCTCATCGAGATCTCCCGGTTCGACGCGGGCACCGCCCGGCTCGACGTCGGCCCGGCCGACGTGGGGGAGGCGGTCCGGGCCTGCCTGGCCCGCCGCGGCTGGTCGGACGTCGTCGTCGACGTGCCGGCCGCGCTCGTCGTCCCGCTCGACCGGCGCCGCTTCGACGGCGTCGTGGCGAACCTCGTGGGCAACGCCGTGCGCTACGGGGAACCGCCGGTCGAGGTGCGGGCGGCGCTCGACGCTGGCTCGCTCGTGCTCGACGTCGTCGACCGCGGGCCGGGGATCGCCCCCGACGCCCTCCCGCACGTCTTCGAGCGCTTCACCAAGGCCGACCCGGCGCGCTCCCGCTCCGAGGGCAGCGGTCTCGGCCTCGCGATCGCCCTGGAGAACGCCCGGCTGCACGGCGGCGCGCTCACCGCCCGGAACCGCACCGGCGGCGGGGCCCGCTTCACGCTCACCCTGCCGGCCGGGGGCTGAGCGCCGGCCGACCCCGCCGCTGCGCGGGACAGCCGGTCGTTGTCTGGGATACCAGACATGTTCCGCGTGGCGGTCGGTGACCGCGAACGGTCCCAGGGTGTGCCCTGGACCCATGACCCTCACCGACCTCGCCGCCGTCCCGCCCACGGGTGCGGACGGCGCCCCGGCGGCCGTCCACGTCGGGCCGGCCCCGCTCACCGTCGAGGACGTCGTGGCGGTCGCCCGGCACGGGGCGCCCGTCGTCCTCACGCCCGAGGCGCTGGACGCCGTCGCGGCGACCCGGCAGGCCGTCGAGGCGCTCGCCGCCCTCGACGAGCCGGTCTACGGCGTCTCCACCGGCTTCGGTGCGCTCGCCACCCTGCACATCCCCGGTGCGGCGCGCGAGCAGCTCCAGCGCAGTCTCGTCCGCTCGCACGCGGCGGGGACCGGCCCGGAGGTCGAGCGCGAGGTCGTCCGCGGTCTCATGCTGCTGCGGCTGCACACCCTCGCCACCGGGCGGACCGGCGTCCGGCCGGGGACGGCGCAGGCGTACGCGGCGATGCTCTCCGCGGGCATCACGCCCGTCGTCCACGAGTACGGCTCGCTCGGCTGCTCGGGCGACCTGGCCCCGCTGTCGGCGGCCGCGCTCGCGCTCATCGGCGAGGGGCAGGTCCGGGACGCCACGGGCGCGCTCGTGCCCGCCGCCGACGCGCTCGCCGCGGCCGGCCTCGCGCCCGTGACGCTCGCGGCGAAGGAGGGCCTCGCGCTCATCAACGGCACCGACGGCATGCTCGGGATGCTCGCCCTCGCGCTGCACGACCTGCAGGGGCTGCTGCGGGTCGCGGACGTCGCCGCCGCGATGTCGGTCGAGGCGCTGCTGGGCACCGACCGCGCCTTCGCGGCCGACCTCATGGCGCTGCGCCCGCACCCCGGCCAGGCCGACTCGGCCGCCAACCTGCGGGCCGTGCTCGCGTCGTCCGGGGTCGTCGCGAGCCACCAGACGCCGGACTGCACCCGCGTGCAGGACGCCTACTCGCTGCGCTGCGCGCCGCAGGTGCACGGCTCCGCCCGGGACACCGTCGCGCACGCCCGCACCGTCGCCGACCGCGAGCTCGCGTCGGCGATCGACAACCCGGTCGTCACGCTCGACGGCCGGGTGGAGTCGAACGGCAACTTCCACGGCGCGCCCGTCGGGTACGCGCTGGACTTCCTCGCGATCGCCGTCGCCGACGTCGCGAGCATGAGCGAGCGGCGCACCGACCGGTTCCTCGACAAGAGCCGCAACCAAGGCCTGCCGCCGTTCCTCGCGCACGACGCGGGCGTCGACTCCGGCCTCATGATCGCCCAGTACACGGCCGCCGGGATCGTCTCCGAGCTCAAGCGGCTCGCCGCCCCGGCCTCGGTCGACTCGATCCCCTCCTCGGCGATGCAGGAGGACCACGTCTCGATGGGCTGGCACGCCGCCCGCAAGCTGCGCCGGGCCGTCGACGGACTCGCCGCCGTGCTCGCCATCGAGCTGCTCACCGCCGCGCGGGCGCTCGAGATGCGCTGCGCGGCAACGCTTCCGCACCTGCGGCCCGGTCCGGCCACGGAGGCCGTCCGGGTGCTGCTGCGCGCCCACGGCGTGCAGGGTCCCGGCCCGGACCGGCACCTCGCGCCGGAGATCTCCGCCGCCACCGACCTCGTCCGCTCCGGCGCCGTCCTGGCCGCCGTCCAGACCGTCACGGGAGACCTGCGATGACCTCTTCGACGAACCAGACGAACCAGACCCCTGTCGCCGCAACGGTTCCCGGCCCGCGCCCGGTCATCGCACCGCGCGGCACGACGCTGTCCGCCCGGTCGTGGCAGACCGAGGCGCCGCTGCGGATGCTCATGAACAACCTCGACCCGGACGTCGCCGAGCGCCCCGACGACCTCGTCGTCTACGGCGGCACCGGCAAGGCCGCGCGGGACTGGGCGAGCTTCGACGCGATCTGCCGCACGTTGCGCGGGCTCGCGGACGACGAGACGCTGCTCGTGCAGTCCGGCCGGCCGGTCGGGGTCATGCGGACCCACGAGTGGGCGCCCCGGGTGCTCATCGCGAACTCCAACCTCGTCGGCGACTGGGCGACGTGGCCCGAGTTCCGCCGACTGGAGCACCTCGGCCTGACGATGTACGGCCAGATGACCGCCGGGTCGTGGATCTACATCGGCACCCAGGGCATCCTCCAGGGGACGTACGAGACGTTCGCGGCGGTCGCCGCGAAGCGGTTCGGCGGCACCCTCGCCGGCACCCTCACGGTGACCGGCGGCTGCGGCGGCATGGGCGGCGCCCAGCCGTTGTCGGTGACGCTCAACGGCGGCGTCTGCCTCGTCGTCGACGTCGACGGCCACCGGCTGCGGCGCCGGGTCGAGACCCGCTACCTCGACGAGGTCGCGGACGACCTGGACGACGCGCTGCGCCGGGTGCTGGCCGCCAAGGCCGAGCGCCGCGCGCTGAGCGTCGGGCTCGTCGGCAACTGCGCGACGGCGCTGCCGGAGCTGCTGCGCCGAGGCGTCGAGGTCGACGTCGTCACCGACCAGACGAGCGCGCACGACCCGCTGTCGTACCTGCCCGAGGGCATCGACCTCGGCGACTGGCACGACTACGCCGCGGCCAAGCCCGAGGAGTTCACCGACCGGGCCCGGGCCTCGATGGCCAAGCACGTCGAGGCGATGGTCGGCTTCATGGACGCCGGCGCCGAGGTCTTCGACTACGGCAACTCGATCCGCGACGAGGCCCGCCAGGGCGGCTACGACCGGGCGTTCGCCTTCCCGGGCTTCGTGCCGGCCTACATCCGGCCGCTGTTCTGCGAGGGCAAGGGCCCGTTCCGCTGGGCGGCGCTGTCCGGCGACCCGAAGGACATCGCACGCACGGACAAGGCCGTTCTCGACCTCTTCCCGGACGACGACCACCTGCACCGCTGGATCCGTGCCGCGCAGGAGAAGGTCGCGTTCCAGGGGCTGCCCGCGCGGATCTGCTGGCTCGGCTACGGCGAGCGCGACAGGGCCGGCCTGGCCTTCAACGACCTCGTCGCGAGCGGCGAGGTGAGCGCCCCGATCGTCATCGGCCGCGACCACCTCGACTGCGGCTCGGTCGCCTCGCCGTACCGGGAGACCGAGTCGATGCTCGACGGCTCCGACGCGATCGCCGACTGGCCGCTGCTCAACGGGCTCGTCGCGGCGTCGTCCGGGGCGACCTGGGTCTCGATCCACCACGGCGGCGGCGTCGGGATCGGCCGGTCGATCCACGCCGGCCAGGTGTCGGTCGCGGACGGCACCCCGCTGGCCGCGCAGAAGCTCGAGCGGGTGCTGACGAACGACCCCGGCATGGGCGTCATCCGGCACGTCGACGCCGGCTACGACCGGGCCGTGGACGTCGCCGCGGAGCGGGGTGTGCGCACTCCGATGCGGGAGGGGTGAGGATGTCCGGCGTGGACATCACCGTGGACGGCACGTCGCCGCAGGACCCCGCGCTCGACGGCACCGCCGTCAACTCCCTGCTCGACGAGATCGCGGCCGTCGGGCGCGACCCGCAGACCGGCGGCTACCGGCGCTTCGCGTTCACCCGCGAGGACGTCGCGCTCGGCGAGTGGTTCGAGGACGCCTGCCGCGTCCGCGGTCTCGACGTGACGACCGACCGGTGCGGCAACCAGTGGGCGTGGTGGGGCGACCCGGACGCCGCGGCCGCCGCCGGCCGGCCCGGGATCGTCACCGGCAGCCACCTCGACTCGGTGCCGGACGGCGGCCCGATGGACGGGCCGCTCGGCACGGCGTCCGCGCTCGCCGCGCTCGACCTGCTGCGCGCGCAGGGGTTCACCCCGACCCGGCCGATCGGCCTCGTCCGCTTCGTCGACGAGGAGGGCGGCCGGTACGGGCTCGCCTGCTCCGGCTCGCGGCTGCTCACCGGGATCTCCCGGCCCGAGACCGTGCTCGGCCTCACGGACGCGGCCGGCTCGACGTACGCCGAGGGCCTGCAGGCCGTCGGGCTCGACCCGGCGGCCGTCGGGCGGGACGACGAGACCCTGCGCCGGGTCGGGGTGTTCGTCGAGCTCCACGTCGAGCAGGGCCGCTGGCTCTCCCGCCCGGACGTCGACCGGCCGGTCGCCGCGGCGAGCCTCATCAAGGCGCACGGCCGCTGGCGGGTCGACCTGCTCGGCAAGGCCGACCACGCGGGCGCCACCCGGCTCGAGGACCGCGACGACCCGATGCTCGAGCTCGCCCGCTTCGTGCCCGCGGTCCGGGCGGCGGCCGCCGCGCAGGGTGCGGTCGGCACCGTCGGCAAGCTCGACGTCCGGCCCAACGCCGTCAACGCGATCCCGTCCCGGGTCACCGCCTGGCTGGACTGCCGGGCCGACACCGAGGAGCAGGTGCGGGCCGTCCTCGCCGACCTCGCCGGCCAGGGCTTCGGGATCGTCGAGGAGTCGTGGTCGCCCGCGACGCTGCTCGACCCGGCGCTCGGCGACCGGGTCGCCGCCGCGGCCGGCCGGGCCGTCGGCCGGGACGCCGCCGCACCGCCGGTGCCGGTCATCCCGACCGGGGCCGGGCACGACGCCGGGGTGCTCTCGCAGCACGGCGTCGCCGCCGCGATGCTCTTCGTCCGCAACCCGACGGGCATCTCGCACGCCCCCGACGAGTTCGCCGAGCCCGACGACCGGGCGACCGGCGTCCGGGCGCTGGCCGCCGTCCTCGCGGACCTGTGCGGCTGAGCCCGGCCGTCGCGCCCGTCCCGCCGCCGGCCACGGCGGGTGCCGCGCAGGCGCACCGCACGATGATGCGCACCGGCGCGGTCTTCCGGGTCGTCACCGTCCTGCACGTCGCCGTGTCCGTCGTCGCGCTCGCGGCCGGCGGCCGGCTGCGGGCACCGGTGCTGGCGCTGGCCGTCGCCGCTCTCGTCGAGGGCCTGGTCGTCATCCGGGTGTTCCTCGTGGCCCGCCGCCCGCCGCAGCTGTTCGCCGCGTGGGACGCGCTCTTCTGCTCGGTCGCGCTCGTCGTCGGGGCCCTGCTGGGCCGGGGGACCGGACCGGACCCGTGGACGTTCCTGTTCCCCTACGTCACGTCGTCCGCGATCCTCGTGGGCGCGACGTTCCGCCGGGCCCGGTACGCCGCCGCGGCGACCGGGACCGTCGTCGTGGCCTACCTGGCGTCGGTGCTGCTCGTGCGCCAGGACCGCGGCGACGCCGTCGACCTCGACCTCATCACGTTCGCCGGGGTCACCGCGGCGACGTGGGCCGTCGCCCGCGAGATCCGGCGCTGGGCCGCCGCGCTGGACGCCGCGACGGCCGACGCGGTCGCCCGGCAGGCCGAGCTCTCCGCGGAGCAGGAGCGCTCGCGCTACGTCCGTGAGCTCCACGACCACGTCCTGCAGACCCTCGAGACCCTGGCCCGCGGCCGGTTCCTCGCCGACGACCGGATGCGCGGGCACGTCGCCCGGCAGGCGTTCCGGCTGCGCCGGCTCGTCGAGGCCGGGGCGAGGCCGGACGCTGACGCGGGGCCGGCCGGTCTCGCCGAGGCGCTCGCGGTCGTCGTCGAGGAGCACCTCGACGCCGGGCTCTCCGTCGACCTGCAGACGGGCCGGCTGCGGCACCCGGTCGGCCCCCAGGTCGCCGGGGCGCTGGCCGCGGCGGTCGGCGAGGCGCTGACGAACGTCCGCAAGCACTCCGGCGTCGAGCGGGCCGTCGTCCAGGCCGTGAGCACCGCCGACGAGGTCACCGTGAGCGTCCTCGACCGCGGCGCGGGCTTCGACCCGGTGGCGGTGCCGTCCGGGCTGGGCCTGCGCGAGTCGGTGCGGGGCCGGGTCGCGGAGGTCGGCGGGTCGGTCCGGGTCGACTCGGCCGCCGGCGAGGGGACGTGCGTCGTCCTCACCGTCCCGCTGCGGGCCGCCGGGGACCGGGAGGCGGTCGCGTGATCAGGGTCCTCGTCGTCGACGACCACCCGGTGACCCGGTGGGGCGTGGAGCACCTGCTCTCCCGGCACGCCGACATCGAGGTCGTCGGCTCCGTCGCCTCGCTCGCCGAGGTGCCGTCGGGGCCGCGGGCCGTGCCCGCCGACGTCGTCGTCCTCGACCTCTACCTCGGGGTGCCCGAGCCAGCGCTGGCGGCGGTCGCGACGCTCGCCGCCACGCACCGGGTGCTCGTCGTCTCGGCGTCCGCGAGCCGCCAGGACGTCCTCGCGGCGCTGCGCTCCGGGGCCGACGGGTACCTGACGAAGGACACCGACGACGCCGAGTTCCTCGCCGCCGTCCGGACCGTCGCCGGCGGCGGGTTCTGCCTGTCGACCTCGGTCGCGGACGTCCTCGAGACGCACCTGGACGCGCCGGGCGCCCCCGAGCCGGAGCTGTCGGCCCGCGAGGCCGAGGCGCTCGGCTGGATCGCGCGCGGCTTCACGCACGCGCAGACCGCGCACCGGATGGGCATCTCGGCGTCCACCGTGGACAGCTACGTCGAGCGGATCCGGCGCAAGCTGGGGCTCGGCAACAAGGCCGAGCTCACCGCGAAGGCGATCGAGCTGCGCCTGACCGGCCCCGAGGACGCCGGGTGAGGGGGCCGACCTCCTCGCGCCGACGCTCCCCGGGGCGGGCGCGAGGCCGCATCCGCCGGTGGCCCCCCTACGCGCACCGCCGGAGGACACGGCCCCACCCCGCGAGAGTCCAGCAGGGCGGGTCCGGCGGGGCGAGTCGGGTGTTCGCACCACACGGGGCATGCACACGCTGGCTGGCGGGTGCCGGGAACCGATCGGCGCGCGGCGTCGCGGGCCGCCCCCCATGTGCGGGAGGATCGCCGTCGTGAGCAGGTCGTGGTGGTGCGAGCACGCATGGCTTCCGACCGGGCCGGCGTCCGGCGTGCGGGTCGAGGCGGACGCCGCCGGGCGGGTCAGCGCCGTGACCG
>JACRAB010000500.1 GCA_016213575.1 Actinomycetota bacterium
GCGCCCCGACGACCCGGTCACTCCTGCGCGGCACTGCTCCGCGGGGGGAAGACCTGGATCCGGACCACGTCGAAGGCGGGCGTCTGGTTGGCCCGCTGCATCATCGGGATGCGGTGCGAGCCGTCGCCGGCCCACACGGCGCACTGCGCGAGCCCGGCCCGGGGGAGCCCGGTGACCGTGACCTCGACGGTGTCCGCCGTGCCGCTGCCGCCGCCGTCCTCGGTGGCCTTGAAGAAGGCAGGCACCGGGGCCGGGTCCGGTGCCTGCCGGCGCGAGTCGAGCATCCGGCAGGCGGTGTGGAAGTGCCCGCGCTGCAGCCCGTCGGCGTTGAGGTAGGAGCTCTCCAGGTAGTAGCCGCCGGCCGCGGCGCCGAGGAAGCGGTCGCGCACGAGGTTGCGGGTGCTGACCCGCAGGGTGAACGAGCGGCCGACGGCGACGGCCCGCGGTGCGCGCGTGATGAGCAGCGAGGGGTTCTGCTCGGCCGGGCCGACCTCGCCGAACGAGGTCTGGACGCAGCGCGGCCCCTCCTGGAAGCCGGTGTGCGCGGCGAGGTCGCTGTTCGCGCACGAGTTGCCGAGGATGAGCAGCCCCTGCGGGGTCGTCGTGGGGTCGCCCTGCGCGGCGGCGAGCCCGACGACGTCCACGGGCGGGGTGCTCGCGGCGGGGGTGACGAGAGCGCCCGTGACGGCGACGCCCAGGCCCGCGCCGAGCGCCACGAGGGCGGCCGTGCGCAGGGAGGTGGGGGAGGCGGTCGGTCGGGGACGACGCATGGCTGCAACCTTCTTCGGTGTCGGTGCTCGGATGCGAGTGACGCACGAGGTGGTGCTACTGCCGTCGGTGCGGTGGGGCGGCCGGCTCCGGCGGCCGGACGACCCGGGTGCCCCGGGCCGGGAAGAGGACCCGGATCCCGAGGACGAGCGCGAGCAGCGCGGCGAGGCCGCCGGTGAGGCCGACGAGCGCCTGCCGGACCTGCTCGTCGGTGCCGTCCCGGCCGGGGTGCCGGGGGTCGCCGAGGAGCACGAACCGGTGCTCCTCGGCCGCCGGTCCGGTGAGCGGCGGGAGGTGGTCGTAGTCGACCGCCCCGGTGCTGTCGAGCAGGTCGAGGTGGGTCTTGACGAAGTCGTTCGCGTCGTTCGCGAGCTTGCGGACGACGGGGTCCCGGGTGCCGGCCCGGACGGCGGCGATCGCCGGGAAGATCCGCCCGTGCGCCTCCCGCAGCCGTTGCGCGAAGATCCGGCCGAACGCCGGCCCGGAGGCCGCCCGCATCTCGCGCAGCCAGTACGCCTGCTCTGCCGTCGGCTCGTCGGGCAGCTCGATGCCGAGCCGCCGTGCGGCGGTGACGGCGAGCTTGTCGAGCGCGATGTGCTGGGCCGAGATGAGCTTGCCGACCTCGCGGACCCGGGCCGTGGAGCCCTTCGTCTCGGCCATGTCCCCGGCCGGGATCTCCCAGAGGCCGGCGAGCCGGACCCGGACGACGAGATCGCGGTCGGCGGCGGTGAGCGAGGGTGCCTGGTCCGCCGCCGCCGGGCCGGTGCCGATCCCGGCGAGGGTGGCCAGCGCGAGCAGAAACGCTGCGGCGCAGCGGGTCCGTCGGTTCATCGCGTCGGTCCTCCTCCCTGTCGCCGTCACCGTGCGTTGCCTTTCGGACCGCGCTCATTCAAGGAAGGCCAGGGGGTGGCGTCAACGCGCAGGGGTACCGTTTAACGATTCCCTAACGTCTCGCTATGGTCACGGAGCGAAGATCGAGGTCTACTGTCGCCCCATGACAACCTCCGCCAACGCCTTGTCAGGGCTGGCGTTTCAGCGCAGGCCTCCGGATCGCGGCCGGGATGGGACATCCTCCGGCCGCCGGGCGTCGCGAAGACTGCCCTTGAGACGCCGCAGCGCCGGGGGCCACCCGGCAGTCCTCCCGCAGGTGTCGACCAGCACTCACGCTGCGTAGCAGGGCCGTCGATGATTTCGGGGATCACGACGGCACTCACCAGCACCGCGGTTCTCGCCGCACCGCCCGACAACGGTGTCCACGTCGTCGCCGCGTCGGCCGGGTTCGCCTCCTACCTGCTCGTCTGGGCAGCGGTCATGTGGGGCATGTTCCTGCGCAACGGCTGGGCGTCCACGCGCGTCCGGCACTCCACCCTCTACTCCACGCACATGGGGCTCGGGCTCACCGGGCTGTGCCTGGGGCTGGTCCACGGGGCCGCCCAGGCGGCGGCGCCCGTCACCGCGACCGGTCTGCTCGACGTCTTCCTGCCGTTCCGCAACCTCGACCACCCGGCCTGGGGCGACCTGCCGCGGCTCGTCCGGCTCGGGGAGGGCGTCGGGACGCTCGCCTTCGAGCTCATGGTCGCCGCGACGCTCGCGACCGCGGTGCGGCACCGGCTCGGTCAGAACCGCTGGCGGGCCCTGCACATGCTCAACTACGTCGGCTACCTGCTCATGGTCACCCACGTGCTCGTGAGCGGCAGCGACGCCGGCCGGCCCTGGGCCTGGGGCACCGTCCTCGGGACGACCCTGGTCACCGCGGTGACCTGGGCCTGGACGACCCGCTGGGCGACCGCCGCCCGGCGCCGCGGCGAGCGCACCCTGAGCATCAGCCGGCCCGGCAGCCGGCTCGAGATCGAGGTCGACGCCGCGCTGTGCCTGCGCTTCGGCTTCTGCGAGCACGAGGCGCCCGGGGTGTTCCAGCTCAGCGGTGACGGCCGGCTCACCTACGACGCGTCGGTCCCCGTCGACGCGGCGGACGCCGTCGTCCGGGCGGCCCGGGTCTGCCCGGCCCGGGCGATCCGGCTCGGCCAGGGCGCCACCGAGGTCGTCATGGCGGCGCCACCCACACCCCCGCACGGGTCGGTCGTCCCGCCGCCCGTGCCCATCGACCGAGCGAGCAGGAAGGTCCGGACATGACAGCGAGCCGCCAGCGGGCGATCGTCGTGGGCGCCGGTCGCGCCGGGACGGCCTCCGTCGAGCAGCTGCGCGCCGCGGGGTTCGACGGCGAGGTCGTGGTCCTGCACGACGAGACGACACCGCCCTACGACCGGACGGCGTGCGCCAAGGGCGTCCTGTCCGGCAAGCAGCGGCCGGGCGACGTGGCCCTGCCGATGGACCCGCGGCTCGACGTGACGTGGCGGCTCGGCCGCCGCGCCGCGGCCCTCGACCCGTGGGCGAAGGTGCTGACGACCGACGAGGGCGAGGAGCTCGGCTACGACGGGCTCGTCGTCGCGACCGGCGCCGCACCCGTCGTCCCGCCCGGGTGGCCGGTCGGGCAGCCGGGCTTCCACGTCCTCTACACCCTCGCGGACGCCTGGCGGCTGCGCGGCGAGCTGCGGACGGCGTCCGTGGTCGCCGTCGTCGGCGGCGGGCTCACCGGGTGCGAGGTCGCGTCGTTCGTGTGCTCGAGCGGCCGGACGTGCGTGCTCGTCGACCCGTCGGACCGGGTGCTCGGCCGCCCGCTCGGGCCGATGGCCGGGGCGCTCGTCACCGACGAGCTCGCCCGGCAGCGGGTCGACCTGCGGCTCGGCCGCCGCGTGCAGCGGGTGGAGCCGGTCCGCCGGGGCTGGCTGCTGCTGCTCGACGACGGCACCGAGGTCGTCGCGGACGCCGTCGTCGCGACCGTCGGCGAGCGTCCCGACACGCGCTGGCTGGACGGCGTCCCCGGGCTGGACACCAGCGACGGCCTCC
>JACRAB010000074.1 GCA_016213575.1 Actinomycetota bacterium
CGCCGTCGACGAGCGGGTCGACGAGGAGTGGTCCTTCCTCGAGACGTTGCGGCACCTGGTGTTCGTCACCGACGCCTGGGTGAGCCGCACGGTCCTCGACGAGGAGCGGCCGTACCACCGGCTCGGCCTGCCGCAGAGCTGGTACCCGGCCGCGGACGCCGCCGCGCTCGGCATCGACGTCGATGCCCGGCCGTCGGCCGACGAGGTGCTCGCCGCGCTCGCGTCCCGCCGCGAGGTCCTGCGGAACGTCCTCGGGGCGCTGACGGACGACGTCCTCGGCCGGCCCTGCCTGCGACCGCCGGCCCCCGGCTACCCCGAGGAGGAGCGACCGGTCTGGGAGTGCCTGGCCGTCACCCTCGAGGAGGAGGTCGAGCACCTGCGTTACGCCACCCGCGACCTCGCGGTGCTCGAGGCGCGCGCGGGCTGACTGCAGCTGGTCAGCGCTACCGCGGCAGCTTCGCCCGCGCCTCGTGCTCGGGGACGCCCGGTACCTGGATGAGGTCGACGACCGCCGAGCGGACCTGCGCGACGATGACGGTCGCGTTCATCGTCGGCATCTCCAGCCGCTCCGGGCGCAGCCGCTCGGTGACGTCTTCGAGCGCCGCGACGGCCCGCCGTCCGCCCTCGCCGTCCCGGTCCCGCAGCGCTCCCGGCAGGGTGTAGAACACCGACGCGAGCCCGTCGAGGACGTCGACCACGGACGGCGGCAGCAGGTGCGCCGGGCTGCCCGCCACGACGGGCAGCGGGCTCGTCGACGCCCCGTCGTCCCGGCCGCCGGACGACCCGGCGGACGACCCGGGGGATCCGGCGGCCGACGGGTCCGCCCGGCCGCCGAGCGCCTGCTCGTCCTCGGCCGCCGCGACCGCCCGGCGCAGCGCGACCCGGACGTTGCGGATCGCCCGGTCCACCGGCGCGAGCGCCGCCCGGTGCGCCGAGATCTCCGCGAGGGCGTGCCGGCGCAGCGGGGACAGCCGGCTCACCTCCTCGCCCGCCCGGACGGCGTCCCGCCAGCGGTCGATCGCGGGCTGGGTCGCGCGGGCCTGCTCGAGCGCGTCGAACGCCCGCTCGACGTCCCCGACCCGGGCGGCGGTCGCCGACTGCCGGAGCGCGTCGGCGATCGGGTGGACGACGGCACCGCCCGCGTCCCGCATCGCCGGGCGCGGGTCGGACGGCAGCGCGAACGCGACGACGAGGGCCACGACACCGCCGACGAGGGCGTCCTCCCAGCGGGCGACGTACCCGTTGACCGGCGGCGGCAGCGCCGTGACGAAGACGGCCTGCAGTGCGGCCTGGTTGATGATGAGCGGGGCCCCGTCGAGGAGCAGCGCGACGAGCATCGCGACGAGGACGACGGCACCGATCTGCCAGCCGCCGCGGCCGATCTCCCGGACCACGGCGTCCCCGATCGCGACCCCGAGGGTCACGCCGATGCCCATCTCGACGACCCGCCGGAGCCGGTTGAGGTACGTCGTCGACAGGCACACGATCGCGGCGACCGCGGCGAAGAACGGCCCGCTGTGACCGAGCACGTGGACGGCGAACTCCCAGGCGAGCGCCCCGGCCAGGGCACTCTGGGCGGCACCCCACCAGGTCAGGCGCAGCCGGGTCAGGCCGAGCCGGGTGCGTCGCCGCAGGGTGGTGCGGGCACCGGACGTCACCCGGTCGGCGAGGCTCACGCGACGATCGTCCCCCAGCCGGGCGACCACCGCAGTCCTAGCGTGAACGTGTCGGCGGCCGCCGGGGCCGACGGCGCCGGACGTCGACGCACCGCCTGGAGGTGGTAGCCATGACACGTCAGGAAGCCTCGAGCGTGGTCGACCTGCCCGTCGAGCACGTGTATGCACGGCTCTCGGCCGTGGAGGAGTGGCCCCGGTTCCTCACCGGGGTGCGGACGGTGCGCCGGACGTCGTTCGAACGGTTCGTCTTCACCGTCACCGGCGGGGTCGACGGCCCGGGACGCACCCGGGACGTCGAGGTCGCGGTCGGCCACCACCCCAAGGAGCACCGGATCGCCTGGCACGCGCTCGCCGGCCCCGCGTTCGACGGTGAGCTCCGGATGGCCGAGGCCGGCCCCGGGCACACCCGCGTCGCGCTGACCCTCGTCGCGGAGCCCGCGGGCTTCCTCGCCGGGGTGTCCGAGATGGTCGGCGCGACGAGCCCGGCCGCGGTGCTCGACGTCCAGCGACTCGAGGAGCTGCTGACGACGCCGGCCGGCTGACCGGCGTCCCGGCGCGGGAGCGCCGCCACGGACGTCTGGCGGGCCCGACCGTAGGGCGGGCGCGGCCCGCCGGGCCCACGCGTGTCCCGGATTCCGTCCGTGCGCGCCGTCCTGACCTGCGGACGCCGTCGGGGCCGGGGCCGCGCAGCCTCTAGGGTTGAGCGCCGTGAAGGTCCTCGTCATCGGTACCGGCGCGCGTGAGCACGCCCTCGTGAGGTCGCTCGCCGCGGACCCGGCCGTGGAGGCCGTCGTCGCGGCCCCCGGCAACCCCGGCATGGCGGCCGCGGCCGAGCTGCGGGCGGTCGACCCGCTCGACCCGCAGGCCGTCGCCGCGCTCGCCGCGGCGGTCGCCGCCGACCTCGTCGTCGTCGGCCCCGAGGCGCCGCTCGTCGCGGGCGTGGCGGACGCCGTCCGGGCCGCGGGCATCGCCTGCTTCGGCCCGTCGGGCGAGGCGGCGCAGCTCGAGGGCAGCAAGGCCTTCGCCAAGGAGGTCATGGCCGCCGCAGGCGTGCCGACCGCGATGGCGCACGTCTGCGAGACCGTGGACGAGGTCGCCGACGCGCTCGACGCCTTCGGCGGCCCCTACGTCGTCAAGGACGACGGGCTCGCCGCCGGCAAGGGCGTCGTCGTCACCGACGACCGCGCCGCCGCCCTCGAGCACGCCGCCGGGTGCCTCGCCCGACCGGGCGGCCGGGTCGTCGTCGAGGAGTTCCTCGACGGGCCCGAGGTGTCGCTCTTCTGCATCACGGACGGCGTGACCGTCGTCCCGCTGGCGCCCGCCCAGGACTTCAAGCGCGTCGGGGACGACGACGCCGGCCCGAACACCGGCGGCATGGGCGCCTACTCGCCGCTGCCGTGGGCGTCGGCCGACCTGACCCGGACCGTCGTCGACCGCGTCGCCCAGCCGACCGTCGACGAGATGGCGCGCCGCGGCACCCCGTTCGCCGGCGTGCTCTACTGCGGCCTCGCGATCACCTCGCGGGGCGTGCGGGTCATCGAGTTCAACGCCCGCTTCGGCGACCCGGAGACCCAGGTCGTGCTCGCCCGGCTCGTGACGCCGCTCGGCGGCCTCCTGCACGCCGCCGCGACCGGCTCCCTCGCGACGTTCCCGACGCTGCGCTGGCGGGACGCCGCGGCCGTCACCGTCGTCGTCGCCTCCGACGGCTACCCCGCCGCGCCGCGCACCGGCGACCCGCTCGGCGGGCTCGACGAGGCCGCCGCCGTGCCGGGCGCCTGGGTGCTGCACGCCGGCACGAAGGCCGGCCCGGACGGCGCCGTGCTCAGCGCCGGCGGTCGGGTGCTGTCGGTCGTCGGGACCGGCCCGGACCTCGCCGCCGCCCGGGCGGTCGCCTACGAGGCGGTCTCGCACGTCACGCTCGCCGGCGCGCACCACCGCACGGACATCGCGGCCCGTGCGGCCGCCGACGCCGTCGCCCTCGCCGGCGGTCCGGCGTGACCGGCCTCGCCGGACCCGTTGCGCCGCAGGCGCTCACGGGCTGGCGTCACGTGTACTCCGGCAAGGTCCGGGACCTCTACGTGCCGGACGACGGTACCGCCGCGGAGGCGTCGAGGACCGTGCTCGTCGTCGCGAGCGACCGGCTGTCGGCGTACGACCACGTGCTCTCGACGCCGGTGCCGGACAAGGGCCGGATCCTCACGGCGCTGTCCACGTGGTGGTTCGAACGGCTCGCCGACCTCGTCCCGAACCACGTCGTGAGCCTCGACGTCCCCGACGCCGTGTCGGGCCGGGCGATGGTCTGCCGCCGGCTCGAGATGTACCCCGTCGAGTGCGTCGCCCGCGGCTACCTCGCCGGCTCCGGGCTCGTCGAGTACCGGGAGACCGGCGGCGTGTGCGGCGTCCCGCTGCCGCCCGGCCTCGAGGACGGCTCCCGCCTGCCCGAGCCGATCTTCACCCCGGCGACCAAGGCCGACCTCGGCGAGCACGACGAGAACGTCACCTTCGATCAGGTCGCCGCGACGATCGGCGCGGACGACGCGTCCCGGCTGCGGGTGCTCACGCTCGCCGTCTACCGGCGCGCCGAGGAGCTCGCCCGCGAGCGCGGGATCGTCCTGGCGGACACCAAGCTCGAGTTCGGCCGGGACGCGGCCGGCGCGGTCGTCCTCGGCGACGAGGTGCTCACCCCGGACTCGTCGCGGTTCTGGCCGGCGGACCTGTGGAAGCCGGGCCGTGTGCA
>JACRAB010000075.1 GCA_016213575.1 Actinomycetota bacterium
GTGGCGGCCGGTGTCGCGGCGGCCGGCGCCGCCCCGGCCGGGGTCGCGCTCGCCGCGCCGGCGGCGGCCGCGGTACCGACGAAGCGGGTGACGAAGTTCGTCGCGCTCGCCTACCGGTACGACCGCGCGACCGACCGGACGACGGTCACGAAGGCCACCCGGACGACCGTCACCGTCCAGGTCACCAAGGCCTACGGCCGCACCGCCTACAAGGAGCGCAACGCCGCGGGCGCCTGGGTCCTCGTGCCGTACGTGTGGTCCGCCGCCAAGGCGGGCCTCGTGTACGACCACGGGCTCAGGCTCCAGCTCACCCGGGCGAGCAGCGTGCGGGCCGCCGTCCCCTACGTGACCCGCGACCTCGACCTGCACCTGCTGCGCCGGGCGACGTTCGGACCCGCGCCCGGTGCCCTCGCCGAGCTGCGGGCGCTGGGCCGCAACGCCTGGGTGGACCGCCAGCTCGCACCGGCGACGATCGACGACCGGCAGTGCGACGCCTGGCTGGCGGCGTCCTTCTCGCACCTGGACGAGCCGATCTGGCACGTCAACGAGCTGCTCGACAACGGGTCGCTCTCCGGCTGGCGGCACCAGCGCGCCATCGCCTCCCACCAGGTCGCGCGGCAGTGCTGGTCCAAGCGCCAGCTGCTCGAGGTGATGGTCGAGTTCTGGTCGCAGCTGTTCAACGTCGACGTGTGGTCCGACACCGCGTCCTCCCGCGCGCACTACGCGAGGACGTTGCGCGCCAGGGCGTTCGGGTCGTACGCCGACCTGCTGTGGGCGGTCGTCACGCACCCGGCGATGCTCGTCTACCTCAACAACGCCGAGTCGACCGACGAGCACCCCAACGAGAACCTCGGCCGCGAGCTGCTCGAGCTGCACAGCGTCGGCGTCGGGTCGCCGTACGGCGAGGCCGGGGTGCTGGACTGCGCCCGGGTCCTCACGGGGCTGTCGGTGTCGCGCGACTCCGGCGAGTTCCTCTACGCCCCGTGGAAGCACTGGGTCGGGCCGGTCCGGGTGCTCGCCTTCACCGACCCGAACCCGACCCAGACCGGCGGGCTCGCCGTGGCCCGCCGCCTGGTGACCTACCTCGCCCACCACGAGGACACCGCCTGGCGGATCGCGCGCCGGCTCGCCGTCCAGTTCGTCGCCGACGCTCCCCCGCAGGCCCTCGTCGACCGGCTGGCCCGGCTCTACCTCGCCCAAGGCACCCGGATCGCCCCGGTGCTCCGCGAGCTGCTGACGTCGCCCGAGTTCGAGGCCGCGCACGGCGCCAAGGTGCGCCGCCCGCAGGAGTACCTCGTGTCCGTCGTCCGCACCCTGGGGTACCGCCCGACGCTGACCGGCGCCGCCGACGCCACCGGTGACCTCGCCTGGCTCATGGAGGCCGCGGGCATGTCGCCGCTGGCCCGGGCGACGCCGGACGGCTACCCGCTCAAGTCGTCGGCGTGGCTCGGCACCGCGGCCCTGCTCGGGCGCTGGAACGGCGCGATGGACCTCGTCCAGGGCTGGACCGCCCGGCACTCGCTCGTGCGGCCCGGCCTGCAGGGCTTCCTCTTCGGGACGGCGGTGCCCGCCACGTGCGGCGCGGCCGTCGACGCCGCGGGGCGCACCCTCTTCGGCGCCCCGATGCTCGCGGCCGACCGCGACGCGCTGCTGGCGGTCATGGGCTTCACGGCGTCGACGCCGCTCGGGTCCGCCGACGGGTTCCTCTCGTGGCGCCTGGAGCACTGGGTCGCGGCGATGCTCCAGACCCCCTACCAGCTCACGGCGTGACCCGTTGCGCCACAACCCCTCTGCCGTCGTTCCCGTCCTCCCCAGCCTGCGAGGTCCCCGTGCCCGTCACCGGTCGTGAGTGCGCCGACTGCGCCGCCGTGTCCCGTTCCCGCGCGGCCGCCGGGCCGACCCGGCGCGGGGTGCTCGCCGGCGGCGCCGTCGCCGGCCTGCTCGCCGCCCTCGGCTCGGAGGCGCTCGCGCCGCGGCTGGCGTTCGCCGCCGGCGGCACGCCGTACACCGGCGACACCCTCGTCGTCCTCTCGCTGCGGGGCGGGTTCGACGGCCTCTCCGCGGTCGCGCCCGTCGGCGACCCGGACCTCGCCCGGCTGCGGCCGACGATCGCCGTCCCGGCCGGGCTCGGCCTGCGGCTCGACGCGACGTTCGCGATGCACCCGGCCCTCACCGGCCTCAAGGCGCTCTACGACGCCGGTTCGCTCGCCGTCGTCCACGCGACCGGGCTGGCCGTCCCGAACCGGTCCCACTTCGAGGCGATGGCCCAGGTCGAGGCCGCGACACCGGGCAGTCCGCTGCGCACCGGCTGGCTCGACCGGGTGCTGTCGCTGCACGACGCGTCCGGACCGTTCGGCGCGGTCCAGGTGGGCGGCGGCGGGCTGCCGTGGTCGCTGCTCGGCGACTTCCCCGAGCTGGGGATCGGCTCGGTCGACGACTTCGGCCTCGACGGCGTCGGCAGCGACGACCTGCCCGCCTGGTCGACGTTCCTGCGGACGGCGTTCGCGCACTCCGACGCCCGGCTCGCCGCGTCGGCGGGAACGGCGCTCGGGGCGCTCGCGACGACGGCCGCGATGCGCGAGGCCGGCTACACGCCGTCCAACGGCGCCGACTACCCCGACTCAGACCTGGGCCGGCAGCTGCGGGACGTCGCCCGGCTCGTCCGGGCGGACGTCGGGCTGCGGGTCGCGACGATCGACTACGGCGACTGGGACATGCACTCCGGCCTCGGCCGTCCCGACGGCGGCTGGATGCGCGACCACCTGCGTGAGCTGGACGACGCCGTCTCCGCCTTCGCGACGGACCTCGGCACCGACCTCGGCCGGGTCACCCTCGTGACGATCAGCGAGTTCGGCCGGCGTGCGGAGGAGAACGAGAACGCCGGCGTCGACCACGGGTGGGGCAACGCGATGTTCGTGCTCGGCGGCCACGTCAACGGCGGCCGGGTGTTCGGCACCTGGCCGGGGCTGCGCGACGTCGACCTCACCGACGGCGACCTCACCGTGACGACCGACTACCGCGCCGTCCTCGCCGACGTCCTGCGCTCGCGGGCCGGGGCGAGCGCCGGCGAGGTCGCGACGGTGTTCCCGGGCTGGACCGGCTCGACGCTGGGGATCACCTCGGCGGCGTGACGGACGGCCTGACGGCGTGACAGCCCGCGCCCGGGACGGCAGGCTGGGCCGATGGCGCACCCGCTGATGTTCGACGAGGCGGACCCGCTGCTGGCGCGGGTCCGCGAGCTGGCGCTGGCGTTCCCGGACGCCGCGGAGAAGATCTCGCACGGGCACCCGGCGTTCTTCACGACGAAGGTCTTCGCCTACTACGGCGGCTCGCAGCGCATCGACGGCGAGTGGGTGCAGTACGAGCACTCGGTCATGGTGCTCACCGACCCGACCGAGCGGGCGGCGCTCGTCGAGGACGAGCGCTGCTACGTGCCCGCCTACCTCGGCGTCTCCGGCTGGGTCGGTCTGCAGCTCGACGAAGGCACCGACTGGGCCGAGGTCGGCGAGCTGCTCGACGCCTCGTACCGGCTCACCGCCGGGCCGCGCCGGGTCGCCCGGCTCGACGCCGCGCGCTGACCCGCCCGGTCTGTCAGGTCTGTCGGGCCGGTCGCCTAGCGTGGGGGCCGACCCCGGGGCGTCGCCGGGGGCGTCGAGGGGCGGAGGGCACGGTGTCGGACTGGACGCGTGCGTTCGGCGCCCTGCTCCCGGACGCCGCCACGACCGAGGGCGAGCCACCGGCACCGGCCCCGGACAAGCCCCGCCGGGCGCTCTTCCAGCCCGGCCTGCAGCTCGACCTCGTCACCGACGACCCCGACCGGCCGGCGACGCTGCGTGCCCGGCCTGTCGTGCCGAAGGCGTCCGGCGGCTGGCAGGTGTCCGGGGCGGCCTGGTCGTCGGTCGGGTACACCCAGCGCGGCGACCTGCCGCGGACCCGCCGCCAGCGCCGGCTGCTCACCGAGCTGCTCGCGCTGGCCCGCAGCGACCACTGGTACTCGCAGTCGAACGCCTGGCTGGACCTCACCGAGATCGACAGCCGCCGGGTCTGGGACCTGCTCTGCGAGCTGCGCGAGGCCGGGCTGCCGTTCGTGGCCCACGACAGGCCGCCGGGCGAGGCCGTCGTCCACGACCCGGTGACGGCGCGGCTCGACGTCCGGGCGGTCGACGACGGGCTCGACGTCACGTGCGGGCTGCACGCCGGGCAGCCGTCCGCGCCCGCGGGCACGCCCGAGGTCAAGGTGCCGTCGCGGGCCGTGCCGCTCGGCGAGGACGGCGCCCTCGCGTGGTGGGTGCAGGAGCAGCGCGGCCGCAGGACCGTGCGGGTGCTCAACGTCGCACCGGTGCCGCCCGCGCTCGCACCGCACCTGGCCGCCGTCCTGCACTTCCTGCCGGTGCACGTGCCTGCGGCCGACGTCCCGCGGTTCACCTCCGAGTACCTGCCCCGGGTGCCGGACGTCGTCACCGTGCGGGCGTCGGGCGACGTGCCGCGGCCGGTCGTGCGGACCCGGCTGCGGGTCCTCGTCACCCCGCTCGACGACTTCGCCCTCGAGGTGCGCTGGGTCTGGGACCGCGGTCCGGGCGGCCGCCGGGACACCGGTGCGGAGGGGGTCGTCGTCGACGCCGTCCGGGCGGTGCTGCCGGACGGCGTGCTGCCGGCCGGCGGGCGGCCGGGCGACCTGCCGTCGTACACCGGCCTGCCGAACGTCGCCCGGCTCGCCGGGATGGCCGCCGTCCGGTTCGCCGAGACCGCGCTGCCCGCGCTCGAGGGTGTCGAGGACGTGAGCGTCGAGGTCGCCGGCGAGCTGCCCCGGTACCGGCCCGCGCAGGCGCCGCCGGTGCTCACGTTCGACGCGCTCCGGCCGACCGACCGGGACTGGTTCGACCTCACGGTCTCGGTGAGCGTCGACGGCGAGGGCGTGCCGTTCGTCAACCTCTTCACGGCCCTCGTCAAGGGCAAGAGCCACCTCGTGCTGCCGAGCGGGGTGTACTTCCCGTTGCGGGGCGGGCAGTTCGCCGACCTCATCGCGCTCATCGAGGAGTCCCGCGGGCTCGAGGAGGCCCCCGAGGGCACGCTGCGGGTGAGCCGCTACGACGCCGGGGTGTGGGCGGACCTCGAGCGGATCGGCACCGTCGAGGGGCGGGCCCTGGAGTGGTCGCGGGCCGCGGGCGCGGTGACCCGGGCGCCGTCCCTGACCGACCACCCGCTGCCGGCCGGGCTCACCGCGACGCTGCGGCCCTACCAGCGGGCCGGCTTCGGCTGGCTGGCGACGCTCTACGCCAACGGCCTGGGCGGCGTCCTCGCCGACGACATGGGCCTGGGCAAGACGCTGCAGACGCTCGCGCTCATGTGCCACGTGCGCGAGCAGGGGCTGTCCCGGGAGCCGTTCCTCGTCGTCGCCCCGACGAGCGTCGTCGGCACCTGGCGGTCGGAGGCGGAGAAGTTCGCGCCGGGGCTGCGCGTCACGACGGTCACCGGGACGGCGGGCCGGCGCGGCGGCGTCAAGATCGGCGACCTCGCGGCGGCCGCGGACGTCGTCGTCACCTCCTACGCGCTCTTCCGGCTCGAGCACGCGCAGTACCGCGGCGTCGGGTGGGCCGGGCTCGTGCTCGACGAGGCGCAGTCGGTGAAGAACCACGCGTCCGTCGGGTACGGGTACGCCCGCACCCTCGGGGCGCCCTTCGTGCTGGCCATCTCGGGCACGCCCGTCGAGAACAACCTCATGGAGCTGTGGGCCGTCGTCTCGCTCGTGGCCCCCGGGCTGCTCGGCACGCCGAAGGTCTTCAACGACGTCTACCGGCTGCCGATCGAGCGGGCGCGGGACGGCGTCCGGCTGGCGGCCCTGCGCCGCCGGATCGCGCCGCTCGTGCTGCGCCGCACGAAGGAGCAGGTCGCGCAGGACCTGCCGGAGAAGACCGAGCAGGTGCTGGAGATCGAGCTGTCGCCGCGGCACCGGGCGGCCTACCAGGCGTTCCTCCAGCGGGAGCGGCGCAAGGTGCTCGGCCTCGTCGAGGACATGCCGCGCAACGCCTTCAAGATCTTCCGGTCGCTCACGCTGCTGCGCCAGGCGGCGCTCGACATCGGGCTCGTCGACCCGGACCTGCCGCCGGTGCCGTCGACGAAGCTCGACGTGCTCACCGACCTCGTCGACGACATCGTCGCCGAGGGCCACCGGGTGCTCGTCTTCAGCCAGTTCACCCGGTTCCTGCGGGCCGCCCGGGAGCGGGTCACGGCGGCCGGGCACGAGGTCTGCTACCTCGACGGCAGCACGACGCGGCGCGACGAGGTCGTCGAGTCGTTCCGCAGCGGCACCGCGCCGGTCTTCCTCATCAGCCTCAAGGCCGGCGGCACCGGCCTGACCCTCACCGAGGCGGACTACTGCATCGTCCTGGACCCGTGGTGGAACCCGGCGACCGAGAACCAGGCCGTCGACCGGACGCACCGGATCGGCCAGACCCGCAACGTCGTCGTCTACCGGCTCGTCGCGAAGGGCACGATCGAGGAGAAGGTCATGGCGCTCAAGGCGGCCAAGGAGGGCCTGGCCGCGAGCGTGCTGGACGACGGCGAGCTGTCGTCGACGGCGCTCACCGAGGACGACGTCCGGCGGCTCATGGCGTGAGGGCGGCGCCGGTGACGAGGTCCTCGTCCGTCGCGGAGCGGTTCCGGCCGGCGCTCTTGGCCCGGTAGAGGTGGGAGTCGGCGCGCGCGAGCAGGCTCGACTGGGTGTCGTCGGTCTGCGCCACCGTCACCCCCGCGCTCACCGTGACCCCCAGCCCCGGTGCCAGGTCGTCCCAGCGCTCGGACTCGACGGCCCGGCGGACCGCCTCGATGCGGCGCAGCCCGACCCGCGGGTCGGCGACGACCTGGACGACGAGGAACTCCTCGCCGCCGAGCCGGGCCGCGAAGCCCGGCGGGACGTCGTCCGGCCCCGTGCCGACGCCGCCGACGGTCGCCGCGAGGATCGCCCCGACCCGGCGCAGCACCTGGTCCCCGACCGTGTGGGAGAAGGTGTCGTTGACGCGCTTGAAGTGGTCGGCGTCGACGACGGCGGCGACGAGCAGGACGCCCCGGGTCGCCGCCTCCTTGAGGTAGTGCGGCAGCTCCTCGTCGACGAAGCGCCGGTTGTAGAGGTCGGTGAGCGGGTCGGTGCGGGCCTGCTCCCAGAACCGCTGCGCCGCCCGGCGCGCCTCGGCGGTCTCGAAGAGCGCCTGCCGGGTGCGCGCCGCGGCCTCCTGCTGCCGCGAGCGCAGGACGACCGCCTCGCCGTGGAAGAACCGGTGGGCGCGGTAGGCGTCCTCGTAGAGCCCCCGGGCGGCGAGGATCTCGGCCCGCACCCGCAGCGCCTGCACCCGGACGCCGCCGAGGTCACGCTCGCGGCACACGACGATGCACCGGTCGAGCTCCTGCTGGGCGGCCTCCAGCCGGCCCTGCGCGAGGAGGATCTCCGCGAGGGTCAGGGCGAGCTCTGCCGGGGTGACGGCCTGCGCGTTCCCGCGCTCCGCGAGCAGCCGGTAGCCCTGGCGGGCCATCTGCTCGGCGCCGGCGAGGTCCTCGGCGGCGAGCAGCACGCGCGCGATCGTGTCCGACAGGGACGCGTCGATGCCCTCCTCGCCACCGACCTCGCGCAGCGCGGCGACGACCTCGAGCGCGCGCGGGACGTCCCCGGCCTCGTACTCGAGCATGGCGAGGTTGTTGAGCACGGTGCGGTGCCGCTCCCGGTCCCCGAGGGCGACGTAGATCTCCTCCGCCTCGCGGTAGCGGCGCCGGGCCTGGTCCCGCTCGCCGGCCCCGTTGACGGCCGTCGCGTCGGCCAGGCGCAGCAGGTAGTTGCCCCGGTCGCGGGCGGTGCCGCCGTCCCCGAGCAGGTCGATGGCGCGGACGGCGTGGTCGAGGGCCGACGCGACGTCCCCGATGCTCTCGAAGACCGAGGACAGGACGAGGTGGGTGCGTGCGAGCAGCAACCGGGTGCCGTTCGCCGCGGCCCAGTTGTTCACCTCGACGGCGAGCGCCGCGCCCTCGACCGCGCTGCCGACCCGGTGGAGCATGTCCGCGACGACGAGCCGGGCGCGCATGGCGCCGAGCAGCCAGCCGGCCTCCAGGGCCTCCTGCTCGGCCGCCCGGGCGTCCCGCAGGCGCCCCTCGACGTCGGAGGACCGGTGCCGCTCGAGCCTGTCGAGGGTGGCCGCGAGGTCGGCCGGCGGGTCGGCCGTCACCGTCGTGGGTCTGGCGGCAGGCGGCGGCGAGGGCGGCGGGTCGGTCATCCCCGACCCACCTCAGCACCTCGTCCTGCACCCGGACGGACCACGTCGCCAGTCTGCCATGTGATCGGTCACGCTCCGTCGGGACCGGTGCGACCTGTCCGAGGGCTGCGACCTATCCCTGGGCGACGGCCGGACCGGCCCACTCGTCCGCGGAGCTGTCCCGCGACACGAGGAGCGCCCGCGCACCGGGCAGCGGCGTGACGGTGACGTGGCGGGCGTCCTGCACGGCGCCGCCGGGCGCGAGGACGACGATCCGCCGGGACCGCGGCGCACCGGCGCGCACGGCCTCGACGACGAGCCCCCCGAGCTCGGCCCCCCAGTGCCGGCCGACGACCTGGTCCAGCCTGGCGGCGGTGACCTGGTGCCGGTCGAGGCCGAGCGAGAGGGCCGCGCTGAGGTTCGCCTGGACGATCCGGAAGCGGCCCTCCAGCTCGGCCGGTCCGAGGTCCGCGACGTCGGGGACCTCGAGCACGACGAACGCCTCCTCGGCCGCGTCGAGCGCCGCGCCCAGCAGCGCCGCCCGCTCGTTGGCCTGGCGCAGCGCCTCCTGGAGGATCTGCTCGCCGACGATCTGGTCGGTGACGTCCCGCCAGGTCGACAGCACGAGGTTCTCGTCGATCCGCATCGCGATCGAGTCGGTCGTGCCCGCGGCCGCAGTGCCGCTGAACGTCGTCCGGACCCGCTGGAGCTGCCCCGTCGCGAGCGCCCGGCGGAACGCCTCGACCATCGGTGCGCTGCTCGGGCCGAGCAGGGTCTCGACCTCGCGGCCGACGAGTGCGGCCGGGTCGTCGGTGAAGGGCGCGGCACCGGCCCTGTTGATCATCTCCAGGGTGAAGCCGGTGACCGCGCCGTCCGCGTCCCGGTGCGCCCGGTGGATCGCGAAGCCGTCGGGGGTCACCGCCAGGGCGGCGGCGAGCAGGTCCGCCGGGCCGATCGCCGCTGCCGCGGCCGCCACACAGTCCATCGGGTCTCCCTCCGCGGTGCCTCGGAGCAGACAGTGACGCCGGCTCCCGACCACGAAGTGTCACGCCTCGCGGACGCCGCGTCGCGGGACGCGGCCGGTGCGGGCCCGGATTTCTTTGTCGCGGAGGGGGTTCACGCGCCCGCGCGCTCCGTCAGGTGGTCGGTCGCGGGACCGGCCCGGGCCGTTCCCGGGACAGTGCGATCTCACGCAGCCCCAGGAACAGCGGGAAGGTGAACGCGAGCGCGACCAGGAAGGTGAGCGGGACCAGGACCAGCGCGACGACCGTCCACCGTCCCCCCAGCCGCCTGGCCTCACGGACGTAGAAGATGCAGGCGACGGTCGCGACGACGATGACGTCGACCGCCACGGACGAGCTCGCCGGGTTGGCGAACCACCCTTCGAGGTAGGACGGCGCGTCGGGCGTCGGGGTGAACCGCAGGTTGAAGTACCAGGTGCCGACGGCGCCGACCGCGGCGAGCACGAAGTACACGGCAGCGGCGACCGGCGTCCGGCCGCTCGCGGGCGCGGCGCTCATCGGGCGACGTCCGACGTGCGTCGCGCCCGGCCGCGGGCGAGCGCCGCCGCGCAGCCGAGGAGCACGGCGACCGCGAGCGCCGCCCCGGCGACGGTCGTCACGCCGTCCGGACGCACGATCGACTGGCCGCGCAGCGCCTGCCACGTCACGAGCGCGACGAGCCCCGCGTACCCCGCGGCGACGGTCCGTACGAGGTCGACCCGCACCCGGACGTCCCGGAGCGCGGCCACCCTCCGGGCGGCCAGCTCGAGGACGACGAGGGCGAGCGGCACCAGCTGCAGCGCGTGCATCCCGACGAAGTGCGGGATGCGCAGGTCGCCGGCCACCGTGCTCCAGCCGAGGACCGGCAGGCCCGGGCCGCCGTCCGCGGTGCCGACGGTGTGCGCACCGGCGATGCCCTCGAAGTCGCTCAGCTGCTGGGCCGTCGGGCTCGTCATGAGGTAGCCGAGCGCGAGCCCGACGAGGGAGAGCGCGGCGCCCCACCGGATGGCGACGGCCCGGGCCCGGTCCTCGATCCTCGTCCGGAAGAGCATCACGGCCGCGACGAGGTTGGCGCCCCAGAGCACCGTGATCGACACCGCCATGACGGACCACACGGCGGTGTTCAGCGGCGTCGACACGTTGAAGTGGCTCGTCGTCCCGGTCGCGGCCGCCCAGGTGATGAGGGCCAGCTCGACGAACAGCGCGACGGTGATGACCGTGCCCGCGAGGCGGCCGGCCCGGCGGCCACGGTCCAGCTGGCCGATGAGCCACGACCAGCTGACGGCGTAGACCAGCGTGGACAGCGCGAACTTCAACGGCTTGTCCCACTGGTTGAGCCCGGTGACCTCGACGGTGCTCACGAACCGCGCGACGAGCGCGAACCCGGCGAGGAGCGCCATCGTCGCCGCGAGCACGAGGAGGGGTCGGTGCCAGCGCACCTGGGTGGGCGGGTCGAGGTATCCCGCGGAGAGCGGCCGGGCGAGCGTCGTGGTCATGTCCGTGTCCGTTCGTTCGGCAGGTCCGTCGGTCGCTCCACCGTACTAGATAGTTTCACTATCCGATAGTGACACTATCTAATTGCGTCTGGGCCGCGGGGTGACCGGGCCGGTCGGCGCCGCCGGGCCGGATCACCGGGACCGGCCTACGGTGGATCGTGACCGAGTCCCAGAAGTACACGGTGGTGGCGCAGCACCCGGGGTTCGAGGTGCGGCGCTACGCGGCGCACGTCGTCGCGGAGGTGACCGTCTCCGGCCCCGCGGACGAGGCCGGCAACCGCGCGTTCCGGCCGCTCGCCGGCTACATCGGGGGCCGGAACGTCGCCGGCCGCAGCGTGGCGATGACGGCGCCCGTGCTGCAGGAGAAGGCCGCGGGCCGGTCGATCGCGATGACCGCCCCGGTGCTCCAGCAGGCCGCCGGGCCGGACGCGTCCGTCGTGGGCTTCGTCATGCCGGCGGACGAGTCCCTGCAGACCCTGCCCGCGCCGACGGACCCTGACGTCACCCTGCGCGCCGTCCCCGAGGCCTTCGCCGCAGCGGCGCAGTACTCCGGCCGCTGGACCATGAGCAGCTACGAGCAGCACCTCGCCGACCTCGAGGCCGCCGTGCGGGCGGCCGGGCTGGAGGTCGTCGGGCCCGCCCGGTGGGCGCGCTACGACCCGCCCTGGAAGCCGTGGTTCCTGCGCCGCAACGAGGTGCTGCTGCCGGTGGCGGAGCCCTGACCGGACCTGACCCTGACGGCCGGGCTGCGGCGATACTGCACCGGTGCGGATCCTCAGCCTCAACGCATGGGGCGGCGCGATGTTCGACGACCTCGCCGCGTGGCTGCCGACGGCCGGCGCCGACGTCCTGTGCCTGCAGGAGGTGACCCGGTCGGCGGCGTCCGGGTGGACGCGCTTCTCGGACGCCGAACGCGACCTGCCGCAGCGCGCGGACCTCTTCGACGACGTCCAGGGCCTGCTGCCCCACTCGCGGGGCTTCTTCGCCGCGAGCGACTGCGGACCCGTGGACGACGCGGACGGCGTCCGGCACCGGCAGGAGTTCGGGATCGCCGCGTTCGTCGCCCCCGGCACGACCGTCCTGGAGGAGCGCTCGACGTTCGTCCACGGCACCTACGTCGAGCACGCGCAGTGGCCGGTGAGCGGCAGGTCGCGGGTCGTCCACGCGATGCGGCTGCAGGCGTCGGCGCGGGTCGTGACCGTCGTCCACCTGCACGGGCTGCGCGACGCGGCCGGCAAGGGCGACACCCCCGACCGGGCCCGCCAGGCGCACCGGATCGCCGACCTCGTCGTCCGGACCCGCCGCGACGGCGACCTCGTCGTGGTCTGCGGCGACCTCAACCTGCTGCCCGGCAGCGCGACCTTCGCGACGCTCGCGGACATCGGTCTCGTCGACCTCGTCGGCACCGCCGACACCCGGACGTCGCGCTACGCCAAGCCGCTCCGGCACGCGAGCTACCTGCTCGTGTCGGACCCGTCGGCGGTGAAGCACTTCGAGGTCGTCGAGGCGCCCGAGGTGTCCGACCACCGGGCGTTGCTGCTGGAGGTGTGAGGGCCGGGCGGCGACCGGGGCCCGCACGACCGCCGTCCCTCTGGACGCCGGTGATCGTCGTCGCGGACAGTGGGGGGATGCCGGTCACGGTCCTCGCCCTCGCGGCCTCCTTCGGCGGGGCCGCCACGGGCGTGGGCCTGGTCGCGGTCGTCGCACGCCGGCGGGCGCGCCGGCTGGCGCGGATGACCGCACGGGAGCGCGCCCTCGCGCAGGCCAGGCGCGAGCTGAGAGGGCTGCGCAAGGACGCGGACCGGCGGCGCGGCCATCGGCCGGGGACCAGCTGGCACGACGGGGACGCCGGGATGGGTGTGGCGTCCGGCTACGACGGTGGAGACATCTGACCGCCCCGGGTGGCAGCAGCTCACCGACCGGAGCGGCCGACCTCTGGAGCACCGACCGGCCGGTCGAGGACGTCGTGGGCCGGTTGTGGCGTGGAGGTGCGAGTGCTTCAATCCCGGCGGTGAGCACGAACTTCATGGTGGCCGTGACGGTGACCGACCTCGGGGACCGCGATCAGGAGGTGGCCCGGGCGATCCTGCAGGTGCTCGACGGTGTCGGGATCGGCGGCACGCTGCGCCTGGATCGGTCCCCCGGCAGGCTCGCCGGGCGCACCAACCCGCCCGTCAACATCAGTCGCACGGCCGGTGACCTGTTCGAGCGGCTGCCCGCCGACATCACGGCGGCCGTCACAGCGCTGGATCCCTCCGCCAACTGCACGGTCGAGACGTGGTTCCCGGACTTCGACCCGGAGTACGTCGGCTCCGCCCAGCGCGTGTCCGCGCAATGGCCGGCCGGCGGCGTACGCGACCTGGACATCGCACCGGGGGCCGGACTTCTCGCCGCCGCACACGATGACGGAACGGCGCGACTCTGGGACCTGCAGACCAAGGCTCTGCGGCACCGAATGGCCGCCACCCGCGACGGAGGACTGATCGGGATCGCGCTCAGCCCGGACGGCGGACATCTCGCCTGCGCCGACCGCGAGGGCCGGCTGCGCGTCTGGTCCCCCGTCCCGGACCGGGCCGACGCACCGGCCGCTCGCAACGTTCAGTTGGTCGGCGCCTACCGAGGACTGGTGTGGAATCCCGCCGGAACGTCTCTGGCCGCCGCCTGCGTCGGCCGGTCCGTCGTCGTCCTGCCGGCCGACCCGGACGAACCCGAGCAGTGGCTGCAGGACGCCGAGGACACCTGGCAGAGCGTCCATCCGGTGACGTGGACACCGGACGGCGCCCGGCTGGTCACGGGTACGAGAACCGCTGCCTCGATCCGGAACGCCACGTCGGGCCGGGTGATCCGCAAGCTGAACCTCAAGTCGCTCCGAGGCGCAGTGAGCGCGGTCGCGATCAGCCCCGACGGCGCCGTCCTTGCGATCGGGCTCAGTCGCGAGACGGGCGCCGGCGGGCTGGTCTCGATGTGGGACGGCGAGGGCAGGACCCACCTCCGTGATGTCGTCCACCAGGACGGCGTGATCGACCAGGTGCTGTTCTCCGCCGACGGTTCCAGGATCGCCGCCACCGCTCACTGCCCCGCCGGTCCCGCGTTCGGCGAGCGCCGCAGCCGCAGCAGCGTGCAGGTCTTCTCCGTACCCGACAGTCGCTTGCTCGCCTCCATCGAAGACGACCGATTCATCACCGCCGCAGCGTGGACCACGGACGACGAGCACCTGGCCACCGGTCACCGCACCGACGGCTCAGTGGTCCTGCGCAACCCTGATACCGGCGAGGTCCTGCACGAACTCCCTGCCTGATTCGCTCGGGCGCCAGAAGACGATGCCGAAGCCCTCGCTGCACGCTTGGGCTTGTCTCGCGAGGAAGCGGACACGCTGGCCGTGGCCGCGACGTACCCAGCGAGCGGTGGGGCACCGCGGTCAGCATGGCCCGGCGAAACAGGGTCCTGAGCGGTCAACAGCGGTCACCCA
>JACRAB010000076.1 GCA_016213575.1 Actinomycetota bacterium
AGCCGCCGCCGAGCACCTCGCGCATGAGGTAGTGCCGGCCGTCCGCGTCGTGGCCGTGGACCCCGGTGTACCGGATCGTCTCCTGGTCGGCGGGCATCCGGCCCCCGGTCGCCTTCGCGAGCACCCCGGCGAGGACGCCG
The DNA here is from genome assembly GCA_016213575.1 of Actinomycetota bacterium. Taxonomy (GTDB): domain Bacteria; phylum Actinomycetota; class Actinomycetes; order Actinomycetales; family Kineosporiaceae; genus R-H-3. The sequence goes on from JACRAB010000076.1 coordinate 141, forward strand.
AGCAGCCGCAGGATGACGAACGTGCGGGCGTTCGTCGGGGCCGGGAAGACCGGCGTCAGCAACGTGCCCTTCGGCGGGAACCGCATCTCCACCAGCGGGACGACGCCCTCGTTGACGTCGAGCTCCGCCATCCGCTCCGGGGTGTCGGCGAGGTTGCGCAGGATCGGGGCCAGCCACTTGACGAGGAAGTTGCCGTCCGCGTAGTCGCCGCAGTGGTTGATCGGGCCCTTGGCCTGCGGCGCGGTGCCGGTGAAGTCGATGACGAGCTTCGGTCCGCCGCCGGGCAGCACCGGGTCGGGGCCGCCCGTGGACGTCTTCGTCAACGTGATCCGCTGGGTGTGCAGCCGGGGCTCGTCGACCCCGTCGTGCTCGGCGTAGTCCTCCCACACGTACTCGCCGTCCGGGATCTTCGCGAGGATCTCGCGCTGGTAGGTCCGCGTCGTCTTCGCGAGCACCTCGTCGAAGCAGGCCTCGACGACGTCCCGGCCGTAGCGGTCGAAGAGCTCGCCGAGCCGGCGGGCGCCCATGAGGCAGGCCGAGCACTCCGCGTCGAGGTCGGCCGCGAGCGAGTCCGGCATCCGGGAGTTGCGGGTCATGATCCGCAGTGCCGCCTGGTTGGGGACGCCCTGGTCCCACAGCCGGATCGGCGGCACCATGAGCCCCTCCTCGAAGACGGACGTCGCACCGCTCGGCATCGAGCCCGGGCAGGCGCCGCCGATGTCGTCGTGGTGGCCGAACGCCTGGACGAACGCGACGACCTCGGGCCCGTTCCCGCTGTCGTGGAAGACCGGCACCGTGACGCACAGGTCCGGCAGGTGGCCGATGCCGCCCTCGGACTCGTAGACGTCGTTGTGGAAGAACACGTCGCCGGGCCGCATCGTGCCGAGCGGGAAGTCGCGCGCGACGGGGTGCACGCGCGCGCTGTACGAACGGCCGGTGAGCTTGCGCAGCCGGGCGTCGTGGATCCCGGCGCGGAAGTCGTGGGCGTCGCGGATCATCGGGCTGCGCGACGTCCGGCCGATGGCGGTCTCGACCTCCTTCTCGACGCTCGCGAGCGTGCCCTCGACGATCTCGACGAGAACCGGGTCGGCCGTGACCGGCCCGGAGGTCTGCTCGGCGGCGACGGAGGCGTCCGGGTCCGCGCGGCGCAGCACGAGGTTGCCGTAGCCGTCGACGGTCGCCGTGAAGCCCGGGTGCACGGGCAGCGTCGACCCGAACTCCTCGACGACGGCGGGGCCGGCGACGACGTCGCCCGGCAGCAGGTCCGGGCGCCAGTACACCGGCGCGTCGTCGTGCGCGGCGTCGAAGACGACCCGGCGCGCACCGCTGCGCGCGCGGCCCGCGTCCGGGGCGGCGGCGGGTGCCCGCTCAACGAGCACCGGCCGCTCGATCGGGCCGATGCCGGTGACCCGCAGGTTGACCCACTCGACGCTCTGGTCCGCGCGGCCGGCGAACGAGTAGCCGTAGAGCCGCTCGTGGGCGGCGTGGAAGGCGGCCACGACCTCCGCGGCGAAGCCGGCGTCGACGGGGCCGGACGGTGCCGGCACCCGCACCTCGTACGCCTGGCCCGCGTAGCGCAGGTCGACGGTCCGGGCGAGGCGCTGCTCGGCCGCGGAGAACCCTTCCGCGGCAAGGGCTCCGGCCGCCTGCTCCTCGAGGTCGGCGAAGACGTCCGCCACCCGGGCCAGGTCGAGCGCGTCGTCGCGCTGCACCGTCGTCCGGACGTGGTCGGTCCGCACGTCGACGGTGAGCAGGCCGAACGCCGAGACGTTGCCCGGGTCCGGCGGGACGACGACCCCGGCGAGACCGAGGATGTCGACGAGCCGGCAGGCGAGCAGCGAGCCCGAGCCGCCGAAGGTCACGAGCATGAAGTCCCGGACGTCGAGGCCGCGCTTGACGCTGATCTGCCGCAACGCGTTCGCCTGGTTCCAGGCCGAGATCTCGAGGATGCCGCGGGCGCACTCCTCCGGGCCCAGCCCCAGCTTCGCCGCGAGCGCCGAGACCCCCTCGCGGGCCGCCTCGACGTCGAGCGGGATCTCGCCGCCGAGCAGGTGCGGGGGGATCCGGCCGAGCACGAGGTGGGCGTCGGTGATCGTCGGCTCGGTACCGCCCTTGCGGTAGCAGATCGGGCCCGGGTCGGCCCCGGCGCTGCGCGGCCCGACCTTGAGCGTGCCCTCCGCGGAGAGCCAGGCGACCGACCCGCCGCCGGCGCCGACCGTCACGACGTCGATCATCGGGATCCGGCTCGGGTACGCGCCGACGGCGCCCTCGGTCGTGATCGTCGGCTCGCCGTCGAGGACGACCGACACGTCCGTCGAGGTGCCGCCGCCGTCGCAGGTGAGGACCTTGTCGTAGCCGGCGGTCCGGGCGATGAGTGCGGCGCCGAGCGCGCCGGCCGCCGGCCCGGAGAGCACCGTCGTGATCGGCTGGTGGACGATCTCGGCGGCGGAGAGCACGCCGCCGTTCGACTTCATGACGGCGAACGGCACCGGCCCGCGCGGGTCGTCGGCCGCGCGCAGCCCCGTGAGCCGCTCCGCGATCCCGGCGACGTAGCGGGCCACCCGAGGCTTGACCGCGGCGTCGACGAGCGTCGTCATGCTCCGTTCGTACTCCCGGTACTCGCGCAGGACGTCGCTGCTGATCGACACCACGGCGTCGGGGTGCTCGGCGGCGAGCACCTCGCGCATCGCCCGCTCGTGCGAGGGGTCGGCGTAGGAGTGCAGGAAGCAGACGCCGATCGTCGTCACGCCCTGCGCCCGGAAGGCCCGGGCGACGGCGACCGCCTCGTCGCGGTCGAACGGCTCGACCTGCGCGCCGGTGACGTCGAGCCGCCCGCCCACGGTCCGCACGAGGTCGGCCGGCACGATCCGCGGCGGCTTCACCCAGAAGTAGCTGTTGCCGTAGCCGTCGGGCACGGACTGGCGGGCGATCTCGAGGATGAACTCGTACCCCCGGGTCGTCACGAAGCCCAGCCGCTCGACCTTGCCCTCGAGGAGGTGGTTCGTGGCCACCGTCGTCCCGTGCGAGACCGACGCGACCTCGCCGGGCGCAGCGGACATCAGCGCCAGGATCTTCTCCACCCCGGTGAGGAAGCCCACGGCCGGGTCGGACGGCGTCGACGGCGTCTTCGTCGTCACGAGCCGGCCGGTGCGCTCGTCGAAGCCGACGACGTCCGTGAACGTGCCGCCGGTGTCGACGCCGATCCTGATCCCGGGCTGCCGCTTCGCCATGGCTTCCATTGAAGAGGGCGGTACCGGTCCGCTCCCCGGCACAACATGCCAACCGTGCCCTCGCGTGTTGGGCCATGTCCGAACCCGGCGGGCCCCGTGCCCGCATCCCCCGAACGGGCGGTTCCCCCCGGTATCGTGCCGGGCCGGACAACCGGCGCGGCGGGCGGCGCGTCATCGGACCGTCCCCCTGCCGACGGCGGGCGGGGCGGCACGAGCCAGGAGGCCTGCCATGACGACCCTGCGGACCCGACCCGCGCTGCTGCTCGTCGCGCTCGGCGCGGCGGCGCTGTTGATCTCCGGGTGCGGGGGCGGCGGCTCGGATAGCGTGACCGCCGTGACGACGACCCCCGGGGCGGACGGCGGCACCACCTCCGCCGGGCCCGAGCCGACGACGACCGACAGCGGGACCGCCGCAGGCGACGAGACCGGCACCGCCGACGGCACCCCGGCCCCTGACGCGGCGCCCGCCGAACCGGCGCCGACCGGCACCGACCCAGTGACCGACCCGGCCGGCCCGACGGCCCCGGCCGCCGTCCTGGCGAACATCCGCTGGTCCGACCGCGGCACCTACGACCGGCTCGTCCTCGACTTCACCGGGCCCTTCGGTGGCTACCAGGTGCAGTACGTCGACAGCCTCACCGAGGACCCGACCGGCGACCCGGTCGAGCTCGCGGGCGGCGCCGTCCTCGCGGTGAGCATCCAGGGCGCGACCCGCAACAACGCCTTCCAGACGAGCGACACGACCCCGCTGGAGACCTACGGCGGCCCGGCGCGCGTGGCCCCGAACCTGCCGAACCTCAAGGAGGTCGCCGACGCCGGCGACTTCGAGGCGGTGCTGACGTTCGGGGTCGGCCTCGACCGCAAGGCCGGTTTCAAGGTCATGCACCTCACGGGTCCGGAGCGGCTCGTCATCGACGTCGCGCACTGACGGACGACGGCGACCTCGCTGCGAACGTGACCACGGCTCGGGGGGCCGCCTGACGGCTGCGCAGGTACCGTCAGGAGATGTCGACCATCGCTGCGGTGCGCGGGGCCCTGCCGGGGAACGTCCACGCCCAGGCGGACATCACCGAGGTGCTCGCCGAGGTCGTGCTCCGCGACGACGCCAAGGCAGAGAAGCGGGCCCTGCTGCGGCGGGTGCACGCCTCGGCCGGGGTCAGCACCCGGCACCTCGCCCTCCCGCTCGGGGAGTACCTGACGCTGTCCGGCTTCGGCGCCGCGAACGACGCGTTCATCGAGGTCGGCACGACGCTCGGCGAGCGGTGCATCGGTGACGCGCTCGCGGCGTGCGGGCTCGCGCCGTCCGACGTCGACCTGCTCGTCTCGACGTCGGTCACCGGGATCGCGGCACCGAGCATCGACGCCCGGCTCGTGGCCCGGCTCGGGCTGCGGGACGACGTCAAGCGGGTGCCGGTGTTCGGGCTGGGCTGCGTCGCCGGGGCCGCCGGGATCGCCCGGCTGCACGACTACCTCCTCGGGCACCCGGACGGCGTCGCCGTGCTGCTGTCCGTCGAGCTGTGCTCGCTGACGTTCCAGCGGGACGACGACTCGACCGCGAACCTCGTGGCCACCGGGCTGTTCGGGGACGGCGCGGCGGCCGTCGTCATGGTCGGCGCGCAGCACCCGCTCGCCGGCTCCGGGCCGCGCGTCGTCGACACCCGCAGCCGGATGTACCCCGACACCGAGCGCGTCATGGGCTGGGACATCGGGGGCAGCGGGTTCCGGATCGTCCTCGCCGCGACGGTGGCCGACGTCGTCGAGAAGTACCTGCGCGACGACGTCGACGCCTTCCTCGGCAGGCACGGGCTCGCCGTCGCGGACGTCGCGACCTGGGTCGCGCACCCGGGCGGGCCCAAGGTCATCGAGGCGATCGTCCGGGCGCTCGAGGTCGACCCCGGCGCGCTCGACGTGACCCGGCGCAGCCTCGCCGCGATCGGCAACCTGTCCTCGTCGTCCGTGCTCCACGTCCTGCAGGGGACCCTCGCCGAGGGCGGGCTTGCGCCCGGGACGACGGGGGTGCTGCTGGCGATGGGCCCCGGGTTCTGCGCCGAGCTGGTGCTGCTCGAGGGCTGAGCCCCGGCCCGTGCGCTGCGGCGAGCGCTGATCGCCGCTAGCGTGCCGGGCGTGAGCAGCCAGGTCTGGTACGTCGCGCTGGTGCTCGTCGTTGTCGCGGCCCGGCTCGTCGAGCTCGCCGTCGCGCAGCGGCACCTCGCGTGGGCCCGCGCCGCCGGCGGCGTCGAGTTCGGCGCCCGGCACTACCCCGTCATGGTGCTGCTGCACACGGCGTTCCTCGTCGGCTGCCTCGTCGAGGTCCCGCTCGCCGACCGGCCGTTCCTGCCGTGGCTCGGCTGGCCCATGCTCGCCGTCCTCGTGGCCGCCCACGCGCTGCGCTGGTGGTGCATCACGAGCCTGGGCAACCAGTGGAACACCCGGGTGGTCGTCGTCCCCGGGCTGCCGCTCGTGACCCGCGGGCCGTACCGCTGGCTGAGCCACCCGAACTACGTCGCGGTCGTGGCGGAGATCGTCGCGCTGCCGCTCGTGCACACCGCCTGGGTCACGGCGCTCGTGTTCACGGTGGCGAACGCCGCGCTGCTCGTCGTCCGGATCCGGGTCGAGAACGCCGCGCTGGCCACCGCCGCCGGCTGAACGCTGCTGCCACCGGTCGCCGTGCGGCCCGCGGGCGGCGACGATGGCCGGGTGGATGACCGGGTGGACGTCGACCTGCTCGTCGTCGGTGCCGGGCCGGTCGGCCTGGGCACCGCGGTCGAGGCCGCGCGCGCGGGCATGTCCGTCGCGCTCGTCGAGCGCCGCGAGGGCCCGGTCGACAAGGCGTGCGGCGAGGGGCTCATGCCGGCCGCGCGGACGTCGCTGCGCCGGCTCGGGGTGGAGCCCGACGGCGTCGAGTTCCGGGGCATCCGCTACCTCGCCCGTGGTCGCGAGGCCACCGCGCTGTTCTCCGCGGGGCCCGGCCTCGGCGTCCGGCGGACGACGCTGTCGGCCGCGCTCGGTGCCCGCGCCGACGCGCTGGGGGTCAAGCGGGTCCGGGCGAGCGCCGCGCCGCCGCTGACCGGGCCCGGCCGGGTCGAGGCGGCCGGGGTGCGGGCGCGCTGGCTCGTCGCGGCCGACGGCCTGCACTCGCCGGTGCGGCGCGCGCTCGGGCTCGACGTGCCGGCCCGCGGCGCCGTCCGGTACGGGCTGCGCCGGCACTACCGGCTCGCCCCGTGGAGCGACCTCGTCGAGGTGCACTGGGCCGACGACGCCGAGGCCTACGTGACCCCGGTCGCCGAGGACCTCGTCGGGGTCGCCGTCCTGTGCCCGGGCGGCGGGTCCTACGACACGTGGCTCGCCCGCTTCCCGGCGCTCGCGGACCGGCTCGCGGGTGCGGAACCGGCGTCCGACGTCCGCGGCGCCGGGCCGCTGCGCCGGACGGCGGCCCGCCGGGTGCAGGGCCGGGTGCTGCTCGTCGGGGACGCGGCCGGCTACGTCGACGCGCTCACCGGCGAGGGGATCTCGGTCGGCCTCGCGTGCGCCCGTGAGCTCGTCGCCTGCCTCGTCGCGGACCGGCCGCAGGACTACGAGGCCGCGTGGCGGCGGACGACGCGCCGGTACCGGGTGCTCACCGGCGGGCTGCTCCTGGCCGCGCGGCGGCCGGCGCTGCGGCGGACGATCGTGCCCGCGGCGGCCGCGCTGCCCCGGGTGTTCCGGGGGATCGTCGACCAGCTCGGGTAGCCGGGGTCGGCGGCCCGGGGGCTCGTGCACGGGGCCGTCCGGCGGGATCCGGGACGAAGGTCTCAGGCAGGTGCGTCCCGGATGCCGACAGTGGTGCGGTGAGCCTGCACAGCCACGCCGTCCCGCGGACGACGCACACGATGAACCTGGACCAGGTCGCCGAGATCAACGAGCGGCTCCCGACGGCCGGCCTCTCGACCTCGGACGTCGGCGTGGAGTCGCCCGCGGGCGTCCTCGCCGAGATCGTCCTCGAGGGGTCGCCGACCTTCGGCTACCTCTGGGCCCGGCTGCGGGCCGGCGGCCAGGAGGCCGGCCGGGTGCTCCTGCACACCGAGCACCTGAAGGCGATCAGCCGGGCGCTGCACCTGCCGCACCACCACTGGGGCCTGTGACCCGGGCGCGCGCCGGCGCTCAGAAGAGCGTGTCGGGGTGCTCCTCGGGCGGCTCCGGCGCCTCGGCCCCGGCGGGCGGCTCCGGCTCGGCGGCGCGGGGCGTCGGGGCGGTGGGGCGTGACGTGCCGCGGGTGCCGTTGGACGTGCCGTTGGACGTGCCGTTGGACGTGCCGTTGGACGTGCCGTTCGGGCCCGGTGCGGCCGTGACCGCGGCCGGGACGAGCCCGTCGAGCCCCGGCGGCAGGTCCCCGTGGTGGAGCACCGTGAGCCGCTGCGTCGGGCGGGTCAGGGCGACGTAGAGGTCGTTGACGCCGCGCGCGGACTGGCCGACGACGGCCGCCGGGTCGACGACCGTCACGCTGTCGAACTCCAGGCCCTTGGCCTCGTCGACGGTGACGACCTCGACGCGGTCGGCGAGCGCCGGGCCCGTGCCCGGTGCCGCGGCGGCGTCGAGCACCGAACGCAGCGCGGCCGGGAAAGCCTCGTAGCCGTCCCTCGGGACGACGACGGCGAACCGGCCGCCGTCGAGCGCGGCGTCGTCCGCCCGCACCACCTCGGCGGCCACGGCGGCGACGGCCGCGGCGTCCCGGCCGGGCAGCCGGACCCCGACCGGGTCGTGGTCGCCCTCGCGGGCCGCGTTCGGCGGGGCGACGTCGATGCCGTGCGCGTGCAGGAGCGCGGTCGCGACCGCCATCACCCGGGCCGGCGTCCGGTAGTTCACGGTGAGCTGCTCGAGCACCCAGCGGTCGGCGCCGACGTGGTGGTCGAGGACCTCGGCCCAGGACGTCGTCCCCGCGGCCGAGCCGGTCTGCGCGACGTCCCCGACGACGGTCATCGACCGCGACGGGACCCGGCGCGCGAGCAGCCGCCACTGCATCGGCGAGAGCTCCTGGGCCTCGTCGACGACGGCGTGCCCGAACGCCCACGTGCGGTCGTCGCGGGCGCGGTCGGCGAGCGGCCCGAAGCCCGGGCCGCCGGCGAACCGGTCGGCGAGCATCTCGGGGGTGAGCATCTCGGCGGCCTCGCCGGCGTTCCCGAGCACCTGCTTGGCGAACTCGAGCGCCTCGGCGCGCTCGGTGGCGGCGACCGCCGCGGCCCGCCGCGCGGCGTCCGTCACCGCGACGTCGGCGCCGAGGAGCTCGGCGGCCTCGTCGAGCAGCGGGACGTCCCCGGGCGTCCACGGCGCGAGCGGCCCGCGCAGCAACAGGGCCTGCTCGCGCTCGGAGAGGATCCCGTCGGCGGCGAGCGCGAGCCGGTCGGGGCGGGTGAGCAGCTCGGTGACGACGCCGGTCGCCGACAGCGGCAGCCACAGCAGGTTGACCTCGCGGCGGACGTCCGGGTGGGTGCGCAGCTCCTCGAGCAGCGCCCCGCGCTCCTCGGCCTCGCCGCCGACCCCGCGGGCGGTCGCGAGCTGGCCGGCGAGGTCGTCGAGCAGGTGCCGGACGAACGTGACCCGGGCCTCGTTGTGCGGCTTGCCGGACTGCCGGGCCCGGCCGCGGGCGTCGGCGACGACGCGCGGGCGCAGCTCGACGACGTCCCCGTCGACGTCGAGCGGCACCGGCCGGACGAGCCGCCGCTGCCGCCGCCGGACCGCGGCCCTGACGACGTCCGCCATCCGCAGGTCGCCCTTGACGACGGCGACGTCCGCGCGGTCGCGGCCGGTCGCGTCGACGCCCGGGAAGAGCTGGCCCGGGGTCGAGAGGACGACGCCGGTCTCGCCGAGGCTCGGCAGCACCTGCTCGATGTACCGCAGGAAGACGGGGCTGGGGCCGACGACGAGGACGCCGCTGCGGGCGATCCGGTCCCGGTGCGTGTAGAGCAGGTAGGCGGCGCGGTGCAGCGCGACGGCGGTCTTGCCGGTGCCCGGCCCGCCCTGGACGACGAGCACGCCGGCGAGCGGTGCCCGGACGACCCGGTCCTGCTCGGACTGCAGCGTCGCGACGATGTCCTTCATCCGGCCCGTGCGGTGCGCCGTGAGCGCGGACATCAGGGCGCCCTCGCCGGTGATCGTCGCGAGGTCGGCCCCGGCGGCGACGGCCTCCTCGAGGCCCTCGGCGTCGAGCACCTCGTCGTCGAGGCCGCTCACCGTGCGCCCGCGCAGCGCGATGTGCCGGCGCCGGACGACGTCCCGCGGCTGGGCGGCGGTCGCCTGGTAGAACGCGGACGCCGCCGGCGCCCGCCAGTCGAGCAGCAGCTGGGCCCGGTCGTCGTCCGACAGCCCGATCCGGCCGACGTACCGGCTCTCGCCGGTGCGCAGGTCGAGGCGCCCGAAGGCGAGCCGCTCCTCGACGGCACCGAGCTGGCGCAGCCGCTCGGTGTGCAGCGCGTCGAAGGCGTCCCGCTCGGCCCGGCCGCCGGGCGTCGGGACGACGGGGGCGCGCCGGACCTGCTCCAGCGAGCGCGCCGTGCGCTCTCGGAGCCCGTCGAGGTGGTCGTAGAGCCGGTCGACGTACGCCTGCTCCCGGGTCGCCTCGCGGTCGAGGTCGCGGTGCAGGTCTGCGGTGCTCAGCGCGTCCTCCCCGGGGGCGTCGGAGCCGGAGCGGCCCGGCGGTGCGACCGCACGGACCGCGGCACAGCGGCATCCAAGTATGGGCGACGGGGTGCCGGAGCGCGACGGCGGGGGCGGCAGGAGTACCCGGCCGGACCAGGGCGGCGGCCCGGCCGGGCCGGGGGGTGGCAGGAGTGCGCGGCGGTCCCGCGTCCGCTGGGATGTTCCCGACCGGTCGATCGGACCGGTCGAGTGGACCGATCGACTGGACCGATCGAGGAGGGCGGACCCGTGCGCGCGATGGTCTACGACAGGTACGGCGGCCCCGAGCGACTGCGCCTCGCGGACGTGCCCGACCCCGAACCCGGCCCGGGCGAGGTGCTCGTGCGGGTGGCCGCCTGCTCGGTCAACCTCTCCGACTGGGAGTACCTCACCGGGAGCCCGGCCTACGCGCGGCTGGCCGGGCTGCGACGTCCCCGGGCCGGCCGCCGGGTCCTCGGGTCGGACGTCGTCGGGCACGTCGTCCGGCTCGGCGAGGGCGTCGCGGCGGACGGCGACCTGGCGGTGGGGCAGCGCGTCATGGCCGACGTCGTCATGCGTCCGTGCGGCTTCGCCGGGCTGGCCTGCCTGCCGGCCGCGGCGTGCACCCCGGTCCCGTCGGGGCTGAGCGACGAGGTGGCGGCCTGCCTGCCGCAGGCGGGGGCGATCGCGGTCCAGGGGACGGCGGGCGTCACGGCGGGGCAGCGGGTGCTGCTCAACGGGGCGGGCGGCGGGTCCGGGACCCTGGCCCTGCAGCTGGCGCTGGCGGCGGGCGCGCACGTGACCGCGGTCGACAACGCGGGGAAGCTCGAGTGGCTGACCGGCCTCGGCGCGCACGAGGTGCTCGACCACCGGGTGAGCGACTTCGCGGCGTCGGGGCTGCGCTGGGACCTGGTGCTGGACCTGGTGGCGACCCGGGGACCCCGCCGGGTCGCGGCGGTCCTCGCCGCGGGCGGGCGCTACCGCGCGGTCGGCGGTCCGCTCCGCGTCTTCGTGCCGCTCGCGCTGGCCGGACCGTTCACCGGCGGCCGCGTCGGGGTGCTGACGGTGCGGACCGGGGCGGCCGAGACCGCGCGCGTCGCGGCGCTGGCCGCGACCGGCGCGCTGCGGCCGCTCGTCGAGGAGGTGCTCGCGCTGGAGCGGCTGCCCGAGGCGCTGGCCCGCACCGGTGCCGGCAGCGTCCGGGGCGAGCTCGTCGTCCGCCCGAACGGGTGAGCGGAGCTCAGACGTACACGTCGAGCGCCGCGCCGGCGTCCGCGTTCGCCCGGCTCAGCGCGCTCGGCGGCAGGGCGCCGAGCATGACCCGGAACTCCTGCGTCGACACCGGCTTGAGCGGCGGCAGACGTACGGGCTCCGGCTCCGGCTTGCGTGCCTGGGCGGAATGCTGCGACGCCTCCCGGGACCCGGCGTCCGGTGCGTTCTGCGGGGCGACGGGTCGTTGGACGGGGAGCGGGGCCGGAAGCGGCGTCGGGGTGGCACCGACACTGGTGACGTTCATCGCCGATCCTCCTTCCTCCGGTCGGTCCGGGTCCCTCATACCGGGGCCCGAGCGGTCGACATAGGCGCGTTATCGACCGGGCCCCGGCACGCTATGAGCGGCCGTTCGGGTGAATCCGGGTTCGCTGGTGGCGAAATGCCCGGATCGCCCGCGGGGCGGGATCGTTCGCGTGCCGGTCGGCCGTGCCGGTCAGCCGCGTCGGCGGGCGATCCGGTAGCCGAGCCAGACGCCGGCGAGCGCGATCGCGGCGCCGACCGCCACGCCGCCGAGCTGGTAGCGGACGTCGAAGGGCACCCCGCCGGTCGCGGGGGCCGCCGGCCGGGTGAAGACCGCGGGCGGGGCCGCGGCCGACGGCGCGGCGGGCACCTCCGGCGCCGACGGCGGCGCGCCGGCCGCGGCGAGGGTGCCGGG
>JACRAB010000494.1 GCA_016213575.1 Actinomycetota bacterium
CCGTCGGTGCTCACAGCGGGATGTTCCCGTGCTTCTTCGGCGGCAGCGTCGCGCGCTTCGTCCGGAGCATCCGCAGCGCCTTGACGATCTCCGCCCGGGTCGACGACGGCGGGATGACCGCGTCGATGTAGCCGCGCTCGGCGGCGATGTACGGGTTGGCGAGGGTGTCCTCGTACTCGGTGATGAGCCGGCGGCGCTCGGCGTCGACGTCGCCGGCGGCCTCCGAGACGTCCCGCAGCTCGTGCCGGTAGAGGATGTTCACCGCGCCCTGGGCACCCATGACGGCGATCTGGGCGGTCGGCCACGCGAGGTTGACGTCGGCGCCGAGGTGCTTGGAGCCCATGACGTCGTACGCGCCGCCGTACGCCTTGCGGGTGATGACCGTGACCTTCGGGACCGTCGCCTCGGCGTACGCCCAGATGAGCTTGGCGCCGCGGCGGATGATGCCGTTCCACTCCTGGTCGGTCCCCGGCAGGAAGCCCGGGACGTCGACGAAGGTCAGGACGGGCACGTTGAACGCGTCGCAGGTGCGGACGAACCGCGCCGCCTTCTCGCTCGCGTCGATGTCGAGGGTGCCGGCGAACTGCATGGGCTGGTTCGCGACGACGCCCACGGAACGGCCCTCGACCCGGCCGAAGCCGATGAGGATGTTCGGCGCGAACAGCGGCTGCACCTCGAGGAACTCGCCGTCGTCGAGCACCGCCTCGAGCACCGTGTGCATGTCGTACGGCTGGTTCGCCGAGTCCGGGATGATCGTGTCGAGCGCGTGGTCGTCCTCGCTCGGCGAGAGGTCGGCCTCGGCGTCGAACGCCGGGGCGTCCGAGAGGTTGTTGCTCGGCAGGTACGACAGCAGGGCGCGCACGTACTCGAGCGCGTCGTCCTCGTCGGAGCCCATGTAGTGCGCGTTGCCGCTCTTGCTGTTGTGCGTGCGGGCGCCGCCGAGCTCCTCGAAGCCGACCTCCTCGCCCGTGACGGTCTTGATGACGTCCGGACCGGTGATGAACATGTGCGAGGTCTGGTCGACCATGACCGTGAAGTCGGTGATCGCGGGGGAGTAGACCGCCCCGCCGGCGCACGGGCCCATGATGAGCGAGATCTGCGGGACGACGCCGCTCGCGTGCACGTTGCGCAGGAAGATCTCGCCGTAGAGCCCGAGGGAGACGACGCCCTCCTGGATCCGCGCACCGCCCGAGTCGTTGATCCCGATGACCGGGCAGCCGATCTTCATCGCGAGGTCCATGACCTTGACGATCTTCTCGCCGAAGACCTCGCCGAGGCTGCCGCCGAACACCGTGAAGTCCTGGGCGAACACGCACACCTGGCGGCCGTCGATCGTGCCGTGGCCGGTGACCACGCCGTCGCCGTAGGGCCGGTTGTGGTGCAGCCCGAAGTTGCGGCTGCGGTGCCGGGCCAGCTGGTCCAGCTCGACGAACGAGCCCTCGTCGAGGAGGGCGTCGATCCGCTCCCGCGCTGTCTTCTTGCCCTGCGCGTGGCGCTTCTCGACGGCCTTCGCCGACCCGGCGTTGATCGCCTCGTCGGCCCGGCGCTCGAGATCGGCGAGCTTGCCCGCCGTCGTGTGGATGTCGATGTCCGAGGGGATCTCGGTCCCGCCCGCGCTCGCCGGCTCCGCCATGACGTCCCTTCCTGTCGGGGGCTGCACCGGTGCGGCCACCCGGTCCCCGAGCCTAGTCCGGACGACCTGCGCGGGGCCGGGACCGTGAGCGGCGCTCGTCACACCGGCGGGTCGCCCGCCGCACCTGCGACCGCTCGCCGACTCCTTTCGTTCAACTGATTGACGAACCTGTGAGCGCAGTCATACATTCTCCGTCGAAGCGCTTCGTCGAAACGCTTCGATGATGACGGACCGAGTGACCGGCGACGACGCTGGAGGTGACGGCGTGGCAGCGACGATGACGGATGTCGCACGGTTGGCGAACGTCTCCGTGAGCACCGTCTCCTACGTCCTCACCGGCGCGCGGCCCATCTCGGGCGCCACCCGGGAGCGGGTGCTCGCGGCGATCGCCGAGCTCGGCTACTCCCCGAACGCCATGGCCCGCGGCCTCGCGAGCCGGCGCAGCACCCTGCTCGGCCTCCTCCTGCCGCTCGGCGAGGACGGCGTCGGGGCCACGGTGTCGGCCTTCGTCAACGGCGCGGCGTCCGCGGCCAGCGCGGCCGGCTACCACCTCACCCTCAACCCGGTCGGCGCGGACGACGCAGCCCCGCTGCGCGAGCTCGCGAGCCGCCGGCTGCTCGCCGGCGCCGCGCTCATGGCGGTCCGGCTCGACGACCCCCGGGTCGACGTCCTGCGCGAGCTCGGCGTCCCCTACGTGCTCATCGGGCGCACCCGGGACACCACCGGCGTCAGCTTCGTCGACATCGACTTCGACACGACGATGGCGGACGCCGTCGAGCACCTCGTGCGCCTCGGCCACCGCCGGGTCGTGTACGTGAACCACTCCCAGGACGCGCTCGCCGCCGGTGACGGACCGACGGTGCGCACGGCCGAGGCGTTCGCCCGGGCCATGCGGGTGCACGGTCTCGAGCCGGTCATGGTCGCGGTCGACGCCGGCGCCGCCCACGGCCGTATCGCGGTCGAGGAGGCCCTCGCCCGCGACCCGGGCGTCACGGCCTTCGTGTCGATGAACGAGAGCGCGACGTTCGGCATCCTCGCCGGGCTCGCCGACCGGGGGCTGCGGGTGCCCCAGGACGTCTCGGTCGTCTCCGTCGTCATGGCCCCGGCCGTCGCGGAGCTCGCCCGCCCCGCCCTCACGGCGATGGAGTCCCCGGGGGCCGCCCTGGGACGCCTCGCGGTGGAGGCCCTCGTCGACCAGCTCGACCGCACCGACCGCCGCGACGAGGACAAGGACAAGGAGGTCCACCAGCAGCTGCTGCCCTGCACCCTCCGGGTGCGGGGGACCAGCGGGCCCGTGCGCAGCTAGACGGGCACGGGACCGGGTGCGCGCGCCGCGCCCGGATCACCCGGTCCGCCACCCGGCCAGGGGTGGCGGACCGGCCAGCGGAATCCGGACAGATTCGCCAGAAGGAGAATACCCATGTCGGCACGACGTAGATCGATGACGGGCAGACTGACGACGGTGGCGCTCGTCGCCGCCGTCGCGACCGGCCTCGCCGCCTGCGGCGGTACCAGCAGCGCAGGTGGCAGCGGGGCGAGCGAGGCGAGCGGCGCCAAGGTCCTCAAGCTGTGGCATTACGAGGGTGAGACCTCGGCCATGGGGGTCGCCTGGGACAAGTCGATCGAGATCTTCAAGACCGAGCACCCGGGCGTCGAGGTCCAGTTCGAGCGCAAGGCGTTCGAGCAGATCCAGCAGAACGCGAGCATGATCCTCAACTCCGACGCCGGCCCGGACATCCTCGAGTACAACAAGGGCAACGGCACCGCCGGCCTGCTCGCCTCCCAGGGCCTGCTCACCGACGTGACGTCCGAGGCCACGAAGCGCGGCTGGGACAAGAAGGTCACGGGGGCGCTCGCGACGACGGCCGTGTACTCCGACAAGGGCGTCATGGGCTCCGGCAAGTGGTTCGGCGTCCCGAACTACGGCGAGTACGTGACGGTCTACTACAACGCCGACATGTTCGAGAAGTACGGCCTGACGGTCCCCACGACGCTCGACGACTTCACGAAGGTCATGGACGCGTTCACCGCCAAGGGCGTCACACCGCTGGCGATGTCCGGCGCGGAGTACCCCGGCACCCAGCTCTACTACGAGCTCGCGCTCTCCAAGGCGGACCGCTCCTGGGTCGACGCCTACCAGCTCTACAAGGCCCCGGTCGACTTCACGAGCGGCCCGGTCCGGTACGGCGTCGAGACGTTCGACCAGTGGGTCAAGAAGGGCTACGTCTCCAAGGAGTCCGCGAGCCTCAAGGCCGAGGACATGGGGACGGCGTGGATCGCCGGCAAGTACCCGATGCTCGTGAGCGGCACGTGGTGGTACGGCCGGATCGCCGCCGAGGCGAAGTTCGACTGGGACACGTTCCTGTTCCCGGGCAACACGTTGGCGCCGGGCTCGTCCGGCAACCTCTGGGTCGTCCCGACGAACAGCAAGGCCAAGGACCTCGCGTACGACTTCATCGACATCACGATGCGTCCCGAGATCCAGACCCTCATCGGCAACTCCGGCGGCATCCCGATCGCGGCCGACCCGTCGACGATCACCGACGCGAAGAACAAGAAGATCATCGAGAACTTCAACGGCCTGCTGAAGAGCGACGGTCTCGCGTTCTACCCCGACTGGCCGGTGCCCGGCTACTACGACGTCGTCGTCTCGGCGATGCAGGGGCTCATCAACCAGTCGAAGACTCCCGCCCAGGTCCAGGACGCCCTCGAGGGTCCGTACACGGCCGGGGTCAAGGAGGTCACCGGCGGCTGAGCCGTCCGGTCCCTCACCCGCGCGCGCCGCCGGCCGGTTCTCCCGGGCCGGCGGGCGTCGACCGGCCCAAGGAGTCGTCATGCCCGGAACCACGACCTCGCCCGCCCGGGGCGCCCAGGTCCCCGCACCCCCGGCGGCACCGCCCGCCCCCGCCGCCGGCCGCCGGCGCCGCTCCCGGCACCCGGCCCGCACCGGCGGCCTCGTCTACTGGCTCTACCTGCTCCCCGGCGGCGCGCTCTTCGCGGCCGTCATCGGCGGCCCGTTCGTCGCGAGCGTCTACCTGTCCTTCACGAAGTGGTCGGGCGTCGGCGACCCGCGCTGGGTCGGCCTCGCGAACTACGACCGGCTGGTCCACGACGAGATCTTCTGGACGTCGTTCAAGAACACCGTCGCGATGGTCGTCGCGATGGTCGTCGTCCCGACCCTGCTCGGCCTGGTCCTTGCGGCAGTCCTCTTCGACGCCGTCGGCCGGTCGTTCCACCCGCGGGTCGCGAGCGGCCTGCGGGCGGCGATCTACCTGCCGCAGGTGCTCCCGGTCGTCGTCGCCGGCATCGTCTGGGGCTGGATCCTGCGCCCGGACGGCGCG
>JACRAB010000498.1 GCA_016213575.1 Actinomycetota bacterium
CCGGTCCGGCCGACCTCGAGCGCCGGCTCCAGGGCTACCTCGCGACCCAGCCGGGCAGCGCGCTGCACATGACCGTGATCCGGGTGGACGGCGGCCCGGTCCTCACGACGGCGACCGGGCCGGCACCGGTCGTCGCGCTGCGGGACGGCGCCCGGCTGCCGGCCGGTGTGCCCGGCCGGGTCGTCACCCGGGCGACGCCCGAGGGGGACGTCCGGGTGCTCGCGACCCCGGTCACCGGCGACGGCCGCCGGGTCGCGGTCCTCGAGGTCGACGGCTGGCTCGGCGCCGTCGACCACGACGCGACGACGCTCGCCGGCCGGGTGGCGCTCGCCGCGACGCTCGCCGGTGCGCTCGGCGTCGTCGTCCTCGCCCTCGCCCTGCGGACGGCGACCCGGCCGCTGCGCGCGCTGCACGCCGCGGCCGAGCGCGCCGGCATCGGCGACCTCGCCGTGCGGGTGCCCGACCCGGGCGGCCGGCCCGACGAGGTCGGCGACCTCGCCCGGGCCTTCAACGGCATGCTCGAACGGATCTCGGCCGAGGTCGCGGCCCGGACGGCGCTGTTCGCCGCCGTCTCGCACGAGCTCCGGACGCCGGTCGCGGTGGCGCGCGGCCACCTCGAGCTCGTCGTGTCCGGGATCGCGGCCGACCCGGACGCCTCGCTGCGGCTCGTCGGTGCCGAGCTCGTCCGGCTATCCCGGCTGCTCGACGACCTGCTCCTGCTCGCGGCAGCGGACGGCGAGACGTTCCTCGTGCCGACCGACGTCACGGTCGACCGGGTCGTCGACGAGGTCCGGCTGCGGCTCGTGGGGCTCGACCTCGGGGACGTCACGGTGGAGGCGGTCGAGCCGGTCGAGGCGGTCGACGGCACACCGGGCGCCGGCGCGACGACCGTCCGGGTCGACCTCGACCGGGTGCTCCAGGCCGTGCTCAACCTCGTCGTCAACGCCCGCCGGCACACCCCGGCCGGGACCCGGGTCGCGGTCCGGGTCGGTGTCGTCGACGGGGCGCTCGACGTCGCCGTCGCGGACGACGGCCCGGGTATCCCGGAAGCGCTGCGCGCCAGGGTCTTCGAGCCCTTCGCCCGCGGCGGCCGGGGCTCGACCGGCCTCGGCCTGGCCGTCGTCCGGGCGGTCACCACGGCGCACGGCGGCACCGTCGACCTCGACAGCGGACCGGCGGGGACGACGGTCCGGCTGCGGTTCGGTGCGCCGACCGGGTCGGTCTAGCTAGCCGACGACGCGGTCGCGGCCGCCCCTCTTGGCGGCGTACAGGTGCCGGTCCGCCTGCGAGAGCAGGACGGACGCCGTCGTGCCCCCGGTCGTCGTGACCAGCCCGATGCTCACCGAGACGGGCTCGCGGACCGGTGTCCAGTCGTGCCGCCCGAACGCCTCGCGCAGCCGTTCGCAGTGCGTGCGGGCGTCGTCGGCGCAAGTGGCCGGGAGGACGAGGAGGAACTCCTCGCCGCCGAGCCGGACCGCCGCACCGCCCGGCGGGGTGAACCGGGTCAGCAGGTCCGCGGTGCGCTTCAGGGTCGCGTCGCCGATGTCGTGCGAGTAGCCGTCGTTGATCCGCTTGAAGTGGTCGAGGTCGAGCAGCGCGAGCGACAGCGGGTGCCCGCCGTCGGCGTCCGCGACGAGGCCCGGCAGCACGGCGTCGCTGTGCCGGCGGTTGTGCAGGCCGGTGAGCGGGTCCCGGGTGGCGAGCTCGCGGAACTGGTCCCGGGCGCGCTGGGACTCGCTCACCTCGTAGAGCGCGTGGACGACCCGGGCCCGGGTCTCGCGCTCGGCGTCGTGCAGCCGCACCCACGCGTCGTGGAAGGCCATCGCCTGCGAGAAGGCCGCCTCGAAGTCGCCGGTCTCCGCGTAGAGGGTGGCCCGCTCGCGCAGCGGCAGCGCCTGCCACTGGAACTGGCCGCGCTCGGTGGCGACCGCCTCGCAGAGGTCGAGGGTGGCCGCCGCGGCGTCCGGCCGGCCGAGGCCGCGCTGGATCTCGGCGAGGGTGATCAGCAGGCAGGGCAGCGCGTCCGGCTCGATGAACAGCTGGCCGTAGGGGTCGGCGAGCGCCGGCTCGAGGATCGCCTGGGCGCCGGTGAGGTTCCCGTGCATCATCTCGACCCGCGCCAGGGTGTCGAGCACCTCGGCGAAGAGCGGCAGCCGGTGCTCCTCGGCCAGCGCGACGAGCCGGTCCGTGTGCTCCTGCGCCGCCTCGGCGAGGCCGCGCTCGTAGCAGCCGTAGGCCAGGTTGTTCAGCACGAGGACGGAGAGCTGGCGGTCGGGCAGGACGTCGGCGAGGGCGAGCGCCTCGAAGTAGCGCGCCTCGCCGTCCTCGTACGTGCCGGAGATCTGCAGCGCCGACCCCAGGCTGATGAGGTTGGTGACCCGTACCCAGCCCGGGGCGTCGTCCGGCGTCAGGGACATGCTCCGGACGGCGTGGTCGAGGCAGGCCGCGTGGTCGCCGACGCCGCGGAACATCGTCGACAGCGAGCTGTGCAGCCGGGCCTGGACGAGCGTCTGGCCGTGCTCCCCGGTCCGCGCGAGGAGCTCCCGGGCGAGCTCGGCGGCGGCGACCATCTCGCCGCGGCGCAGCTCCGCCCCGGTCCGGACCACCTGCGCGTGCGTGACGAGGTCGTGCCAGCCGCGTCCGACGACGGCGTCCTCGACCTCCCGGGCCGCGACGATCGCCTCGAGCGGCTGCCAGGACGACTCGTAGTCCAGGTCCCAGAGCAGCGCCGCCAGCCGGGCGTGGCCCGCGGGCCCGTCCGGGACCTCGCGGAGGGTGTCCCGGACCCAGGACAGGACGTCGGCCCGGCGGTGCGGCGCGACCGTCAGCGCGCCGAGCACGGTCCCCGCCATGCACCCTCACCCCCGTCCGGGTCCGGGTCCGGACCAGCCTCGGTGAACAGACTCGATGAACAGAGTCGACCTTGTCACTGTTCGACCGGTCCGGGCCATGGATTGAGCGAGGGCCGTCCTCGACGTCCGCGTGGCCGACGACGGGCCGGGCCTCCCCGGGTCGTTGCGGGACAGGGTCCTCGAGCCCTTCGCCCGCGGCGGTCGCGGCCCGGTGCCGCTCAGCGGGTCGGACGCAGCGGGTACGCGGTGAGGCTGACGACCCGTGCGCTGCCGTCGTCCGAGAACGCCGCCAGCGCCGTGAGCGCCGGGTCCGGCAGGACGACGTCGGTGAGGACGGCCTCCCCGGAGCCGGCGAACACCTCGACCGACCCGGCGTCGAGCACCACCCGCAGCCGCAGGCGCCCGTTGACCAGCGGTACCGGGTAGCGCTGGACCGACGGGAAGGCCGCCGAGAAGCCTGTCTCGCCGGAGGCCGTGCGGTCCAGCCAGATCTCCCCGCGCCGGGTGTCGTAGCCGAGGACCGTCTTCTGCAGGGTCCCGTCCGGGCGCACCCCGCGGTGCAGTTCGAGCCCGAACTGCCGGGCGTCACGCGCCTCGAGGTCGACGACGAGGTCGGCCGCGGAGCCGAGGGCGGGCGCCAGCACCGTCGTCCCGCGGGCGAGCACCCGGCTGCGGACGCTCAGGGCGGCGGCACCGCGCTGGCCGACCAGCTCCCGGACCGGTACCTGGACGAGCCGTTCGCGGCCGCCGACGGTGCGCAGCGCCAGCTCGCGCGGGAGCGTCATCGCCGAGCGCCACGGGGTCGTCGGGACGGCGCCGGCGTAGTCCCAGTTGCTCATCCACCCCAGGGCCACCCGGCGCCCGTCCGGGCTGCCGTTCCACGTCACCGCTGCGTAGGCGTCACGCCCCCGGTCGAACCAGTCGACCCGGTCGAGCGCGGTCCGGGCGGGCAGGTCCGAGGCGACGACGTGGTCGAGCAGGACGTGCCCCCAGCCGCCGGTGTTCTCGTCGACCACCTCGATCCGGGCCGTCCGGCCGGCGAGGTCACCGACGTCCCAGGACGTCCAGTCCAGGGTCTCGCTGTCCTTGCCGGTCGCCGAGCGGACGACGGCGCCGTCCACGACGAGGTCGACGGTCGTCGGGCCCGGCTCCCCACGCGGGTGCCGACCCCCGCCGACGAGTGCGCTCAGCCAACGCCGGGTGATCGTGAACGGCGGCGAGACGATGCGTCCGGTGGTGCCGTCGCCCCCGACGAAGGAGTTCACCAGGCCCGTGCCGAGGTGCCCCGAGACGGGGTGCTGGCCGGGCAGCGTCCCGGTCGCCGGGGCGGGGCCGAACGCGCTCCCGCCGACCTGCCAGCCGGTCGGCCAGCGGCCGCCCTCGAGGTCGGCCACGACGTCGCCCGCCGGGGCCGCGTTCGGTTGCTCGGGGCGCGGCACGAAGCGCTCGCCGTCGAAGGAGCCGACGAAGTACTGCATGCCCGAGCCGCCCGACACCGAGCCGGGGTTCATGCTCACGAGCATCACCCAGCGCCGCTCGGCCGGGTCACCGTCGACGTCGAGCGGGAACAGGTCCGGGCACTCCCAGACCCCTCCGACGGCGCCGAGCGGGCCGACGTCCGAGCGGTGCGTCCAGCGCTTGAGGTCCGGCGAGGTGTAGATCGACACCCGGCGCTCGGTCGCCAGGGCCACGACCATGACCCACCGCCCACGGTCGCCGTCCCAGAACACCTTGGGGTCGCGGAACTCGCGGGACCCGATGTCCAGCACCGGGTTCCCGGCGTGGCGGGTCCACGTGCGGCCGCGGTCGGTGCTGTAGGCGAGCGACTGCGCCTGGATCCCCGTGGCCGGGTACCAGCTCGTGTAGACGGCGACCATGGCCGGTGCGCCCGGTGCGCCGAACCCGCTCGTGTTCGCGGTGTCGACCACGACGCTGCCGGAGAAGACGGCCTCGTCGGGTGTGGCAGGCAGCGCGACGGGCAACTCGGTCCAGTGCAGCAGGTCCGGGCTGACCGCGTGCCCCCACGACATGTTGCCCCAGTCGTTGCCGGCCGGGTTGTGCTGGAAGAACAGGTGGTACTCGCCGTCGTGGTGGACCAGTCCGTTGGGGTCGTTCATCCAGTTGCGCGCCGGTGTGAAGTGCACCTGCGGGCGGTAGCGCTCCGGCTGGGCGGCGGCCGCCGCGGGACCGGGGACCGCAGGCGCCGCGGGGATGGCCGCGACCACGAGGGCGGCGACGGCGAGCACCGCGACGGTGCCGATCCTGGACACGAGACCGATCGTGCGGCGCATACGTCCCCCTCGCGAGCGCGGACGGACCACCCTGGTCGCCGCCCCGTCGCGACGCCGGCCCCCGGACACACGGAGCGGTCGGACAACGTTGTCCCGTGTGGACACATGGTGACCAACCAAGGCATCCCATGACAAGACCCCGCGAATGATCGTTCTGGGTGCCGTCGCGCGGACGGGGCCCTGTCGCTTTCAGGGGATGCACAACTAATCTGGCGGTTCTTCACAGATTGGGTAGTTTCGCCCCGTCCGGTGTGGCTGGCATCACAGCCCCCGGTGTCCGTAAGCAGATCCGGACCGACGGAGGAACCCCGCTCATGCCCGACATCACGACGACACCGACCCGGCCGCGGCCGGTCCCGTCCGCGCCCCGACGGCGCCGGCACGGCCTCGCACTGGCGGCGCTCACGGCCGGCGCTCTCGCCGTCCCCCTCGGGCTCTCCCCGGCGGCTGCCGCCGCCCCGCCCGCCGCCCCGGCGGCCGCCCGACAGGCCGCATCGACCGTATCGACCACGTCGACCACGTCGACCACGTCGACCACGTCGCGCGACCGTGACCGCTTCTCGCCGCGTGGCACCTTCACCGCCAACTGGACCCGGGCGCAGGCGCTGAAGATCGCTGCCGACCGGTCCAACACCAAGCCGCTCGTCCCGGAGAACTTCCCGTTGATGACGGAGAAGGTCTGGATCTGGGACACCTGGCCGCTCACCGACCTGAACATGAAACCGCTGTCCTACAAGGGCTGGAACGTCATCTTCAGCCTCACCGCCCCGCGTGACATCGGCTTCGGCGACCGGCACTGGCAGGCCAGGATCGGCTACTTCTACTCGCGCGACGCACGCACCTGGACCTACGGCGGCCACCTGTTCCCGGACGGCGAGTCGTTCGGCTCGCGGGAGTGGGCCGGTTCGTCGGTCCACCTGCGCGGCGACACGGTGCAGACGTTCTACACGGCGTCGGGTCGCGACAACGGCGGCATCGACCCCACGGACGCGCTGCAGCGGCTCGCGACCGCGACCAGCACGATCCACGCCGACTCGAAGCGCGTGTGGTTCAGCGGCGGCCGCGACCACCGGATCATCGCCCAGGCCGACGGCACGCTCTACCAGACGCTGGAGCAGTCGCAGTCGGGCCCGATCATCTACGCCTTCCGCGACCCGTTCGTCTTCCGGGACCCCAAGGACAAGAAGGTCTACGCCCTGTTCGAGGGCAACAACGCCGGCGTCGCCGGCACGAACCGCTGCGACCGCAAGGAGATCGGGCCGGTGCCCGCCGGCCACGACGTCCCGGCGGACGCGCGCTTCTACACCGGCAACATCGGCCTCATGGAGGCGACCAGCCGTGACCTGAAGCGCTGGCGCCTGCTCACGCCGCTCCTGTCCGCCGAGTGCGTGAACCAGCAGACCGAACGGCCGCACCTCGTCGTCAAGGACGGCCGCTACTACCTCTGGACGATCAGCCACACGTTCACCTTCGCGCCGGGGCTCACCGGCCCCGACGGTCTGTACGGCTTCGTCGGCAAGGGGCTGCGCAGCGACTACAAGCCGCTCAACGGCAGCGCTCTGGTGATGGGCAACCCGGCGTCCGCGCCGCTCATGACCTACTCGGACTACGTCATGCCGAACCTGCTCGTCGAGAGCTTCGTCGACACCGTGCCGACGGCGGCCGGCGGGGTCCGCTTCGGCGGCACTCTGGCCCCGACGGTCCAACTGCGCGTCGACGGCGCGCGGTCGCGGGTCGTGGGCACCCGCGGCTACGGCTACCTCCCCGAGATGCGCAACGTCGGGGGGCGCGGCGGGCGCTGAGCCCGGCCGCCGGGGCCCGGCCCTCGGCCCCTCGGCCTCTGTCGGTGACGCCCGGCGCTCGTGCGCGGGGCGTCACCGCCGTCCCGTCGTCGTCCGGACGACGAGCGTCGGCTGCAGCCGGTGCCGGGTCGGCGCCGTCCGGCGCCCGGCGATCCGCTCGACGACGGCGGCGACGGCGAGCCGGCCCATCTCCGCGCGCGGCTGGTCGACGGTCGTCAGCCCGACGTGCCGCATCGCGGCGAGCGAGGTGTTGTCGTAGCCGACGACCGACACGTCCTCCGGCACGCGCAGGCCGGCGTCCGCGAGCGCCGACAGCGCCCCGATCGCGTTGATGTCGTTCGCCGCGACGAGCGCCGTGAACGGCGTGCCGGCGGCGAGCAGTCGGGCGACCGCCGCGGCGCCGCCCTCCTCGGTGTACTCGCTCGGCTCGACGTGCGGCTCGAGCCCGTGCGCGCGCATCGCGTCGACGAACCCGCGGCGCCGGGTCGACGACTGCGCGCCCTGGCCGCCGTCGAGGTGGACGACGTCGCGGTGGCCGAGCCCGGCGAGGTGGTCGACCGCGAGCCGGGAGCCGGCCCGGCCGTCGTCCGTCACCGTGTCGACGCCCGGCAGCGCCACCGTGCGCTCGACGGCCACGACCGGCGTCGACACGCTCGCCGCCTCGAGCACCGCCTGCGGCACGACGGGGGACAGCAGGACGAGCCCGGCCGGCCGGAAGCCCAGCATCGTCTCGACGGCGCGGCGCTCGCCGGCCGGGCGGCGGCCCCCGGTCGAGAGGATCATGTCGAGGCCGGCCTCGCGGGCCGCGGTGTCGACGGCCTCGACGATGTCGGCGAAGTAGGGGTTGTGCAGGTCCGAGACAAGGACGGCGAGCACGGTCGACGTCCGCTGCGCGAGCTGGCGGGCCATCGCGTGCGGGGAGTACCCGAGGTCCGCGGCCGCGGCGAGGACGGCGGCCCGCCGCTCGGGGCTGACCTTGGGCGACTCGCGCATGACGAGCGAGACGAGCGCCCGGGAGACGCCGGCGCGCTGCGCGACGTCGTCCATCGTCGGTCTGCGCACGTCACCACCCTCCTGCCCGGGACCCTCGGCCCGGGTCCCCGGCCGCCGTGATCGTACGGCCGGACCGCCCGGCGCACCGCCCCCGCGGGCTGCTTGACACCCTTCCGGCGGCCGGTCATCGTTAGAGCGCTCCAATCGTTGGAGCGCTCTAACACTAGCGTGCGAGACCCTCCCCCGGAGTTGAGGATCGATGAGGATCGGTGTCAGCGGCGTGGGCCGCATCGGCCAGATGCACGCGACGAACGTCGTCGCGACGGACGGCGTCACCGAGGTCGTCCTCCACGACCCCGCACCGGGCCGGGCCGCCGCGGTCGCCGCCGAGCTGGCGGCCGGCCCCGCCGCCGCCCGCGGTGTGACGGTCCGCGCGGTCGAGTCGCTCGACGACCTGCTCGCGGGCGTCGACGGCCTGCTCGTCGCGACCCCCACGCCGTCCCACGCGGACGTCGTCCACGCCGCCCTCGACGCGGGCGTCCCGGTCCTGTGCGAGAAGCCGCTCGCCGCTGACGTGGCCACGGTCCGCGAGGTCGCCGCGCACGCCGCGCGCGTCGGCGTCCCGCTGCTCGTCGGGTTCCAGCGCCGGTTCGACCCGGCGATCGCCGAGCTCAAGCGGCGCATCGTCGCCGGCGAGACCGGCGACGTGTACGCCGTCCGGGCCACCGCGTTCGACCACGAGCCGCCGCCGGCGGACTACGTCCCGACCTCGGGCGGCATCTTCCGCGACATGTTCGTCCACGACCTCGACTGCGTGCCGTGGCTCGTCGGCCGCCGGGTGACGAGCGTCTTCGCGACCGGCTCGGTGCTCGTCGACCAGGCGTTCGCGGACGCCGGCGACGTCGACACGGCGTCGATCACGCTCGTCTTCGAGGGCGGCGTCATCGCCCAGCTCGTCGGCGGCCGCAAGGACGGCACCGGGTACGACAACCGGATCGACGTCTTCGCCGAGAAGGCGGCGCTGGCCTCCGGCTACGACGCCAGGACGCCGTTCGTCAGCCTCGAGCCGGGCGGGCACGACCCGTCGGGCGCCGCGTACACCGGCTTCCAGGAGCGCTACGCGCCGGCCTACCGCCGCGAGATCGCGGTCTTCGTCGACGTCATCGCCGGCCGGGTCGAGAACCCCTCGCCCGCCGCCGACGGGCTCGTGAGCCTCGTGCTCGCCGAGGCCTGCGAGCAGTCGCTGCGCACCGGCGCGGCCGTGAGCATCGAGCCGGCCGCCTTCGAGGTCGAGCCGGCCGGACGCCGTGCCGCCGCCGGCGCTGCCGTCGCGGCTGACGAGCCCGTCGGGGCTGACGAGCCCGTCGACGTCGACGCCGGCGCGCTGCTCGGCGGCCGGATCGCCGGCGCGCCGATCTCCTGGGGCGTCTGCGAGGTGCCCGGGTGGGGTCACGTCCTCCCGGTCGACCTCGTCCTCGGCCAGATGGCCGACCTCGGCCTGCGCAGCACCGAGCTCGGCCCGCCCGGGTTCCTGCCCGACGACCCCGAGGCGCTGCGCGGCGTCCTCGGCGCCGCCGGGCTGGGCCTCGTCGGTGGCTTCCTCGCCGTCCCGCTGCACGACGCGGCCGCCGAGCAGGCCACGCTCGCCGAGGCAGGGCGGGCGGCCGCCCAGATGGCGGCCGCCGGCGGCGAGGTGCTCGTGCTCGCGGCGGCGACCGGTCTCGACGGCTACGACGAGCGCCCGCGGCTGACGGACGACGAGTGGGCCCGGCTCGTGGCGACCGCCGGGAAGGTCCGCGCCATCGCGGCGTCCCACGGCCTGCGCACGACCCTGCACCCGCACGTCGGCACCCACGTCGAGCAGCGCGCCGAGGTCGAGCGCTTCGTCGCCGACAGCGACGTCCCGCTCTGCCTGGACACCGGCCACCTGCTCATCGGCGGTACCGACCCGCTCGAGCTCGTCCGGGCGCACGCCGACAAGATCACCCACGTGCACCTCAAGGACGTCGACCTCACGGTCGCGAAGCGGGTGCAGGCCGGCGAGATCACGTACATGGAGGGCGTGCAGCAGAACATGTACGTCCCGCTCGGCGCCGGTGACGTCCCGGTCGGGGAGATCGTCCGCGTGCTCGAGGCGTCCGGCTACTCGGGCTGGTACGTCCTCGAGCAGGACGCCTCGTTGCCGGACGGCGCCCCCGGCCCGGTCGCCAAGGTCGTCGGCGACGTCGCGCGGTCCGTCGCGCACCTCGCGGAGGCGACCGCCGTCGCGTAGCCGTCCTCTGGCGGGTCATGCACAAAAACGCGTTCTTGCTGTGCGTATCCCGCCACAGGACGCCCGGTGGGAGCCCGGGCGGGGGACCTCAGCCGAGCGCCTGCGATGCCGCGTCGAGGTAGCCGTCCGGCCAGTCGGCGATCGGCGGGTCGGGCTCGGCGACGAGGGCACCCTGGCCGCCGAGGACGTATGCGCTCGGCCCGGCGAGCACGGTCGCCCGGCGCTGCACGTCGCTGCCGCAGGCGTGCGCCCACGTGACGATCACCTCGCGGGTGCCGTCGCCGTCGAGGTCCCGGACCTTGACGGCGGACGGCGTCACGTCCGCCTTCATCTCGACGCCGCGGGCGCAGGTCTGGCCGCCGTCCTCGCTCGACGCGAGCACCTTGGCCTTCCCCTGCGGGTCGGCGACGGTCGTCACCCGCAGCGTCACCGCGCGGGCGGAGAAGTCGGAGTTGCGGCGCGTCACCCGCCGCGTGACGGCGACGAGCATCACCGTGTCGCCGTCGCGCCACGTCCACGCCGCCTCGACCGAGCCGAGCCGGCGCACCCCGGCGGAGCGCAGGGCGTCCCCGGCGTCGTCGCGCCGCGCCTGCGTCACGCCGGCGCCGCCGCCCGCACCCTGGCCGGTCCCGCCGCTGCCGGCGTCGTTGCCGCCGTCCTCCTCGGCCGACCCGCCGCCCTGCTCCACGTCCCCGCCGTCGCCGGTGTCGGAGACGGTCTGGCCGCGGTCCCCGTCGGCGGGCTGCCCGGTGCCGAGCGAGAGCAGGACGGCGACCCCGATGGCCGCCATGACGGGCACGAGGGCGACGAGCGCCACGAGGAGCATCGAGCGCCGGGTCAGCCGGACGCCGTCCCCGAAGTCGACCCGGGTCGGGGCGACCGGCAGGAGCGGCTCCCGGGGAGCGGGCGGGTCGACCGGGTCCAGCGGGACGCCACCGGCGGGCAGGACGGGGCCGGGCAGGTCTGCCGGTTCGAACGGCTCGTGCCGGTGGTCCACGTCCTGATCCTCGCCGCGTCGGGGGCCGTCCGGGGCGCGAACCGCCGATCGGGCCTGGTATCGGTCACTCGCGCCGGCCCCGCCCGCCGCACGGGGGGCCGACCTCAAGCCACGCACGGGCGGCTCCGATGACCTCCAGGTGAGCGTCGCAGACCACGGCACCGGTCGCGACCCCGGCACGCCCCGGCGCCGCAGGTTCGTCACCGAGGCGCAGGTCGCGAGCTACGGGGCGAGCCTGGTCATCGGCGGCCTCTTCCCGCTCGCGCTGCCGCTCATGGGCGTGCCTGCCTCGATGCTGGACCCGGCGCTGTTCGTGGGGTGCGCCGTGTCGAGCATGCTCGTGACCTTCGGGCACAGCGTCGTGCAGCAACGGATCGTGCGCAGGCACCTGTCGGACCTGACGACCGGCCTGTCGGCCGTCGCGGACGTCGTCCGGGAGACGGTCGCCGGCGCCCCCGCGTCGGGCTGGGAGCCCGGCCGGCTGCGCTCGCTCGCCCTCGACGTGCAGTCCGACGACGAGGTCGGCCGGGTCGCGTCCGCGGTCAACGAGCTCATCGACGCCCTGGAGAGCGAGCACGCCTTCCGGGCCATCGTCGACGCCTCCGGGGACCTCGTCGTCGTCCTCAACGACGCCACCCGCGTCACGTTCGCGTCCGAGTCGGTGACGACGAGCCTCGGCTGGTCGACCGGCCAGGTCGTCGGCCGCCCGCTCGCCTCGTTCGTCCACGCCGCCGACCTCGTGACCTTCCTGCGGCTCACGGACGGCGACTGGCCGGGCCAGCCGCCGGGCGAGGAGCGGCCGCGGGTCCGGGTCCGGGCGGCGGACGACGAGTGGCGGGTCATCGAGTGGGCGGTGTCGCACCGGCGCGGGCTCGACCTCGGCGCCGTCGTCCTCATGGGCCGCGACGTCACCGAGCGCCTCCGGATGGAGAGCGAGCTCCTCCACCAGGCGACCCACGACCTGCTCACCGGCCTGCCGAACCGCAAGGCGCTGCTCAACCTCGCGGCCGTGGCCGTCAACGAGGCGACGCCGTCCAAGCCGGTCGCCGTGCTCATGATCGACCTCGACCGCTTCAAGGAGGTCAACGACAGCCTCGGGCACGCGGTCGGCGACCAGCTGCTCGCCCAGGTCGGCCCGCGGCTGCGCGCGATCCTGCGCCCGAGCGACGTCCTCGCCCGGCTCGGCGGCGACGAGTTCGCCGTCCTGCTGCCCGGTGCGGGCCGGGGCGCCGCCCGCCGGGTCGCCGAGCGGCTGTCCGCCCAGCTCGACGACCCGTTCGTCGTCGACGACATGGACCTGCACGTCGACGCCTCGATCGGGATCGCCGTGAGCCACCGGGAGGACCTCGCCGACGACGAGGTCCCCGTGCCGCCGACCGTCGAGGGTCTCCTGCGCGAGGCGGACGTCGCGATGGACCGGGCCAAGGAGTCCGGCCAGGGGATCGCGACGTTCGACCCCGAGCGGGACGGCGGCCAGAGCCGGTCCCGGCTGGAGCTGTCCGCGGAGCTGCGCAAGGCGATCGCCGAGGGCCAGCTCGTGCTCCACTACCAGCCGGTCGTCGACGTCCTCGAGGGCCGGCTCGCCGGCGTCGAGGCGCTCGTGCGCTGGCAGCACCCGCTGCGCGGGCTGCTCTACCCCGGTGCGTTCCTCGACCTCGCCGAGCAGACCGGCCTCGTCGTGCCGCTGTCGCGCGTCGTCCTCGAGACGGCGATCGCCCAGGCCGCGGCCTGGGTGCGGCGCGGCCGCCCGCTGCCGGTCGCGGTGAACCTGTCGCCGCGCTGGCTGCAGCTCGCGGACGTCCCCGACGTCGTCGCCCGGATGCTCGAGACGCACGGCGTGCCGCCCGAGCTGCTCCGCCTCGAGATCACCGAGTCGGTGGCGCTCAACGCGACCGGCGAGACGCTGCCGATGCTCCAGCGCCTGCGGGACATGGGGGTGGGGCTCTCGCTCGACGACTTCGGCACCGGCTACTCCTCGATGACCCACCTGCGCCAGCTGCCCGTCGACGAGATGAAGGTCGACCAGCAGTTCGTCCAGAAGATGGTCCAGAACCAGCAGGACGCCGTCATCGTCCGCGCGGCCGTCGAGCTCGGGCACAACCTCGGGATGCGGGTCGTCGCCGAGGGCATCGAGGACGCCGACACCCTCGCCGAGGTGGTGGCGAGCGGCTGCTCGCTGGCCCAGGGCTGGTACTTCTCCAAGGCGCTCCCGCCGGACGAGCTGTTCCACTTCGCGCAGACCCGGTTCCCGCTGCCGTCCGACGAGCAGCCGCACCGGGTGGGCGCGGCGCAGGCGGGTGGTCCCGGGGTGCCGTCGCCGAGCCCGGCGGTCGAGGACACCTGGGCCGAGACCGAGCTCTGGTCCGGCGGCAGCACGTCGGTCTGAGCGCGCCGTCCCGACCGCCGCGTCCCGGTCGTCGCCGGCTGCCTCAGCCGACCGGCAGCCGCAGTCCCAGGTCGACCATCGCGAGGATCGCCTCGGCGTTGCCCTTCGCGTCGTCCACGGGGTCGTGGGTGTGCGGGGTCCGGCGCAGGTGCTTCCAGCCGGCGTACCCGTCCTTGACCATGCCGCAGTAGAGGTCGCCGATCCGCCGGCCGCTCCACCCGAAGGGGTTGTGGCCGATCGTCTCGTAGAAGTACCAGTTGACGAACATCCAGTCGAAGGCGACGTTGTCCGAGCAGAACACCGGCCGCCCCTTGGACGACGCGACGACCCACTCCGCGAACTCCGCCATCACACCGGCGGGCTCGGGGTAGCCGAGGTGCTCCTCGCGCGTCACGCCGGAGATCGCGAGCGCCTCGGGCAGCCAGCGGTCGCTCACCGGCCGGACCAGGCCTTTGAACGTCGTCTCCAGCGCGCGGTCCACGACGACGGCCCCGAAGGAGACCATCGAGTAGTGCCCGGGCGACGGCCCGTCGGACTCGACGTCGACGACGATCAGCGACACGGGCGCACGGCTCAGTCCTCGTCGGGGACGAGCACGCTGAGGATCATGCTGACGAACGTGATGATGAGCGCCGCCGCGAGCGTCGACCAGAAGAACGGGCCGGAGTCGAAGTTGATCCCGATCTTGTTCGACGCCCAGTCGACGATCTCGAGCATGAGCGCGTTGATGACGAGCGACAGCAGCCCGAGCGTCAGCAGGATGAACGGGAAGGCGAAGAACCGCACGACCGGCTTGATGAAGGTGTTCACCAGCCCGAAGATCGCGCCCACGATGAGGTACGACCCGAGCGTCTTGCCGAGCCCGTCGCCCTCGAGGCTGACGTTCGGCACGACGAGGGCGGCCACCCAGATGGCGATGGCGTTGACGACGATCTTCGCGAGAATCCCGGTCACGCGCCGCATCCTGCCACGGGGGGCTGTCAGAGCACAGGCACCGATCTTCCCGTGGTAACTATGGGCGAAGATACTATTCTCCATTAAAGTAATCTCGACCCAACGATGCGTGCGATACCGCATCGACCGCGCCGCCGCAGGAGGGACGGGCCGGATGCCCTTCGTGGGACGCCGACGTGAGCTCGACGAGCTGGCTCACCATCTGGACGTCGTCCGTCGCGGGCAGCGTGCCGACCGCGGGGTCTGCCTGGCCCTGCGCGGCCGTCGTCGGGTCGGCAAGTCCCGCCTCGTCACCGAGTTCGCCGTCCGGTCGGGGGCGCCGACGGTCTACTTCCAGGCGGCGCGGGGTGCGGATCCCGGTGCGGAGCTGGCGTTGTTCGCGGAGGCCGTCGCGACGTCCGACCTCCCCGGTGCGGCGCTGGTCGCCGGCGTCGTCCCCACGTCGCTGACCGCCGCGCTGACCCTGCTCGCCACCGCGCTGCCCGACGACGTCCCCAGCGTCGTCGTGCTCGACGAGGTCCCGTGGCTGCTCGAGGCCTTCCCCGGCGGTGCCGGTGAGCTGCAGCGGGTCTGGGACACCCGGCTCGCGGCCAAGCCCGTCCTCCTCCTGCTGCTCGGCGGCGACCTGGCGATGATGGAAGGGCTGGCCCGGCCCGACCAGCCCTTCCACGGCCGTGCGACCGAGATGGTCCTCGACCCGCTCTCCCCGCGCGACGTCGGCCGGATGACCGGCCTGACCGGTGCGGACGCCGTCGACGCCTGGCTCGTCACCGGGGGTTCGCCGCTCGTGGCCCAGGAGTGGCGACCCGGCACGGACGTGGAGACGTTCCTCGCGGAGTCCTTCGCCCGCTCCACGAGCGCGCTCGTCGTCTCTGGTTCCCGGGTGCTCGACGGCGAGTTCCCCGGATCGGGGGTGGCGCACCAGGTCCTCGACGCGATCGGCGGCCGGGGCGAGCGCACGTTCTCCGGGATCCAGCGCGCGGCGCGCGGCGGCCCGCTCAACGCGGCGACGCTGACCGCCACGCTGCAGATGCTCTCCGCGAAGCGGGTCGTCACGGCCGACGAGCCGCTCTCGCTACGCGCTGCCACGAAGGACCGCCGCTGGCGGGTCGCGGACCCGGCGCTGCGGTTCTGGCTCGCGTTCGTCGAGGACGCCCTGCCCGACGTCGACCGCGGCCGTCCCGACCTCGCGCTCGCCAGGGTGCGTCGCGGGCTCGCGGCGTGGCGGGGGCGGGCGGTGGAGCCGTTCGTCCGCGAGGCCCTGGAGCGGCTGCTCCCGGACGAGGCCTGGCCGCAGGTGCGCCGGGTCGGGGGGTGGTGGCCGCGGAGCAACACCCCGGAGATCGACCTCGTCGGGGCCGACGCCCGGCCGGCGGGCGCCGTCGGGTTCGTCGGCCTGGTGAAGTGGCGCAGCGAAGGTCCGGTCAGCGCGGCCGAGGTAGGTCACCTCGCGACGACGGCGACCGCGGTCCCCGGCGTCGGCGCCGGGACGCCGCTCGTCGCTGTCTGCCCGGCGGGCTCGGTGCCCGGCACGGCGCTCGCCCGGACCTGGACCGCCGACGACCTGCTGGCCGCCTGGCCCTGAGCCCGCCCGCCACGGGACGTCCGTCGCCGCGCGCCGCGACGGAACAGGCCTACCGTCACGGGCGTGAGCACCGCGGTCGAGGACCCGGTGACGCCCACGACCGGCGGGGACGGCGGGGAGCGAGGCGTCGGGGCTGCTGCGCCCGGGCGGAACGGCGGTCGGCTGCCGCCCTGGGTCTGGGCCCTGCCGGCGGGGACCGCCCTCGCCGTCACGGCGCCCTGGCTCGACCGGACGGTGCTCTGGGAGGACGAGCTCGCGACGCTGTCGGCGGCGACCCGCTCGTGGTCCGACCTCGGACGGCTCGTGCGCACGGTCGACGGGGTGCACGCGACGTACTACGGGCTCATGCACGTCTGGACGGCGGTCTTCGGGACGTCGGCCGTGAGCCTGCGGCTGCCTTCGGTCCTCGCCACGGCGGCGGCC
>JACRAB010000497.1 GCA_016213575.1 Actinomycetota bacterium
CGCCGGTGAGGACCAGCGCCACGACGAGGAGCGAGGCGACGATACGGCGCGGCCGCCGCTCCGCGGACCCAGGTGCGGGTGCTGATGCGGGTGTGGATGCCGATGCGGATGCGGGTGCGGGTGCGGTCGAACGGTCGTCCACGGGGTGCCCTCCTGGTGATCGCGTCGTCGCGGCGGGTCACCTCTGACCCCTCCGCCAGTCTCGGTGGCCCGCGGAGGGCATCGCGTTACACGACTCTTACGCCGCGCGCACCTCGAAGATCATGAAAATTCTGGACATAACGGCATAGGCAGGTAACGACGAGGCATCTGCCTGGTGGCTGGGCGAGATATCGTGCTCCTCACGCCTGCAGCAGCGGGCGCGCCGGATGCGCCCGGCCAGACTGCCGCCCGACATAGTCGAGAGTGCCGCCCGGACAGCGCGAGGGCGCACCAGCCGAAGGAGTGCCGTGGCCACGCCCGACCTCAAGGCGGGATTCCTGCACGACGGGAACTGGGCGCGTGCCGGAGCAGGTGCGGTGCACCTGTACACCGCGAGCGGCAGCGCCCTCGCCCTGCTCATCGTGCTCGCCGCCTTCGCCGGGGACGCGATCACCGCGCTGTGGCTCGGTCTCGTGACGCTCATCGTCGACGGCACCGACGGCATGCTCGCCCGCCGGATGCGCGTCAAGGAGCGCATCCCGTGGTTCGACGGCGCCCGGCTCGACGACATCGTCGACTACCTCACGTACGCGTTCGCGCCGATGCTGCTGCTCTGGAGCGGCGGCTACCTGCCCGAGGGTGCGTTCGGCACGGCGCTGGCGACGATCCCGCTCCTCGCCTCGAGCTACCAGTTCTGCCGGGTCGACGCGAAGACCGACGACCACTTCTTCCTCGGCTTCCCGAGCTACTGGAACGTCGTCGCGTTCTACGTGATCATCGCGGACCTCAGCCCGGCCACGGTGACGGCGATCCTGCTCGTCTGCAGCGCGCTCGTCTTCGTGCCGATCTGCTACATCTACCCGTCGCGGACGGCGGCCTTCCGGCGCACCAACCTCGCGTTCACCGCGGGCTGGCTCGTGCTCTACGCCGTCCTCCTCACGCAGATGCCGAACCCGAACCCGATCGTCGTCGGGGCCTCCTTGGCGTACCTCGTGTACTACCTCGCCATGAGCCTGCACCTCACGGTGACCCGTCGCCGTACGGCCGCTCTCGGGGTCACCCCGATGGCGCCCGCGGCCGCCGGCGAACACTGACAGGACGCTGGGTCCCGGCTGGGAGCATGCCCGGCCGGGGAACGCGCTGCGTCGCCAGGACGTAACCTCAGGTGTGGCTCTCGGACTGCTCTGCGCGCTCGGCGCCGCCCTCGCGTTCGGCGTCGGCGCGCTCCTCCAGGCCGTCTCGGCGCGACGGGAGCAGACCACCGCGGGTGTCGACTTCCGGCTGCTCGTCCGGCTGCTGCGGCACCCGGTCTACATCGGCGCGGTCGTGCTCTACCTCGGCGGCTTCGTCCTGCACCTCGTCGCCCTGCGCACGGCCCCGCTCTTCCTCGCGCAGGCGGTGATCTCCTCGTCCGTCGCCGTGACCGCCGTGCTCGCGGCCCGCACCGTGGGCGCCCCCTTCGGCCGGGTCGAGCAGGTCGCCGTCGTCGCGGTCTGCTCGGGACTGTTCGTGCTCGCCGTCGCCGCCGAGTCGCACGGCACGGTGACGACGACGACCGGGGAGCGGGCGCTGCTGCTCGTCGCCGCGGGTCTCGTCGTCGTCCTCGGCCAGGTCGTCGGGCGGATCCACACCGAGTGGGCCGCCGTCGGCCTCAGCCTGCTCTCCGGCTGCGGCTACGCGGTCGTCGCGCTCGCCGGCCGGGTCGTGCCGGACCTGTCCGTCGGCACCCTCCTCACCGACCCCGCGACGTACGCCCTCGTCATCGCCGGCGTCACGGCGTTCCTGCTCTACTCGACGGCGCTCCAGCGCGCCGGGGTGCTCGCGACGACGTCCGCCCTCATCGTCACCCAGACCGCGGTGCCCGCCGTCGTCGGCGTCGTGTGGCTCGGCGACAGCGTCGACGCCGGGTGGGGGGTCGCGGCGGTCGCCGCGTTCGGGGTCGCCATCGCGGGGGTCGTCGCCCTCTCGCAGCGGGACAGCCTCGCCGAGCTGCCGCCGGCGGAGCCGCTGCCCGCCTGACGGTGACGACGGGGGTGTCCCGCGGGACCCGCCGTTCGGCCGGGACGGCGGTCCTCGCGATCGGGGCGGTGCTGTGGCAGCGTGATCCCGGCGCCGCACGTGCGGCGCACCCGCCGGACGCGGACGCGTGACGGGGGAACCGGCAGACGACGAAGGAGTCGACCGTGGCAGTACAGGTCAACCTCGACAAGGCACTGGACAAGGCGTACGAGGGCAAGTCCCTCGCGGAGATCCTCGACGCGCCCGTGGCGGCCCTCGCCGGCGTCAGCGACTCGGACGCCGAGCACCTCGCCGCCGCGTTCGGCATCAAGACCGTCCGCGACCTGGGCAGCAACAAGTACTTCGCGGTCGCGGGCGTCCTCGTCGCGCTCTCCAAGCACGCCGACTGATCTCACGTCGGCGCCGGTCGCCGACGCACGCACCGCCAGCAGCACCGGGGCGTCCCGGGCCGGGCTCCTGCTCGTGCCCGGGGCGCCCCGCCGCGTAAGGTCTGGCCCTGGTCCAGCTGTGGAGGGGCGATGACGGTCAACTTCCTGTCGACGATCACCGGGTCGTTCGCGACGCCGTGCGCCGAGACCCCGACGGTCGCCATGGTCGAGGTGGCGTACGCCCACCACGGCATCGACGCCCGCTACATCAACTGCGACGTGCAGCCCGAGGCCCTCGGGGACGCCGTGCGCGGCGCCCGGGCCATGGGCTGGGCGGGCTTCAACTGCTCGCTGCCGCACAAGGTCGCCGTCATCGAGCACCTCGACGGGCTCGGCGGGTCCGCCGCGATCATCGGCGCGGTGAACTGCGCCGTCCGGCAGCCCGACGGCTCGTACCTCGGCGAGAACACCGACGGCAAGGGCTTCCTCGCGTCGCTGCTCACCGTCGCCGACCCGGCCGGCGCGCACGTCGTCCTCTTCGGCGCGGGCGGCGCGGCCCGCGCGGTCGCGGTCGAGACGGCGCTCGCGGGCGCCTCCCGGGTCACCGTCGTCAACCGCTCGGCCGGTCGCGGCGCCGAGCTCGCGGCGCTCGTCGCGGAGAGGACTCCCGCGGCGTCCGACCTCGTCGTCTGGGACTCGACGTACCGGGTGCCGGACGACGCCTCGATCGTCGTCAACACGACGTCCATCGGCCTCTACCCGGACGTCGAGGGCCGGCTCGACCTGGACCTCGACTCGCTGCGCCCGGGCCTCGTCGTCGCCGACGTCATCCCGAACCCGCCGCGGACGCTGCTCGTCCGGGAGGCCGAGGAGCGTGGCTGCACCGTGCTCGACGGGCTGGGGATGCTCGTCAACCAGGGCGTCATCAGCATCAAGCACTGGACCGGGGTCGACGTCGACCCCGCGGTCATGCGGGCCCGGATCGGCGAGATCTTCGGCGTCTGACGTCCGCGACGGCGACGGGCCCCGCGCCGTGCCGCCCGGTCCCGGCGACGAGACCGACATCGACGTCCTCGTCGTCGCCGCGGACGACGCGTACGCGGTGCTCGCGGACGCCGTCGCGCGCCGCCTCGGCGTCGCGGCGGACGACGTGCGGTTCGGCCGCGCCCCGTGCCCCGCGTGCGGCGGGCCGCACGGCCGGCCCGTCGTCGTCCTGCCCGTCGGCGCCCCGGACGACGGCCGGCCGCACCCGCACGTGAGCGTCGCCTCCTCCGGCGGCGTCGTCGCGGTCGCGGTGGGCCGCTCCGGGCCGGTCGGGGTCGACGTGGAACAGGCCGCCGCCGTCGGCTTCGCCGGGTTCGCGGACGTCGCGCTGCACCCTGGCGAGCGCGTCGCGGCGGTGCGTCCCGGCGAGGCGCTCGACCCGGCCGACCCGGGCGCGCGGCCCGCGCTCGTCGCCCGGGCCCGGTTGTGGGCCCGTAAGGAGGCGGCGCTCAAGGCGGCGGGCGTCGGCCTGCTCGTCGCGCCGTCCGACGTCGTCGTGACGGGCGCGGACGAGCCTGCCCGGCTCGTGCGCTGGCCCCGTCGGCCGGTCCGGGCCCGGCACGGCGGGGGCGTGACGCTGCCGCCGGCGGGCGACGTCGTGCTGCGGGACGTGCCGGCGCCGATGGGAACGATCGCGTGCCTCGCACACCTGCCCGCTGCACCGCCACGCGCCTGATCTTCGCCCTCGTGGGCCTCAAGGTGATCCATCCGGCCTCCGAGCCATAAGGGTCAGCCCCCGTCCCGAGGAGTCCGCAGGTGAGCTGGTTCAGCGACCTCAAGGTCCGCACGAAGATCGTCTCCGCCGTCGGTGCCGTCTCGGTGCTCGGTCTCGCCGTCGGTGTCGGCGGCGCTCTGGCCCTGGCCCGGGTCAACGCCGCGAGCGTGGAGATCAGCGACAACTGGCTGCCGAGCGTCGCGATCACGCAGACGCTCAACACGAACACCTCGGACTTCCGGATCGCCGAGTACCGGCACGTCGCGTCGCTGACCCCGCCGGAGATGAAGACGGCGACCGAGCAGATCGACGCGCAGGCCGCGCTCATCACGAAGAACCGCGCCACGTACGAGGCCCTCATCAGCTCCCCGGAGGAGCAGAAGATCTACGACGGGTTCGCACGCCAGTGGGCGGCCTACCTCAAGACCCACGACGAGGTCATCGGGCTGTCGACGGCGAACAAGAACGCCCAGGCGCTGGCCCTGCTCCAGGGGGAGGGGGCCACGGCCTTCGACGAGGCGAGCCAGTCCCTCACCGAGCTCGTCGCGCTGAACGCCGAGGGCGCGAAGGCGGCGACCGCCACCGCCGCGACCACGTACACCACGGCGCGGGCGATGCTCATCGGCGGGGCCGCCCTCGCCGCCCTCGTCGGCGTCGGGCTCGCGTTCCTCGTCGGCGGCCTCATCGCCCGGCCGCTGCGAGCGGCGGTCGCGGTGCTCGAGGGTCTCGCGGCCGGTCGGCTCGACCAGCGCCTCGACGTGGACACGAAGGACGAGGTCGGCCAGATGGCCACCGCGCTCAACTCCGCCGTCGAGCGGCTCGGCGACACGGTCGGCGAGGTCGTCGGGGCCGCGTCGCAGCTCGGCACGGCGTCCCGGCAGGTCTCGTCGGCCTCCCAGAGCCTGGCGACCGGGGCGAGCGAGCAGTCGGCGAGCGTCGAGGAGATCGGCACGAGCGTCCAGCAGATGCAGGCCTCGGTGCAGTCGAACAGCGACAACGCCCGGGTCACCGACGGGATCGCCTCGGACGCCGCGACGGGTGCCGCCGAGGGCGGTCAGGCGGTCCAACAGACGGTCGAGGCGATGAAGCAGATCGCGGCGAAGATCGCGATCATCGACGACATCGCGTTCCAGACCAACATGCTCGCCCTCAACGCGACGATCGAGGCCGCCCGCGCCGGCGAGCACGGCAAGGGCTTCGCCGTCGTCGCCACCGAGGTCGGCAAGCTCGCCGAGCGCTCCCAGGTCGCCGCCGCCGAGATCGGCGAGCTCGCCACCGGCAGCGTCGCGCGGGCCGAGCGGGCGGGCAGCCTGCTCGCGGAGCTGGTCCCGGCGATCCAGAAGACGTCCGGGCTGGTCCAGGAGATCGCCGCGGCGTCGGGTGAGCAGTCGGCGGGTGTCACGCAGATCAACGCGGCGATGATCCAGATGACGGAGCTGACCCAGCGGAACGCGTCGGCGAGCGAGGAGCTCGCCGCGACGAGCGAGGAGATGCTCGCGCAGTCGGACAGCCTGCAGGACCTCATGAAGTACTTCACGCTCGACACCAGCCGCGGCCGCTCCCGGGCCCGGGACGAGCGGCCCGCGCCGTCCGCCCCGGCGGACGGCGGTCAGCACGGCGGCGGGTCGTTCACGATGCCGGCGCCGCGGCAGGGCGACGGTCCGGTTTTCGACGA
>JACRAB010000503.1 GCA_016213575.1 Actinomycetota bacterium
CCGGGCGCAGGTGCTCGCCGCCGTCGACCGGCTGTCGCCGCAGGGCGGCACGTCGATCGGCCGTGGGATCCAGACCTCGCTGTCGGCGATCGCCGGCCGGGTCGTCGAGGTCGACGAGAGCCAGGGCGGCGGGGTCGAGGCGTCCGGCGGGGACATCGGCTACTACGGGTCGGCCGCGGTCGTCATGCTCTCGGACGGCGAGAACACCGCCGGCCCGGACCCGCTCGAGGTCGCGGCGATCGCCTCCACGGCCGGGGTGAAGGTCTACCCGGTCGGCCTCGGCAGCGCGGCCGGCACGGTGCTGCAGGTCGACGGGTTCCAGCTCGCGACGAAGCTCGACGAGCCGCTCCTGCGCGAGGTGGCCCGCACGACCGACGGCACCTACTACGCGGCGGCGGACGGTGCCGCGCTCGAGCAGGTCTACCGGACGATCGACCTCGCCTGGACGGTCCGCACGGAGAAGATCGAGGTCACCGCCCTGCTCGCCGGGATCGCCGCCCTGCTGCTCCTCGTGGGTGCCGGGCTGTCCTTCGTCTGGTTCGGGCGGGTGGTGTGACGATGGGCTTCGCCTGGCCGTTCGTGCTCCCGGCCCTCCTCGTCGTCCCGCTGCTGGTCGCCGGGTACGTCTGGGCGGTGCGCCGGCGCAAGCGGGTCGCCGTCGTCCACCCGCACGTCGCGCTCGTCCGGGCCGCGGCCCCGCGGCGCGCCGGCTGGAAGCGGCACGCGCCTTTCGGGCTGCTCCTCACGGCGCTCGCGTGCCTGCTCGCGGCCGGTGCCCGGCCGCAGGTCTCGGCGCAGGTCCCGGTCTCGGCGTCCTCGGTGATCCTCGCGCTCGACGTCTCCGGCTCGATGTGCGCCACCGACGTCGAGCCGAACCGGCTCACCGCGGCGCAGGCCGCCGTCCGCGAGTTCGTCGAGAAGCAGGACGACCGGACCCGGATCGGGCTCGTCGTCTTCTCCGGCTCCGCACAGCTCGCCGTCCCGCCGACGACCGAGCGCGAGCAGCACGTCGCGACGATCGACTCCCTGACCACCGGGCGCGGGACGACGATCGGCGCCGCGATCCTCAAGTCCGTCGACGCGATCGCGGCGATCGACCCGGACGTCGCGCCGTCCGACGTCGAGCTGCCCGCCGCCGGGACGGACGCCCCGGGCGGCCCCGGCGGCCGGTACGCCCCGGAGATCGTCGTGCTCCTCACCGACGGCGCGAACACCCGCGGGGTCCCGCCGGAGGAGGCGGCGCAGGTGGCGGCGGCCCGTGGCGTGCGGGTCTACCCGATCGGCTTCGGGACGACGGACCCGACGAGCCTGGTCTGCTCTGCCGCGCAGCTGGGCGGCAGCGGCTTCGACAACTTCGGGCCGGGGCTCGGCGGTGCCGGCGGTGCGGCGAGCGACCCGCGCCGGCGCGGCTTCCTCGTCGTCGACGAGCCGACGCTGCGCGAGGTCGCCGAGACGACCGGCGGCCGGTACTTCGCCGCGACCGGCGCCGAGCAGCTCCAGGACGTGCTCGCCGACCTGCCGCGCCAGGTCGAGGTCGTGCAGCGCGACATCGAGGTGACCGTCGTGCTCGCCGGGCTGGCGGCCCTCTTCGTGCTCCTCGGCGTCGGGGCAGCCGCGCGCTGGACGACGTTCCCGGGCTGACCAGAGGCAGAGGGGCGCACACCGAGGCCGCCTGGCTCGAGTCCGGCCTCCCTCATCGCGAGGTAGCTCGGAGGGAGATCGCGCGGGAAGGGCCCCGGCGCCGCCGGGGCCCTTCCCCGTCCGAGTGCTCGCCCCTTCTACCTCCGCCGGCGGAAGGCGACCTTCGCCCCCAGGGCGAACAGGACCGCGGTCTCGACGGTGAAGACGACCATCGCCCACCGGTCCGAGGCGTCGAACACGGCGAGCGTCACCGGCGTCGTGATCGCCGAGACGGCTGCGCAGACCAGGAGCACCACGACGACGCGCGCGATGAGCACGCCCCGCCGTCGCGGCGGAGCCGCAGGCTCGGCGCCTACGACGTGATGTTGTGGCACTGCTTCCCTCTCTGGGTCCCGTTGACGTAGAAGACGGCGCAGGCCCGCCCGTAGGAGGCGAGCGTGCGGTCAGCGGAGGAGCCGCGGCCGACGTTGAAGGTGTCGCAGGTCGTGTGGGTCGAGCCCGTCGACGTCAGGTAGTTGGTGCCGTTGGTGTCGCAATACTTCCAGTCGATCCGCCAGTTGCAGAAGCGGCCTCCCGCGGTGCCCCCGCCCAGGACGTCCT
This sequence comes from Actinomycetota bacterium, assembly GCA_016213575.1. GTDB lineage: Bacteria > Actinomycetota > Actinomycetes > Actinomycetales > Kineosporiaceae > R-H-3. The sequence goes on from JACRAB010000503.1 coordinate 2,242, forward strand.
GGACCTCGGCCTCCTGGTTGGTGATCTTCTTGCCGTTGCCGGTGATGACGTGCACCAGGATCGTGGTCGGCACGCAGATGTTGACGCCCTTGAAGCTGTAGCAGAACGAGCTCACGAACGCGCTCCCGGCAGCGCTGAAGATGCCGATGCCCCCCGGTGGGCAGCAGTGGCGACGGCCCCGGCGCGGCCGGCGCGACAGGCGCGGACGCACGATGTGCGGCCGCGGCCGCGGGACTGCCGGGCGAGACGAGCGTCGCCAGGGCGAGAGCCCCGACGGCAAGCGTGGAGACGCAGAGACGACGACGTATGAGAGAGAACCTCTTCACGGTGGTGAGGTCCCGCGTCACTCTGGCCCCCGATGGAGATGCATCGGCGTGGGCGCAGGACCTCCGAGTGTTCTCCCCGGCGGCATAGCGGTCAATAGATGGGCAAACTTGACTTTCGTTGCATGTAGGGCGGCCACGGCCCGCGTGCGCAGGTCACGTCGGGCGGCCGCCGCGCTGCACCGCGAGGGCACCTGCCACGCGCTCGACGAGGTCGTACGGCACCGGCTGCGCGAGCGGGAACTTCAGCGTGCCCCGGGCCCCGGCGTACGGCGTGAGCGCCTCGGCGAGGTCGGGGTCGCCGGCGGCGTCCGGCACCGGGTAGATGCTCACGTGCTTCTTCCACCCCGCGAAGTGCAGGAAGACCTTGTCGCCCAGCGTCATCCCCGCGATGTCGTAGCTGATCCGCTCGCCCGCGTCGGGGACGACGACGAGCACCCGGCGGCGGATCTCCTCGAGGACGGTGCGGACGTCGTCCGGGAAGGACGCGAGGTAGTCCTCGACGCTCGTGTGCTTCGTGGCCATGCGGGCTCCTGCCTCTCGGGGGTTCGCTGCCGTCAGTAGGACCGCCTCGCCGTCGCCGAGTCATCGGCGACGGTCCGGCGGGCGGTCGGTCAGGTCTCCCCGGCCTCGCGCCGGGCCTTCGCGCGCCGCTTGCCCTCGTGCATCGCCGCGACGCGGGCGACCGGGATCGTCCGGCCCTCCTCGACGAGACCCGGGTCGAGGGTCTGGGCAGCGGGGAGCAGGTCGCGCCAGGGGTCGGCGTCCGGGCCGGCCGCGGCGAGCAGGCCGGGCACCGTGCGGACCGTCGCGTCGCGCGGGTCGGCGTCGAGCAGGTCGGCCCAGGGCAGCGGGAACGACACCGTCGTGCCGGGCCGTACCCGCGGGCTCCACGTCGCGACGACGGTCGCGCCGCCCGAGCGGGTCGCGTCCAGGAAGACCTTCCCAGCGCGGTCGGCCGTGATGTACGCCGTCGTCGCGAGCGCCGGGTCGAGCCGTTCGGCGCGGGCGGCGACGGCCCGGGTCGCGGCCATGACGTCCTCGCCGTGCGCCGTGCCGTCCAGCGGGACGACGACGTGCACGCCCTTGGCACCGCTCGTCTTCACGGCCGAGGCCATGCCCGCCGCGTCGAGCACCTCGCGCACGAGCAGCGCCGCGCGGGCCGCCGTCCGGAACGCGTGCAGGACAGCACCGGACCCGGTGGACGGCGCGGCGCCGTCCGCGCCGTCCGGCTCCGGCGGGTCGAGGTCGAGCACGAGCGAGGTCGGGGCGTCCCAGGCGTCCCCGCGGAACAGCTGCGGGTGGTACTCGACGGCCCGCTGGTTCGCCAGCCACAGCAGCGTCCGGCGGTCGTCGCACACCGGGTAGCGGACCTGCCGCTGCGACGACTGCGCCCAGGCCGGCACCGTCGGCAGCCAGTCGGGCGCGTACCTCGGGACGTTCTTCTGCATGAACGGGTTCTGCCCGCGCAGCACCCGGACGACGGACAGCGCCCGCCCGGCGAGCACCGGCAGGATCCGGCCGCTCATGGCGTCGAGGTAGTCGACGAGGTCGCGCTTGGTCGCGTCCGCGCCGTCGAAGAGCGGGGTGTCGAGGTTGCTCAGCGACACGCCCTCACGGGTCTCGGCAGAAGGCACACGCCGAGCCTGGCCCATCGCGGGCCCGGCGTCACGCGGACGTCGTCCCGTCGGGGTGCCGCAGCAGGGCCACGACGGGGACGACACCGACGACGGCCATCCCGGCGAACAGGTAGGCCCCGGCCATGGTCGCGACGTCCGACGTCGGGTCGGCGCGCGAGCCCATCCACTGGTCGACGCCCACCCCGACGGCCTCGGCGAGGTAGTAGACGACGAGCGCCGAGCCGAGCACGTACCCCCAGGCCCGCCGCTGCCACAGCCACACCGCGACGACGAGCGCGAGCGGGAGCCAGAAGGCGAGGTCCTGGACGTGGGTGGGGAACGTCGTCAGCCCGGTGCCCCGCAGGAAGGCGGCGTCCGCGGGGTCGCCGAGCGCCGGGACGACCATCCGCAGCCACACGAGGGCGTTCGCCGTGGCGACGAAGCCGACCCACGCACCGACGGCCCGGTAGGGCGCCCGGTCCCGGGGCGGGGCCAGGGTCGTCGGGTCGAGCCCGGCGAGCAGGGCCACGAGCGTGCCGATCCCGAGCGCGAGCATCGCCTCGTAGAGCAGGAAGAGCGCGTTGAACGGCGTCCCGAGGACGAGCATCACGCCGTTGTAGACGACGTAGGCCGCCGTCCCCACCCAGGCCAGG
>JACRAB010000504.1 GCA_016213575.1 Actinomycetota bacterium
CATCCCCGGCCGGGGCCCACCGGCGACGGCCGGGGAGACGGACGAACGGACCGGAGCACAGGACGAGCAAGAGAGCCCGCGGCCCGCACCGGATCCGGCGCGGGCCGCGGGGACGCATCACAGCGGCGTGACGTACGCCCCGCTGATCCCGCCGTCGACGAGGAAGTTGCTCGCCGTCATGAACGACGAGTCGTCGCTCGCGAGGAACGCGACCGCCGCGGCCATCTCCTCGGGCTGCGCGAAGCGGCCCATCGGCACGTGGACGAGGCGGCGCTGCGCCCGCTCGGGGTCGGACGCGAAGAGCTCCATGAGCAGCGGCGTCGCGACCGGGCCGGGCGAGAGCGCGTTGACCCGCACGCCCTCGCGGGCGAACTGGACGCCGAGCTCGCGGGTCATCGCGAGGACGCCGCCCTTGCTCGCGGTGTACGAGATCTGGCTCGTCGCCGCGCCGAGGGTCGCGACGAACGACGCCGTGTTGATGATCGAGCCCTTGTTGCGCTTGAGCATGTGCGGCAGCGCGGCCTTGCAGCCGAGGTAGACCGAGGTGAGGTTGACCTCCTGCACCCGGCGCCAGGCGTCGATCCCCGTGGTGAGGATCGAGTCGTCGTCCGGCGGGGAGATGCCCGCGTTGTGGAAGGCGATGTCGACCTGGCCGTACTTCTCTACGGCCGCCGCGTACATCGCCTCGTTGTCGGCCTCGCTCGTCACGTCGACCCGCACGAAGAGGCCGTCGAGCTCCTTGGCGAGCGCCTCGCCCGCGTCGACGTTGAGGTCGGCGACGACGACGTGCGCGCCCTCGCTCGCCAGCCGCCGCGCCGATGCCTCGCCGATGCCGCTCGCCCCGCCCGTGACGACGGCGACGCGACCCGTAAGTCGTTCCACTGCGATCCTTTCCGATGACCCCGCTGATGAGCCCTGCTGGTGTACCTGCCGACCGGGGCGGGTGCCTCAGTCGGTGGCGATGAAGACGTTCTTGGTCTCGGTGAACGCGTCGAGCGCGTCGGGGCCGAGCTCGCGGCCCAGGCCGGAGCGCTTGAAGCCGCCGAACGGCGTCGAGTACCGCACCGAGGAGTGCGAGTTCACCGAGAGGTTGCCGGCCTCGACGCCCCGCGACACCCGCAGCGCCCGGCCGACGTCCCGGGTCCAGATCGAGCCGGACAGCCCGTACTCGCTGTCGTTCGCCTTGGCGACGGCGTCCGCCTCGTCGTCGAACGGCAGGACGGCGACGACGGGCCCGAAGACCTCCTCGCGCCAGACCCGGTCGCTGGCGGACCGGGGCAGGACGACGGTCGGCGGGTACCAGTAACCGGGCCCCTCCGGGGCGCTGCCGCGGAACGCGACGTCGACGGGCTCGGTCGCCTCCTCGACGTACGACCGGACCGTCGCGCGCTGGGCCGGCGAGATGAGCGGGCCCATCTCGGCGTCCTCCGCGCCGGGCGCCTTGACCTTGACGCCCTGCACGGCCGGCTCGAGCAGGCCGAGGAACTTCTCGTAGACGCTGCGCTCGACGAGGATCCGCGAGCGGGCGCAGCAGTCCTGCCCGGCGTTGTCGAAGACGCCGTACGGCGCCGTCGCCGCCGCCTTCTCCAGGTCGGCGTCGGCGAAGGCGACGTTCGCGCTCTTGCCGCCGAGCTCGAGGGTGACCCGCTTCACCTGCTGCGCGCAGCCGGCCATCACGCCCGTGCCGACGGTCGTCGACCCGGTGAAGACGACCTTGCGGACGCCCGGGTTGTCGACGAACCGCTGCCCGACGACGGACCCCTTGCCGGGCAGCACCTGGAAGACGCCCTCGGGGAGACCCGCCTCGAGGGCGAGCTCGCCGAGCCGGATCGCAGTGAGCGGGGTGAGCTCGGCCGGCTTGAGGACGACCGGGTTGCCCGCCGCGAGCGCGGGCGCGAAGCCCCAGCCGGCGATCGGCATCGGGAAGTTCCACGGCACGATGACGCCGACGACGCCGATCGGCTCCTTGAACGTCACGTCGAGGCCGCCCGCGACCGGGATCTGCCGGCCGAACAGGCGCTCCGGCGCGGCCGCGTAGTAGTGCAGGACGTCGCGGACGTTGCCGGCCTCCCACCGCGCGTTGCCGATGGTGTGGCCCGCGTTGCGGACCTCCAGCTGCGCCAGCTCCTCGACGGCGCCGTCGACGGCCTCGGCGAACCGGCGCAGCAGCCTGGCCCGGTCGGCCGGTGTCACCGCGGCCCAGGCCTTCGCGACGGACTGCGCCCGCGCGATCGCCGCGTCGGTGCCGGCGGCGTCGAGCAGCTCGACGGTCGTGACGACGTCCTCGGTCGCCGGGTTCACGACCTCGTGCAGGACGGACATGGGAACCCTTCTCTCGTACGGTGTCTCGTGACGGTCCGGTGCGGCGGACCGGTGAGGTCAGAGCCGCTCGAAGCCGCGGACGAGCTCCCAGTCGGTGACGGCCGCGTCGTAGGCGCGCAGCTCGACGTCCGCCATGTTCGTGTAGTGCCGGACGACCTCCTCGGCGACACGCAGCTCCTCGGCGACGCCGCCGAGCTCGGCGCCCGGGGTGCGCGGTCCGCTCGCCCCGAGGATCGTCTTGACGACCGGCGACCGGGAGAACTCGTCGCGCGCCTCCCGCAGGGTGGTCGCGACCCGCCGGCGCTCGGCGACGTAGCCGTTGCCGACGAGCGCGGGCTCGAGCTCGAGGCCCTGCTCGATGCCCTGCAGCCCGGAGCCGAGCATCGCGGCGAGCGCGAGGTAGGGGTTGACGTCCCCGCCCGGCACCCGGTTCTCCACGCGCAGCGCCGGCCCCTTGCCGACGACCCGCAGCGCGCAGGTGCGGTTGTCCTCGCCCCAGGCGACGGCGGTCGGCGCGAAGCTGCCGGGCTGGAACCGCTTGTACGAGTTGATGTTCGGCGCGTAGAGCAGCGAGAAGTCCGGCAGGTAGGCCTGGACGCCGGCGACGAAGGACTTGAAGATGCCGCTGCGCCCGTCCGGCGCCGTCGGGTCGGCGAAGACGATCGCGTCGTCGAGCCCGCGCAGGCTCATGTGGATGTGGCACGAGTTGCCCTCGCGCTCGTTGACCTTCGACATGAAGGTGAGCGCCTTGCCGTGGTTCGCGGCGATCTCCTTGGCGGCCGTCTTGTAGACGGTGTGCCGGTCCGCGGTCGTCACGACCTCGGCGTACTTGAACGCGATCTCGTGCTGGCCGTAGTTGCACTCGCCCTTGGCCGACTCCACGACGAGACCGGCCCGGTGCATCATGTTCCGGATGTCGCGCAGCAGCGGCTCGACCCGCGTCGTGCCGATGATCGAGTAGTCGACGTTGTACCGGTTGGACGGCGTGAGGTCGCGGTACCCCTTGTCCCAGGCCTGCTCGTAGCTGTCGTCGAAGACCATGAACTCGAGCTCGGTGCCGGCCAGGGCGACGAAGCCCATCGCCTCGGCGCGCCTCACCTGGCGCAGCAGGATCTGCCGCGGCGACTGGACGACGTCCGAGCCGTCGAGCCACGTGAGGTCGCACTGCACCATGACGGTGCCGGGCAGCCACGGCGCGGGCCGCAGCGTCGACAGGTCGGGGCGGAAGACGAAGTCGCCGTAGCCGGTGTCCCACGAGGACATCGAGTAGCCGTCGACGGTGTTCATGTCGACGTCCACGGCGAGCAGGTAGTTGCACCCCTCGGTGCCGTGGCCGAGCGTGTCGTCCAGGAAGAACTGCGCGTGCACGCGCTTGCCCTGCAGGCGGCCCTGCATGTCGGTGAAGACGACGAGAACGGTGTCGACGGAGCCGCTCGCGACGAGCCGTCGCAGCTCCTCGACGCTCAGCGGCGCCGGTGGGACGTCGGACATGCGGGTCTCTCCCTCAATCGTCGGTGGCAGTAGGAGGATCGGTCGCAGCAGGAGGAGCGGGTGCGGGGGCGGGTGCTGCGCTGGCCGGGACGGTACCGGCACGGCCGACGAGGCCGCGCAGGAGTGCGGACGTCGCGTCGCAGTGCTCCTCGGCGACCGCGCGGGCGCGCTCGGCGTCCCCCCGCAGGACCGCGTCGACGAGATCGGCGTGCTGGACGTCGGAGTGGGCGATGTTCGCCCGGAGCACCGGGATCGCCGAGAGCAGCTCGGACAGCCGGGACTGCGTCGCCGTCACCGCCTCGACGAGCAGCGGCGAGCCGGCGAGGGTGGCGACCGCGAGGTGCAGGCGGGCGTCCGCGACGCGCCGGCTCGCGTCGTCCGGGGCGTGGGTCACCGCGGCGAGGGCGTCGGCGAGGAACGCGCGCTGCGCCGCCGTGAGCGGTGCGGCGGCCGCGAGCGCCGCGGCACCGGGCTCGACGACGCGGCGGAACAGCAGGACGTCGACCACCTCGGCGCCGGTCCGGGTGCGGGTGTCCGCGGGGGCCGGACCGCTGCGCAGGCCCGGGTGGACGACGACGGTGCCGCCCGAGCGGCCGCGGCTCGTCGTCACGAGGCCGGCCTGGCGCAGCGCACCGATCGCGTCGCGCAGGGTCGCGCGGCCGACCTTGAGCCGCTCCGCGAGCTCGCGCTCGGGCGGCAGCCGCTCCCCGGCCCGGAAGACCCCGAGCCGGATCGCGGTCGCGAGGTGCTCGACGGTGGACTCGAAGGCGTTGCCGTCCCGGACCGGGCGCAGGACGGCGTCCGGCAGGTCGTGCGGGACGTCCGGCGCGCCGGACCGCTCGTCGGCGGCGCCCGTGGTGCCGCCGGCGGCGCCCGGCCCGCCGGCGCGCGGGAGGGCGGCCGTCACGCTCACCAGACCTCCGCCCGCTGCACCGACTGCACCGACTGACCTGCAGACACCTGCACCGGCGTCAAAACCGCCGGAAACAGACCATTGCACGGCCGGGACGACGCCCGGACACCGAGGCCGCATCCTGTCGCCGCCGACGAGCGGCTGTCAATGGGTCGGCGCCGGACCATTGCCGCGTCGCCGTGGCGGCCGGGTCAGTCCCGGGCGCCGGCGGTCTGCCAGGCCTTCCGGACGACCTCGACGGTGAGCCCGCGCCGCGGCAGCCCGTTGCGCGCCCGGACGCCCGCCCACACCCACGGCGCCGCGACGACGAGCACGAGCAGGACGACGCCGAGGACCACCGTCGGCACCCCGAGCAGCTTGAGCGCCGAGGCGAGCAGGACGAGCGCGAGCGCCCGCCGGATGAGCCCGGCCGCGGCCCGCGCCGACAACTGGGCGCCGAGCCACACCCCCGGCACGGAGCCGACGAGCAGCGACGTCGTGAGGTCGAGCTGGAAGTCGCCGAAGAGCACGTGCCCGAGCGCGGCGCTCGCGACGAGCGGCACCGCCTGCACGAGGTCGGTCCCGACGAGCGTGTTCGCGCGCAGCGTCGGGTAGAGCGCGAGCAGCGCGATGATGATGAGCGACCCGGAACCGACCGACGTCATCCCGACGACGAGCCCGCCGACGGCGCCGACGAGCACGGTCGGCAGCGGCCGGACGACGACGGGGCCGTCCGGTGCCGCCTCCGGCTCCTCGCCGCGGGCCTTCGCCGCCTCGGCCCGGGCGGTCGCCACCATCGACATGTAGGCCTTGACGACGAGCCCGCCCGCCGCGAGCAGCAGCGCCACCCCGAGCGAGGTCTTGACGACCGTCTGGACGCCCTCGCCGTCGCCGAGGGCACGCAGCACGAGGACGCCGAGGAAGGCGCTCGGCACCGAGCCGACCATGAGCCAGCGGACGAGGCCCCAGTTGATCGTCCCGTGGCGCATGTGGACGACGGAGCCGATCGGCTTCATGACGGCCGCGGCGACGAGGTCGCTCGACACGGCGGCGAGCGGGGTCACGTTGAAGAACAGGACGAGGACGGGCGTCATGAGGGCGCCGCCGCCCATCCCGGTGAGGCCGACGACGAAGCCGACGACGAGGCCGGCCACGACGATGGTCAGGTCGAGGTCCACACCAGTTCCTACGGCACGTCGGGGCCCGGACCGTAGCCCTGGGCCGGCTGCGCGTCACGGGGGGCGTCGAGGTGGCCCCGGGCGGCGAGCAGCCCCCACACCGCGTCGACGACGTCCTCGACGGCCCGACCGGTCGTGTCGACGACGAGGTCGGCGTCGGCCGGGGCCTCGTACGGCGAGGAGATCCCGGTGAAGTCGGCGACCTCGCCGCGCCGCGCCTTCGCGTAGAGCCCCTTGCGGTCGCGCCGCTCGCACTCCTCGAGCGGGGTCGCGGCGTGCACGAGGAGGAAGTCGGCCCCGGCGTCCTCGACGAGCGCCCGGACCTCCTTGCGGAGGGCGTCGAG
>JACRAB010000078.1 GCA_016213575.1 Actinomycetota bacterium
GCGGACGACCTCGAGGATCGCTTCCCTGCGTTCTTCGGCCTTCACGATCGCGATGATACCTTGCGCGTTCGATCACATCACACGTACCGTTCAGGCATCATCTACCGCTCACCTGCTCAAGTAGTGAGCGTTCAGTCATGAGGCGGCAACGGCGCGCAGCAGCCGCGGGCGTCCTCGGCGAGAAAGGGGTCTCCATGTCGCTCTCCCGTCGCGACGTCCTCCGCACCGGTGGTCTCGCGGGCCTGGCCGGCCTCGGGCTGCTGTCGCTGCCCGGGTGCTCCGCCGGGTCGTCCGGCGCCGGCACCGCCGCGACCGGTGGCGGCGTGCAGGACATGACGCTCTGGTACTGGGGCGGCGGTCTCAGCGAGGCCGTCGTGAACAGCGCGGTCACGCAGTTCGCGTCCTCGGTCAAGCTCACGCCGTCGCAGATCGGCGGCGACTTCAAGGCCAAGCTCCAGACGACGCTCACCGGCGGTCAGGCGATCCCCTCGATCACCGGCGTGAAGGGCGAGGACATGCCCTACTTCCGGTCCGCCGCCGCGAAGTTCGTCGACCTCAACACCCTCGGGGCCAAGGAGATCGCCGCTAAGGCGACCGGCCTGGAGTGGAAGTGGAAGGAGGGCCAGGACGCGACGGGCAAGCAGCTCGGCTACCCGATCGACATCGGCCCCACGGCGATGTTCTACCGGACCGACCTCTTCGAGAAGGCCGGCCTGCCGACCGACCCGGCCGCCGTCGGCGACGCCGTGAAGACCTGGGACGCCTTCTACGAGCTCGGCACGCAGCTGCACGGCAAGGTCCCGACGACGTTCCCGGTCGACCAGCTCGCGAGCGTCTGGAGCATCCTCGTCGGCCAGTCGTCGCAGCGGTTCGTCAGCGCCGAGAACACGTTCGTCGGTGACAGCGACGAGCTGCACGAGGCGTGGAAGGTCGCGACGAAGGCGCAGACCCTCGGTCTCAATGCGAACAGCTCGCAGACCCAGGCGCAGGACCTCGGCAACGGCAAGATCGGCGCCGTCTTCGGTGCCGCCTGGTTCGCCCTGGACCTGGAGTCCGGTGCCCCGGACACCGCGGGGACGTGGCGGGTCGCGAACAACCCGGTCAAGCCGACGAACTACGGCGGCTCGTTCCTCACGATCCCGACGGCCACCAAGGACCCGGCGAAGGCCTTCGAGATCATCGCCTGGATCCTGTCGACCGTGAACCAGGGCAAGAGATTCGAGGACGCGAAGATCTTCCCCGACGACCCGGCCGCCTGGGCGCTGCCGGCGCTCAACCAGGGGTCGGAGTTCTTCGGCGGCCAGAAGACCATCGAGGTCTTCGGCCCGGCCGGCAAGCTCGTCCCGACCCAGTACGTCGCCGTGACCGACGGCGCGGTCGGCGCGCCCTACAGCGACGAGCTCACCAAGGTCGAGGGCGGCAAGGACCCGGAGAAGGCCTGGGCCGACGCCGTCGCCGCCGCCAAGCAGGTCGCGCAGCGCCAGGGCGTGAAGTGACCTCGACCGCACCCGCCCGTTCCTTCCGCCGCGCCCGGCCCGTGCCGGGCGCGGCGGCGCGGCGTGGTGCGGTCCGCCGTGCCTGGCCGCAGTACGCGGCCGTGAGCCCGTTCTACGTGCTGTTCGCGGTGTTCGGCCTCTTCCCGGTCGCGTTCTCCGCGTGGCTGGCCTTCCACCGGTGGGACGGGCTGAGCCCGGTGACCTACGCGGGCACCGAGCAGTTCCGCTTCCTCGCGGACGACGCGACGTTCCGGCTGGCCGTCGTCAACACCCTCGTCATCTGGGTGATGTCGACGGTGCCGATGCTCCTCATGAGCCTCGGGCTGGCGGCCCTGCTCAGCTCCGTGAAGCGGTTCCGGACGTTCTACGAGATCGTCCTGTTCCTGCCGAGCGTGACGTCGATCGTCGCGATCGCCCTGTTCTTCAAGGCGATCTTCAACAACCAGTACGGGGTCCTCAACGCCGCGCTGACGACCGTCGGGCTGCCCGCCGTCCAGTGGCTCAACGGGTTCTGGACGATCAAGATCGTCATCGCGACCCTCATGACCTGGCAGTGGGTCGGCTACAACGCGATCATCTACTACGCCGGCATGCAGGCGATCCCGAACGACGTCTACGAGGCCGCGCGCATCGACGGCGCGGGTGCGTTCCGGATCTTCTGGTCGATCACCGTGCCGATGCTGCGACCGGTCATCCTGTTCACCGTCGTCGTCTCGACGGTCACGGGCCTGCAGAGCTTCACCGAGCCGCAGGTCCTCTTCGCCTCGAACGCCGCGACCAACCCGAACTCCGGAGGGCCGGGCCAGGCGGGGCTGACGATGGTCCTGTACTTCTACCAACAGGCCTTCACGAACAACAACTTCGGGTACGGCGCGGCCGTGGCGTACGGGGTCTTCGCGGTCGTCGCGGTGTTCTCGCTCGTCAACTGGCGGCTCGTCGCCCGCCGGGACCGCTGAGGAGGACCGATGACGACGTCGACGAGCCGGCCCGCCGCCACGGCCCGGGCGAAGGTCGCCCGGGGCCAGCGGGTCCGCAGCCGGGAGCGCTGGGCGCACGTCCCGCTCGTGCTCACCGTGCTCCTCATGGTCTTCCCGTTCTACTGGACCGTCGTCATGGCGACGAGCACGACGAAGGAGTTCTACTCCTACCCGCCGACGCTGACCCCGGGCACGCACCTGGTCGAGAACGTCCGCGAGGTGCTCGCGAGCATCGACTTCTTCGGCTCGATGCTCAACACCGTCGTCGTCGCCGTGAGCGTCACCGCGCTCGTGCTCTTCTTCGACTCGCTCGCGGCGTTCGCGTTCGCCAAGTTCGACTTCCCGGGCAAGCGGTTCCTCTTCGGCCTGCTCCTGTTCTTCTTCCTGCTGCCCGCCCAGCTCTCCGCGGTGCCGCAGTTCATCACGATGATCCACCTGGGCTGGCTCGGCAGCCTCAAGGCGCTCATCGTCCCCTCGGCCGCCAACGCCTTCGGCATCTTCTGGATGCGGCAGTACATCACCGGCGCGGTCCCGGACGAGCTGCTCGACGCCGCGACGATCGACGGCTGCGGCTTCTTCCGGCAGTACCTGTCGGTGTGCGTGCCGATCATCCGCCCCGGTCTCGGCTTCCTCGGGATCTACACGTTCGTGGGGGCCTGGAACGACTACGTGTGGCCCCTCATCGTGCTCGTCGACCCCGACCACATCACGCTGCAGGTCGCGCTCTCGCAGCTCAACAACGCGCACAGCACCGACTACGCGGTCGTCATGGCCGGCTCGCTGCTCGCGATCATCCCCCTGCTCGTGGTCTTCCTCCTGTTCGCCCGGCAGTTCATCGCCGATGCCGTGGCGGGCGCCGTCCGTGGCTGACGGGCCGGTGCCCGCCGGGCACCTGCGGTTCGTGACGCTCAACCTGTGGGGCCGGGCCGGTGACTGGCCGGCCCGGCGCGCGGCCGTGCTCGCCGGGCTGCGCGCCCTCGCTCCGGACGTCGTGGGCCTGCAGGAGGTCGAGGAGCTCGAAGGGCCCGACGGCACGGTCGAGAACCAGGCGGCCGGCCTCGCCGCCGAGCTCGGCCTGCACGTCGTGTACGGCGTCTCGCACACCCGGGAGCTGCCGGACGGCGTGACCCGGCGGTTCGGCAACGCGCTGCTGAGCCGGTACCCGTTGTCCGGCAGCGGATGCCGGCCGCTCCCGGAGGGCCGTCGGGACGAGCCGCGCTCCCTCCTGCACGCCGTCGTCGGCACCCCGCACGGCCCGATGACGGTCGTCGTCACCCATCTCGCGTGGCGGCTCGACGCGAGCGCCGACCGGGTCCGGCAGGTCGTCGCGCTCGCCGCGTGCGTCGAAAACCTGCACCCGTCGCCGCCGGACGACGACGACCCCGGCTGGCTGGACCTGCCGCCCGTCGTCCTCGCCGACCTCAACGCCGAGCCGGCGTCCGACGAGGTGCGCTTCCTCACCGGGCTCAGCGCGGTCGACGGTCTCGGCGTGCGCTACGCCGACGCCTGGCGCTACGGCGGCGACGGCGAGGGCTGCACCTACGCGCCGTCGAACCCGTTCGCGGCCAGGAGCTCCGAGCACGGCCGGCGGATCGACTACGTCCTCGTCCGCGGCCCCGTCGACGGCGGCCTCGGCGTCCCGCACGGGCCCCGGCTGGCGTTCACCGAGCCGGTCGGCGGTGTGCACGCGAGCGACCACTACGGCGTCGTCGCCGACCTGCGGGTCGTGCCCGTCGGGCAGGAAGGGTGAGCACGGCAGCCCCGGGCGGCGCACTCATGGCCGCGGAGATGGCCGAGCAGCCGCGGGTGCTCGAGGCGCTGCTCGCGCGCCGGGAGGAGGTCGCCGACCAGGTCCGCGCGCTCGCCCCCGCCGCACCGGCCGGTGTCGTCCTGCTCGCCCGCGGCTCGTCGGACAACGCCGCCCACTACGGCCGCTACATCCTCGAGCAGCACCTCGGCCGCCCCGTGAGCATGGCGGCGCCGAGCATCCTCACCCGGTACCGGGCCGACATGGACTACAGCGGGTACCTCGTCGTGGCGCTGAGCCAGTCCGGCACGACCCCGGAGATCGTCACCGCGGCCCGCGCCGCGGGCGAGCGCGGCGCCCGGACGCTCGCGGTGACGAACGACGCGGCGAGCCCGCTCGCGGCTGCGTGCGACGCGTTCCTGCCGACGGGCGCGGGCGTGGAGCGGGCCGTCCCCGCGACGAAGACCGTCACGGCGCAGATGGTCGCGCTCGCGATCGTGGCGCACGCGCTCGGCCGTCCCGGTGCGGCGTCCGCCGACCTGACCGGGCTCGTCGCCGGGGTCGAGGCCGTCCTCGGGGACGACGGTCCGGCCGCCCGGGTCGCGCAGGTGCTCGGCGAGGTCGACCATCTCGTCGTCGCGGGCCGCGGCCCGGCGATGGCGGCGGCGATGGAGGGGGCGCTCAAGGTGCGTGAGACGACCGGCCTGGTGTCGGACGGGGTGTCGGTCGCGGACCTGCTCCACGGGCCGATCCGTGCCGTCGGCGACCGGACCGCGGTGTGCACCGTCGACGTCGGCGGCCCGGTCGGCCCGGACGCCGCCGACCTCGCGGCGCGGGTCGCCCCGCTCGCCGCGTTCACGCTGGGCTGCTCACCGCGCGCGGACGACGACCTGCCGCTGCCCGCGGGGCTGTCCGAGGCGGCCGGGGCGGTCGCCGCGACGGTCCGGCTGCAGCAGGTCGCGCTCGCCCTGGCCCGGTGCCTCGGCCTGGACCCCGACGCCCCGGCCGGGCTCTCGAAGGTGACGCTCACGCACTGACGTCCGGACCCCGGGGCCGGAACTGGCGCCCGCGGGCCGCGCACTGCTAGAACGGCGGCCGTGTCGACCGTCGCGAACGTCCTCGTCGCCCTCATCGCCCTGCTCCACGTCTACATCCTCGTCATGGAGATGTTCCTGTGGCGCACGCCGCGCACCCGGGCCTCGTTCGGGCTCACCGAGGAGATGGCCGAGGCGACGGCGGTCATGGCCGGCAACCAGGGCCTCTACAACGGCTTCCTCGCGGCGGGCCTGTTCTGGGGCCTGTTCGCCGCCGACCCCACCGGCCGCGAGGTGACGATCTTCTTCCTGCTCTGCGTGGCCGTCGCGGGCGTCTACGGCTCGCTCACGGCGAGCCGGCGGATCGTGTTCATCCAGACCGTCCCCGCGGTGCTCGCGCTCGCGGCGGTGCTCGCGTCCTGACCGGGCCGCCGGCTCGGTCGATCAACCGGTCCACCGGTCAGTCAGTCAGTCAGTCGGTCGGTCCGTCGAGCGGTCGCACCCAGCGGCTCCAGGAGTGCTGCCGGGTGTAGCCGAGCGCCGCCCACGCGGCACCGCCGGAGTCGTTGCCGTCGAGCACCATCGCATCGGCCCGGCCCGCACCGAACGCGGCGAACCGTGACTGCGCGCGGGTGACGAGGGAGCGGGCGATCCCCTGCCCGCGGCGGTCGGGGGCGACGGCGAGCCGGTAGAGGTGGGCCCGCCAGCCGTCCCAGCCCGCGACGACGGTGCCGACGATGCGCTCCCCGGGCAGCGCCGCGCCGTCCGGCTCGACGGCGAGCAGCAACGCGTCGGGGTCCCGGGCGAGCAGGGCGCGGACGGCGTCCCCGCTGTCGGTCGGGCGGTCGGCGTTCTCGGCCGCCCCCGCCCAGAACGCGAGGACCGCCGCGACGTCCGCCGCGGTCGCCGTCCGGTAGTCGACCACGGACGACGACCCTACGGGCCGGTGCGGTGCGACCTCACCCGAGTTCCCGGCCCGCGTCCTCGACGACCTCGACGCCCCAGACCTGCCCGAGCGGCGCCGACGTCGTGAGGATCCCGGTCGCGACGCCGGGGACGAGGTCCTCGGGCACGGTGAAGGTCCAGCTCGTGGCGAAGCCGGTCTCCTCGCCGCCGGCGTCGGCCGTGCCGAGCGGGAAGGTGCGCCCGTTCCACGTCAGCTCGAGGGCGACGTCCCGCAGCGGGACCGACGGCGTCGGCGGGTCCGCGCGCTCGCACCCCGGCCCGTAGACCGTCACCGAGCCCTCGTCGTCGCACCCGGCGAAGAAGTACTTGCCGGTGACCGTCACCGTGGCGCCCGGCTCGAGCCGGACGACGGGCACGGGGACGTCGCTGTCCGGCAGCGAGGTCGGGGAGGCCGTCGGCCCCGGCACCGTGATCGACGGCCCCGCGCACGAGGCCACCGCCGTCGTCGGCGCGAACAGCCCCAGCCCCGCCGCCGCGACCGCCACCAGCAACCCGAGCCGCACCAGTCGCCTCATGATCCCTCCCGTGCCCATGATGCTCGTCGCAGGTACCAGAACGGGGGTCGGGACGGTCTCGGATCGGTACCGGACGTGAGCATCGGCGGGTCTGCGGGGCCGGATCGGGCGTGGAGGGATGATCTCGTTCCGTGACCGGCGCGATGCGGTGCGGCACCTGTTCACCCGTTGGGGCCCGGCGCGAACCCTAAATCTCTGTCACCCACCGTATGACCGCCCCGATCCGCTTCCTGTGACGATCACGCTCCGCCATGATGGGCGGCCCCTGGGCGTCACGGGCGCCCTCCGCCACCGCAAGGGATGACATGGCCCTCAACCG
Organism: Actinomycetota bacterium; assembly: GCA_016213575.1. Taxonomy (GTDB): domain Bacteria; phylum Actinomycetota; class Actinomycetes; order Actinomycetales; family Kineosporiaceae; genus R-H-3. The sequence continues at coordinate 7,055 of JACRAB010000078.1, forward strand.
CCACTCCCGGCGTCGTCGCGCCGAAGCGACCGTCGCCGCACTGCTGCTCCCCGCCGCCGCACTGCTCGTGTCGACCGGGCCCGCGCAGGCCGTCGTGACCGCCTGCTCCGGCAAGCCGCAGGACATCAACGGCGACGGCTTCGCCGACATCGTGATCGGAGAGCTGCGGGGGGGCGCGACGGGCGGCGGCCGCCTGCACGTCTTCTACGGCACGGCGAACGGCCCGGCGACGGTCGCGACCGGCGACGCGCCCGACGACCAGATCTTCGCGCAGGGGGTCGGGGGCATCGCCGGGGTCGACTCCAAGGGTGACGCGTTCGGCGCCACCGTGCAGATGGGCGACCTCAACGACGACGGCTGCGCCGACGTCGCGGTCGGCCTGCCGGGCAACGCCTCCGGCAGAGGCGCCGTCGCCGTCCTCTACGGCTCGATCACCGGCCTCACGGGCACCGGGTCGCAGTTCTTCACCGAGGACGTCGTGGGTGCCGGTGAGGCCGCGGTCGACGAGAACTTCGGAGCCGGCCTGTCCGTCGGCGACTTCGACGGCGACGGCGTCACCGACCTCGCCGCAGCGGCCCCGTTCGACACCGTCGGCACCGGCACCGAGCGCGGCGCCGTCGTCGTGCTCTACGGCTCGACGGCCGGCGTCAACAAGGGCACCCGGCCGGCCTCGATCCACCACCAGAACCTCGCCTCGGTGCCCGGCACGGCGGAGGACGGCGACGCCTTCGGCTTCATCATCGGCGCGGACGACGTCACCGCGGACGGCATCTCCGACGTCGTCGTCGGGGTGCCCGGCGAGAACCTCGGGGCGGGCATCGTCCAGGTGCTGCCCGGCAGCCCGACCGGGGTCGGTGCGACGGCCGGCCTCACCTTCAGCCAGGACAGCGTCGGCGTCCCCGGGGCGCCGGAGGACTTCGACAACTTCGGCTACTACGTGACGACGGGCGACGTGAACGGCGACGGCGCCCCGGACCTCGTCACTGGCGTCCCCGGCGAGGACAACGCGCGCGGGATCGTCCAGGTGATCTACAGCGACCCGGTGACGAAGAAGCTCACGACGACCGGCGCGCAGAGCGTCTCGCAGGCGGTCACGGGCGTCGACGGCGTCCCCGGGGACGGCGACTTCTTCGGTGCCGCGGTGGCCGTGGCGAAGCTCGACGGCGACGCGTTCGGCGACGTCGTCATCGGCACCCCGTACGACGCCGTGGCGCCGACGGCGGAGGCCGGTTCGGTGTCGGTCATGCGCGGCTCGGCGACCGGCATGACGACCGCCGGGTTCGGCGGCGTCCGGATCACCCAGGACACCGTGGGTGTCGCCGGATCCCCGGAGAAGGGCGACCTGTTCGGGTTCGCCGTCACCGGTGCCGCCGTGCAGGGGGCGGCGACGGAGAACCTCGTCATCAGCTCCCCGGGCGAGAGCATCAGCGGCGTGCTCCGGGCCGGCTCCGCGGTCGTGCTCACCGCGACGGCCACCGGGCCGTCGGGGACGGGGAGCGACACGATCGAGGCCGGGACGGCGAACGTCGCCGGTGCCCGGACGGCGGAGGGCCGCTGGGGCTGGTCGATCGACTGACGCTCCACCCGGATCCGGGAATGTGACACACCGTGCATTCCTGATTCCTCTGTGTAGACACCCCGGGGCCGCCATGATGGCGGTCCCGGGGTGCCGCGCCGGTGCCCTCCGTCCCACGAGGTCACCCATGGCACCGAGGTCCCTGCTCCGCCGCCGTCGCACCGGGGCCGCACTGGCGTCGCTCCTGCTCCCGGCCGCCCTGCTCGTGGCCGCCGGCCCCGCGGGTGCCGTCGTCGCCTCGTGCGCCGGGACGCCCCAGGACTTCAACGGCGACGGCTTCGCGGACTTCGCGGTCGGCGAGGTGGACGGCGGCGCGACCCACGGCGGCAAGGTCCACGTCTTCTACGGGACGGCGTCCGGCCCGACCTTCACCGGCTCCGGGGACGCGCCGGACGACCAGGTCTTCGCGCAGGGTGTCGGCGGTGTGCCGGGCGTCGACGCCGCGGGCGACGGCTTCGGTGCGACCGTGACGGCCGGCGACCTCAACGACGACGGCTGCGCGGACCTCGCGATCGGTGCCCCGGGCAACAACCGCCGGGTCGGTTCTGTGACGGTGCTCTACGGCTCGCCGGGCACCGGGCTGCGGACGACCGGCGCCCAGTTCCTCAGCCAGGACAGCGTCAGTGCCGGGCAGGCCCGCGTCGGCGAGCAGTTCGGCGCCTCGATCGCCGTCGGCGACTTCGACGACGACGGGGTCGAGGACCTCGCCGTCGGCGCCCCGTTCGACGTCGTCGAGGTGCCGGGCGGCACCGACCAGGGCGCCGTCGCCGTCTTCTACGGCGCCACGACGGGCGTCGGGCGCAGCACCCGCGCCGACGTCGTCCTCGACCAGGACGACGCCGCCGTGCCCGGCGCGGCGGAGGACGGCGACGCGTTCGGCTACGCCGTCGCGGCGGGCGACGTCACCGGCGACGGCGTCGACGACCTCGTCGTCGGCGCCCCGGGCGAGAACGGCAGCGGCCTCGTCACCCTCCTGCCGGGTAGCGCCACCGGTGTCGGCGTCACCGCGGGGACCGGGTGGAGCCAGAGCACCCCGGGCGTGCCGGGTGCGAGCGAGACCGACGACTCCTTCGGTGAGACGGTCACCCTCGGGGACATCACCGGGGACGGCGCACCGGACGTGCTCATCGGCGCCCCGGGCGAGAACGTCGGCCGCGGCGCGGTGACGATCCTGCTCAGCGACGGCACGACCCACGTCGTCGGGGTCGCGGGCGCGCAGGCCTTCAGCCAGAGCACGGCCGGGGTCGACGGCGCCGCCGGCGTCGCGGACAACTTCGGCTTCTCGATCGCGGTCGCCGACCTCGACTGGGACTCCTTCGGGGACGTCGCGATCGGCACCCCGGGCGACGACATCGGGGCGGTCGTCGGGGCCGGGTCGGTGACCGTGCTCCGCGGGTCGGCGGCCGGCGCGACGGTCGGCGCCTACGGCGGGGCGCGGATCAGCCAGGCCTCGGTGGGCGTCGCCGGCGGCCCGGAGAGCGGCGACGGCTTCGGGTTCGCGGTGTCCGGCGCGGGGATCCGCAACACCGGCGTCGACGACCTGCTCATCGGCGTCCCCGGCGAGACCCTCGGCGCGGTCTCCGAGGCCGGCCTCACCGTGCTCCTGCCCGGGCGGACGACCGGTCCCTCCGGCGTCGGCAGCTCGGAGATCGAGGCCGACAGGCTCAACGTCGCGGGCGGCCGGACGTACCAGGGGCACTGGGGCTACTCGATCGACTGACTCGACCGGACCGACCGCGTCAGGTCGGCAGAGCAGGCCGGGCGGCCGCGCGCGTCAGCGGGCCCCGGCCTGCGCCGTCCCGACGAGGCCGGCGAGGTGGCCTGCGAGCCGTTCGGCGTCGTCCAGCAGCGGCGCCCAGTCGTCGTCCGCCTCGCCTCGGTAAGCAGCGGCCGCGAGCTCGAGGAGCGGCCGCAGGTCGGCGGGGATGTCGCCCGCGACCTGCGCGGCCGCGCCGTCCTTCGACCAGATCCGGTCGGTGTGCAGCGTCGCGAGGATCCGGGCGAGGGTCAGCAGGACGTTGCGGGTGTCGTCCTCGAGGTCGGCGAGCAGTCCTGGCGCGCCGTCGGCGACCGCGTGCCGCAGGTCGGCCGGCGGCACCGGGTCGAGCACCTGCTCCGCGGGCGGCCCGACGAGCACGACCCCGTCGAGGAGCACGTGGGTGAGCAGGCAGGCGAGGTCGGGGTCGACCGGCCCGCCCCACGGCGCCGGCCCGCCCGCCGCCGGGTCGTACGCCTCGAGCCCCGACCGGAGCCACTCGCCGTACTGCAGCTCGCGCGGTGGCGGGTAGCGCCACGGCCGCACCCGGTCGGCCACGACGACGGTGAGCTCGACCGGTCGCAGCCCGTGCCGCCGCCCCGACCGGGCCAGCACCGCGTCGAGCAGAGGCCTGACCCGAGGCCCCAGCGGCGACCGGACGACGGCCAGCAGGTCGACGTCGCTCTCCGGCCGCAGCCCGGACGACGTCGCGGAGCCGTAGAGGTACACCCCGACGAGGTCCCCGCCGAGCACCCGCCGGACGGCGTCCACGACGTCGTCGACCTGCGCGCGGTCGGCCGCGCCGAGCCCGGGAGCGGGATGCGGCGTCACCGGGCCATCCTGCCGCCGCCGCTCGCGGACGTCACCTGGGATTCTCCGGCAGCGGGGTGACTTCTCGGGCGCAGCGCCGTCGAAGTCACCCCGTTGTGGCGGGTCGCCCGTGTCGGTGACGTGGGCCGGAATGGCCGGGCAGCATGGGTGGGTGGCGTGGTGCGTGCAGTCGACGTGGACCGTCGGTGACGAGCCGCATGCCTACGCTCCGGTCGTCGTCCGGTGGCGCTGGCAGGCGAGATACGTCGCCCGTCGGATGGCTCGGACGCTCGGGCACTTCCCCACGTTGGTCGTCGAGATCCGGAGGGCGTCCGCCGCCGACCTTGCCGCCGCCGTGCAGGTCACCGTGCCCGACGGGACGCGCGCCGACGTGCACCTGTCGCGGTTCGACGACGACAGGACCCTGTGCGGCCTCGTGCACGGTGACGTCACCGCGGTCCTCCACATCGACCTCTTCGAAGGCGCCGAACCGGCATGCTCGCGATGCCTCGCCCGCCTGCGCGAGGGGTGACGCGCACACCGCGTCTGCGGGGAGATCGCAACGGCAGAACGCCGTTCACGTTTCCCCGCAGGCACCGGGGCCACCGTCGTCGACGCGTACGCGCGGCGTCACCGCGACGGTGTGGTGACGGAGGCCGTATGCCTTCACAGCCCAGCGAGCATCGGACATGATTCGTGGGCGCCCTTCCGTGGCGTCCTGATGAACGGGTGATCGATCATGAACGTGCGGACCGCTGGGGCGCTCGTGAAGAGTCCATGGCTCTGGTTCTGGTCGATCTTCGTGATCGCGTTGACGGTCCACTTCGTCTTCGGCGTCGTACCTCTCGGCTTCTGGCCCCTCATGAGCGGGACCGCCCTCGCGCTCGGCATCTGGCGGCGACGGACGGCGTACAGGTGGCCCCTGGCGGGGGTTGTCGGCGGTGTTCTCACGGGCGTGACCGCGGCGGTCGTCGTGCCGCTCGCCGTGTCTGACGTCGCGTTCCTGCTGTCGTTCCTGCCTGCCGGCGCGCTCGTCGTGATGGGCACCAGACCCTCACTCGCCGAGCCTGTCGCAGGGACGCTGCAGATGTGACGATCCGGCTGGAGCGGTCCAAGGTCGCTTGCCCGGCTGACAGTCCTCGCCGGTCTGATGGCCGGGGCACATCAGGGGCACATCCGAACCTCGACGAGTGTCAGGCGACGTCGATCAACGGCAGGGATCGCCGCAGGTCAGCGGTGGTTCGGTGTCCCGGCCAGGGGTGGGAACAACCCGGTCAGTAGTACCAGGGGTACGGGCTCCAGTCGGGCGCCCGCTTCTCCAGGAACGAGTCCCGGCCCTCGACCGCCTCGTCGGTCATGTACGCCAGCCGGGTCGCCTCGCCGGCGAAGACCTGCTGGCCGACGAGCCCGTCGTCGACGAGGTTGAAGGCGAACTTCAGCATCCGCTGCGCGGTCGGGGACTTGCCGTTGATCTCGGCGGCGACCTCGAGGGCGACCTTCTCCAGGTCGGCGTGGTCGGCGACGAGGTTCACGGCGCCCATCCGGTGCATGTCCTCGGCGCTGTACGCACGGCCGAGGAAGAAGATCTCCCGGGCGAACTTCTGGCCGACCATCTTCGCGAGGTACGCCGAGCCGTAGCCGGCGTCGAACGAGCCGACGTCCGCGTCGGTCTGCTTGAACCGTGCGTGCTCCCGTGACGCGATCGTCAGGTCGGCCACGACGTGCAGCGAGTGCCCGCCGCCGGCGGCCCAGCCGTTGACGACCGCGACGACGACCTTCGGCATGGTCCGGATGAGCCGTTGCACCTCGAGGATGTGCAGCCGGCCGCCGGCCGCCTTGACCCGGGCCTCGTCGACCGACTCGACCGTGTCACCAGGGCGGCCGGTCGTGGGGTCGACGGTCGTGTACTGGTACCCGGACTTGCCGCGGATCCGCTGGTCGCCGCCGGAGCAGAACGCCCGGCCGCCGTCCTTCGGGCTCGGGCCGTTGCCGGTGAGCAGGACGCAGCCGACGTCCGGGGTCATCCGGGCGTGGTCGAGCGCCCGGTACAGCTCGTCGACGGTGTGCGGCCGGAAGGCGTTGCGCACCTCGGGGCGGTCGAACGCGATCCGGACCGTCCCGCGGGCCGCCCCGTCGAGGCGGCACCGGTGGTAGGTGATGTCGGTGAAGTCGAAGCCGGGGACGACGTCCCAGGCGGCTGCGTCGAAGATCTCCGAGACGTCGGTCACCGACGCAGGATAGGGCGCCGCCCGTCAGGCCCCGGTAGACGCCCCCGCCGTCCGGCGGACGACGTCGATGAGCACGGTCCGGTGCTCGGTGCGCAGCGGCTCCGGGATGAGCCCGACCCCGTCCGCCGTGGACGCCGGCCAGCGGGACTCCACCGTCGTCACCGCCCCGTCGTCCGCGTCCGTGACGAACGTCGTCCGCACCCGGACCCCGGGCACGAGCCGCGTGCACCCGCCGTCGCCGCCCGAGCAGAACAGCGGCAGCCCGACGACCCGGCGCAGCGGCGGGGTCGTCGGCCCCGGCGCCGCGAGCTCGTAGTCGACGCTCACGGCCCGGACGCCGCGCCACGAGTCGAAGCCGCCGGAGCCCCAGCC
>JACRAB010000499.1 GCA_016213575.1 Actinomycetota bacterium
CCCGAGGCGGGCCGGGAGCGACGGCCCGGACGGCACCGCGCCGACGGCTGACCGGTCAGGCGCCGGCGGCGCCGCCGGCGCTGAACGCCCCGGCGCCGATGAGGACGGCGAGCAGGACGACCATGAGCACGACCGAGGCGATGACGAGCCCCCAGGTCCAGCGGACGAGCCGCCGCGCGGAGTCGAGGTCCTGGTCGACCCGGCCCAGGGCGATCCCCGCCGTGATCGCCGACGCGATGAGCAGCGGCGAGCAGCACAGGAGCACGAGGACGGCGCTGACGACGAGCCCGACGATCGCCTGCGTCCGCAGGGACGTCGCCTCGGGCGAGCGCTGCCACACCCCGTACGGCACGCCGTACCCGTACTGCGGGCCGTACTGCGCGTAGCCGTACTGGGCGTAGCCGTACGGCGGACCGTACCCGGACCCGGGCGGTCCGTAGCCCGGCGGGCCGTACCCGGGCGACCCAGGCGGCGGGCCGTACGGCGGCGGCGTCCCGTACGCCGGCGGCCCGGCGTCGGGCCGGGGCGGTTCGGGGACGCCCTCCCCCTGCTGCTCGCTCATGTCACGTCCTCGGTCGGCGGTCGACCGGGATCATGCCACCCGCGACGGGCCGGGCGGCCGGATCAGGGCTCGACGTCCACGTCGACCCCGGCCCCGACCGCGGCCTGGAGCCGGGCGACGGTCTCGACGACCCGGCGGGAGATCTCCTGCGGGGTGAGGCCGACCTCCTCGAGCACCTGGGCGCGGGTGCCGTGGTCGAGGAACCGCGACGGGACGGCGAAGGTGAGCGTCGGGGTCAGGAGGCCCTCGTCGGCGAGCCGGTCCCGGACCGCGCTGCCGACGCCGCCGGTCTTGAGCCCGTCCTCGACGACGACGACGAGCCGGTGCCCGCGCGCGAGGTCGACGAGGGCGTCGTCGACGGGGGCGACCCAGCGCGGGTCGACGACCGTGACCTCGACGCCCTGCGCCTCGAGCCGGTCGGCCACCTCCAGGCTCAGGCCGGCGAGCGCGCCGACGGAGACGACGAGCACGACGGTCACCGGCTCCACGCCGTCCGGGGCCTGCGACCCGTTGCCGCGCAACGGCTCCCGCAGGACGTCGGCGTGGCCCGCGCGGCGCACGGCGGGCAGCTCGGGCGGCAGCGCGCCCTTGGGGAACCGGACGACGGTCGGGGCGTCGTCGACGGCGAGCGCCTCGTCGAGCTCGGCGCGCAGCGGCACCGCGTCGCGCGGCGCGGCGATCCGGATGCCGGGGACGATCCGCAGCAGCGACAGGTCCCACATGCCGTTGTGGCTCGCCCCGTCGTCGCCGGTGATCCCGGCCCGGTCGAGCACGAAGGTCACCCCCGCCTTGTGCAGGGCGACGTCCATGAGGACCTGGTCGAAGGCCCGGTTGACGAACGTCGCGTAGACGGCGACGACCGGGTGCAGCCCGGCGTAGGCCATCCCCGCCGCGCTCGTCACGGCGTGCTGCTCGGCGATGCCGACGTCGAAGACCCGCTCCGGGAAGCGCTCGGCGAACCGGTGCAGCCCGACCGGGATGAGCATGGCCGCCGTGATCCCGACGACGTCCTTGCGCCGGCCGCCGACCTCGACCATGGCGTCGGCGAAGACGCCGGTCCAGGAGTCACGGGCGACCGAGCGCGGCCGCCCGGTGAGCGGGTCGATGATGCCGGTCGCGTGGAAACGGTCCGCCTCGTCGTTCTCCGCGGGCGCGTAGCCGTTGCCCTTGCGGGTGATGACGTGGACGATGACCGGCCCGCCGAACGCCTTGGCCCGGTTCAGGGCGTGCTCGAGCTCGGCGACGTCGTGACCGTCGACCGGCCCGACGTACTTGATGCCGAGGTCCTCGAACATCCCCTGCGGGGCGACGACGTCCTTGACGCCCTTCTTGACGCCGTGGAGCGCCTCGTACGCGAGCCGGCCGGGCAGGCCGCTGCGCTGCAGGGTGTTCTTGCCCCAGTCGAGGAAGCGCTCGTAGCCGCCGGTCGTCCGCAGCGTCGCCAGGTGGTGCGCGAGGCCGCCGATCGTCGGGGCGTAGGAGCGCTCGTTGTCGTTGACGACGACGACGAGGTTGCGGTCGGTGCCGGCCGCGATGTTGTTGAGGGCCTCCCAGGCCATCCCGCCGGTGAGGGCGCCGTCCCCGATGACGGCGACGACGTGCCGGTCGGTCTCGCCGCGCAGCTCGTGCGCCTTGGCGATCCCGTCGGCCCAGGACAGCGCGGTCGAGGCGTGCGAGTTCTCGACGATGTCGTGCGGGGACTCGGCCCGGCTCGGGTACCCGGACAGGCCCCCGCGGCGGCGCAGCCCGGAGAAGTCCTGCCGGCCGGTGAGGATCTTGTGCACGTACGACTGGTGCCCGGTGTCGAGGACGATCGAGTCCCAGGGGCTGGAGAACACCCGGTGCAGGGCGATCGTCAGCTCCACGACACCCAGGTTCGGGCCGAGGTGGCCGCCGGTCTTCGAGACCTCGGCGACGAGGAACTCCCGGATCTGGGAGGCGAGGTCCTCGAGCTCGGGGACCGTCAGCCGGCGCAGGTCGGCGGGGTCGTGCAGGGCGTCGAGCGACACCATCGGACAGCTCCTCCTCGGCCCACGGCCGGCAGGGAGCGGACCGTCGGGCGGGTTCGAGTCTAGGTCCGGCCCGCCGTCCCGGCCCGGTGGAGCCGGGCTTTTGCGTCACATCCGTGCGGACTTCCACCCGGTCTCCACATGACGGCCCGACGGCCGCAGCCGAGGGTCACAGCCGCGGGACGTGCCGCCGTCCGCGCAGCGCCTCCTCGACGAGGCCGACCGCGCGGGAGGTCCCGAGAAGCCGGGCGACCTCGGTCTCGAGCGCCTCGACGAGCGCCGCGAGCGCCTGCGGCTCGACGGCGTCCGAGAGCGCCGTCCGGACCCCGGCGAGCGCCCGCCGGGCGCCCTCGAGCGCCGCCTCGACGTGCCGGACGGCGACCCAGGCGAGCGCGACCGGGCGGCGGACGAGCACCGGGTAGCCGCGGTAGTCCGGCGGGCAGAGGTCGAGCAGCCAGGCCACCGCGGACCGCTCCCAGTCCGGCGAGCCGGGCGGCCGGACGTCGGCCGGCCAGCCCGGCGGGACGGTCACGACGCCGTCACCGCCGCGGACATCGTGGCGGAGATCGTCCGCGTCGGCGCCAGCCGGCGGTTGCGGCGCAGGGTGCCCGCGGGGTCGTCGAGGACGTCCTGCCAGGCGAGCTCGGACGCCCCGACAAGGACGGCGTCCCCGCCGAGCTCGGGCGTCACGAGGGTCACCTGCTCGGCGGTCGCGGCGAGGGCCGCCGCGTCGAGGGACGCCCGGACGGCGGCCGCGTTCGACGGGAACAGCTCCCGGAGCAGCCCGCCGATGATGACCAGCCGGGGGTTGATGATGTTGACGATCGTCGCCAGCCCGAGGCCGACGTGGTGGGCGACGCCGTCGAGCGCCGTGCTGCCCTCGGCGGCGGCGCGGCGCATCGCGTCGACGAGGTCCTCGGTCGTCACGCTGCCGAGCCCGAGCGCGCGGGCGATGGCCGGGCCACCGATCTCGGTCTCCCAGCAGCCGCGCGCCCCGCACCGGCAGGGCCGGCCCTGCGGGTGCACGAGGACGTGCCCGAGCTCACCGGCGTAGCCGCCGGCCCCGACGAGCGGCGCTCCCCCGACGATGAGGCCGCCGCCGACACCGACCTCGCCGGCGATGAAGACGACGTCGTCGTAGCCGCGGGCGGCGCCGCGGCGGTGCTCGGCGAGGATGCCGAGGTCGGCGTCGTTGCCGACGCTCACCGGCAGGCCGTCGAGCTGCTGGGTGAGCAGGTCGCCGAAGGGCGCGTCGACCCAGCCGAGGTTCGGCGCGAACCGGACGCAGCCGTCGGAGTGCCGGATGACGCCGGGGACGGAGACCCCGAGGCCGAGGATGTGCTCGCCCGCCGCCGGGTCGCTGAGGACGGCGTCGACGAGACGGCGGATGAGCGAGGCCACGGACGCCGGGCTGCCGCTCGTGAGCCGCCGGCGTCGACGCGCGACGACGCGCCCGCCGAGCCCGACGAGGGCGACGACGACCCGGTCGACGCCGACGTCGGCGGCGAGCACCTGGAGGTGGTCGTCGGCCGGGCGGACGACGAGGGACGGCCGGCCGGCGCCGGTCTGGGAGCCCGCGGGGCGCTCCTCACGGACGGCGCCGAGCACGACGAGCTCGGAGACGAGTGCGGCGATGGTGCTGCGGTTCAGGCCCATCCGGGCCGTCAGCTCGGCCCGGGTCAGCGGACCCGCGAGGTGCAGGTGCTGCAGGACGGTGCCGAGGTTGTGCCGCCGGACGTCCTCCTGGGTCCCGCCCTTGGCGGCTGCGGACGTGCGCGACTTCGGGGGCATGGGTGATGCACCCTCCTGTCCGATCGGTGCCGTGGCGACGCTGCGTCGGGCGCGGACGGGGCGTGCGGGCACCGGCGTGGGCCCGTCCGGCGGGTGCGTGTGCACCCGCCGGACGGGCTCGGTCCGACGGTCCGGTCCCGCTACCGCCCGGTCGCGGCCGACCGGCGACGGGCGATCGCGTCGACGCTCGCCGCGAGGAGCAGGACGCCCGCGGTGACGACGAACTGGATCCCGGCCTGCTGCGTGATGAGCGGCAGGCCGTTGTAGATGACGCCGATGACGAGACCGCCGATGACGGCGTCGATGATCCGGCCCTTGCCGCCGAACAGCGACGTGCCGCCGATGACGGCCGCGGCGACCGAGAGGAGCAGCGTCGAGGACCCGCCGCTCGTCGGGGACACCGAGTTGTCGCGCGAGGCGATGAGGATGCCGCCGATCGCGGCGAGCAGCGAGCCGATGACGAAGCAGGCGATCTTGATGTTGCCAACGTTGATACCGTCCCGGCGGGCCGCCGCGGCG
>JACRAB010000088.1 GCA_016213575.1 Actinomycetota bacterium
CCGAGAAGTGCACGTTCTGCTACCCGCGCATCGAGGTCGGCCTGCCGACGGTGTGCTCGGAGACCTGCGTCGGACGCCTGCGCTACCTCGGCATCGTCCGGTACTCCGGGTGCAGCGGGAGCGCGACCCGGAACTCCTTGATGAGCGCGAAGACCGGGGACCGCTGGGCGGCCTCGATCCAGTCCCGCGGGATGCCTTCGCGTTCCGCGCCGCGGACGACCTCGGGGTCGTCCGGGTCGAGGAGCAGGTCCAGCTGCGCCTCGTAGAGGTCCTGCGGGTCGGGGGTCGCCGCGGCCGCGGCGACCTTGTCGGCGTCGTAGAGGATGACGCCGAGGTAGCGCAGTCTGCCCACGCAGGTCTCCGAGCACACCGTCGGCAGGCCGACCTCGAGGCGCGGGTAGCAGAGCGTGCACTTCTCGGCCTTGCCGGTTCGGTGGTTGAAGTAGACCTTCTTGTACGGGCAGTTCGACACGCACATCCGCCAGCCGCGGCAGCGGTCCTGGTCGACGAGGACGATGCCGTCCTCGGAGCGCTTGTACATCGCCCCGCTCGGGCACGCCGCGACGCACGACGGGTTGAGGCAGTGCTCGCAGATCCGCGGCAGGTAGAACATGAAGGTCTTCTCGAACTCCATGCGGATCCGCTTCTCCAGCGGCTGGGTCTCCTCGAGCTTCTGCACGACCGGGTCGGACGGCCCGTGCTCCGGGGCACCGCCGAGGTCGTCGTCCCAGTTCGAGCCCCACTCGATCTTCATCGGGCGACCGGTGATGAGCGACTGCGGCCGGGCGACCGGGGTGTGCTCCTGCGCGGGGGCGGACAGGAGCATGTCGTAGTCGTACGTCCAGGGCTCGTAGTAGTCGTCGAGCGTCGGCATCTGCGGGTTGCCGAAGATCGACAGCAGCCGCTTGAGCCGGCCGCCGCTCTTCAGCTGCAGCCGTCCGCGCCGGTCGAGGGTCCAGCCGCCCTTCCAGCGTTCCTGGTCCTGCCAGCGCCGCGGGTAGCCCTGGCCAGGGCGGGTCTCGACGTTGTTGAACCACACGTACTCGACGCCGGCGCGGTTGGTCCACGCCTGCTTGCACGTCACCGAGCACGTGTGGCACCCGATGCACTTGTCGAGGTTCATGACCATCGCGGTCTGGGCCATGACCCGCATGTCAGTACTCCACGTCCTGGGAGCGGCGCCGGACGACGGTGATCTCGTCGCGCTGGTTGCCGGTGGGCCCGTAGTAGTTGAAGCCGTAGGACAGCTGCGCGTACCCGCCGATGAGGTGGGTCGGCTTGATGAGCAGCCGGGTCAGGGAGTTGTGGATGCCGCCGCGCCTGCCCGAGACCTCGCTCCGCGGGACGTCCACCGTGCGGTCCTTGGCGTGGTACATGTACACGGTGCCCTCGGGCATCCGGTGCGAGACGCAGGCCCGGGCGACGACGACGCCGTTGCGGTTGACCGCCTCGACCCACTCGTTGTCCTTGACCCCGATGGTGGCGGCGTCCTGCGCGCTCATCCAGATCTCCGGCCCGCCCCGGGACAGGCTGAGCATGAAGAGGTTGTCCTGGTACTCGGAGTGGATCGACCACTTCGAGTGCGGCGTGAGGTACCGGACCGTCACCTGGGCGTGGCCGCCGGCGTCGGTGGCATCGAGCGTCGGGTCGCCGAAGAGCCGGTGCATGTTGAGCGGGGGCCGGTACGTCGGCAGCTGCTCGCCGAGCTCGGCCATCCACGCGTGGTCGAGGAAGAAGTGCTGCCGCCCGGTGAGGGTGTGCCAGGGCTTCTTCCGCTCGACGTTGACGGTGAACGGCGAGTAGCGGCGGCCGCCGTGCTCGGAGCCGGACCACTCGTGCGAGGTGATGACGGGCACCGGGCGGGCCTGGGTGTCCGCGAACGTCACCCGCTTGCCCTCGTTGTCCTCGGCGAGGTCCGCGAGCCGGCGGCCGGTGCGGGCCTCGAGCCAGCGGAAGCCCTCCGTCGCGATCCGCCCGTTCGTCGTGCCGGAGAGGGCGAGGATCGCCTCGCAGGCCATCGCGGCGGTCGCGAGCGACGGCCGGTCGGCGAACCGTTCCGGGGCGCGGACGCCGTCCGGCACCCGCGCCGGGCCGTTGACCCGGCGCAGCAGCCCGACCTCCTCAGCGGGCTTGATCGGGATGCCCTTGACGACGGTGCCGAGGTTCTCGACGTTCGGGCCGAGCGCGGTCATCATCGCGCCGACGGCGCCGTAGTCGCGCTCGACGGCGACGATCGTCGGCATCGTCACGCCGGGGACCGGCTCGCACTCGCCGCGCGACCAGTCCAGGACGAGGCCGTGCGGCTGCGCGGTCTCGCCCGGCGAGTCGTGCTGGAGCGGGGCGGCGACGACGTCCGTCCGGACGCCGAGCCGGGGCCCGGCGAGCCGGGAGAACTCGTGGGCGAGCGAGGTGAACGTGTCGTAGTCGCTCCGGGTCTCCCACGGCGGCGCGATGGCGGGCGTGAACGCGTGGACGAACGGGTGCATGTCCGTGCTCGACAGGTCGTGCTTCTCGTACCAGGTCGCGGCCGGGAGCAGGACGTCGCTGAACAGGCCGGTGCTCGTCATCCGGAAGTCCAGGCTCACGAGCAGGTCGAGCTTGCCCTCGGCGGCCTCGTCCCGCCACGTCACCTCGACCGGACGGCGCTCGGGCGGCGACTCCTGCGCGCGCAGCGAGGCGTCGGTGCCGAGCAGGTGCTTGAGGAAGTACTCGTTGCCCTTCGACGACGAGCCGAGCAGGTTGGCCCGCCACACGGTGAGCACCCGGGGGAAGTTCTCCGGGGCGCCCGGGTCCTCGCACGCGAACCGCAGCCGGCGCTCGCGCAGCTCGCGGACGACGTAGTCCGCGGCCGGGACCCCTTCCGCCGCGGCGGCGTCCGCGAGGTCGAGCGGGTTGCGGTCGAAGGTCGGGTAGCTCGGCAGCCAGCCCATCCGGGTCGCCTGGACGAGGGTGTCGGCCAGGGCCCGGCCCTCGAAGAGGCCCTGCCCGAGCGGGGAGGCGAGCTCGTCGGCGCCGAAGCCGTCGTAGCGCCACTGCTCGGTCGCGAGGTACCAGAACGCCGTCCCGGCCATCTGCCGGGGCGGGCGCACCCAGTCGAGCGCGAACGCGAGCTGGGCCCAACCGGTGTACGGCCGGCACTTCTCCTGCCCGACATAGTGCGCCCAGCCACCGCCGTTGACGCCCTGGCAGCCGGTGAGGCTCGTCAGCGTGAGGATCGCCCGGTAGATCGTGTCGGAGTGGAACCAGTGGTTGGTGCCGGCGCCGAGCAGGATCATCGAGCGGCCGTTCGTCTCCTCGGCGTTCGCGGCGAACTCGCGGCCGATCCGGGCGACGGTGGCCGCCGGGACGCCGGTGACCTCCTCCTGCCACGCGGGGGTGTACGGCTGCGGGTCGTCGTAACCGGTCGGCCACTGCCCCGGGAGGTCGCCGCGCGGCACGCCGAACTGCGCGAAGAGCAGATCCATGACGGTCGTCACGAGGCGGCCGCCGACCCGGGTCGCGGGCACCCCGCGACGCAGGACGGCGCCGCCCTCGCGGGGCTGCTCGCTGTGCCCGCCGCGGCTCGGGTCGAGGTCGAAGCGCGGAAGGTCGACCGCGACGTGCTCGACGCCGTCGCGGCCGAGCAGCGAGAGCACCGGGTCGACGCCCTCGAGGTCGAGGTTCCAGCGGCCCTTGCCGGACTCGGTGTGCCGGAAGCCCAGGGACCCGTTGGGCACGAACGGCTCCCCTGTCGCGGCGTCGAGACCGACGGTCTTCCAGTCCCCGCCCTCGGCCGGCCCGGCCCCCGCGGCCGCGCCGCCGAGGTCGGACGCGGTGAGGAACCGGCCCGGCACGTACGCGCCGTCCCGCTCCTCGAGCGTGAGGAGGAACGGCAGGTCGGTGTACTGCTTGACGTAGTCGACGAAGTACGGCACCTGCCGCTGGACGAAGAACTCGGTGAGGACGACGTGCGCCATCGCCATCGCGAGGGCGCCGTCGGTGCCCGGGTGCGCGGGCAGCCACTCGTCGGCGAACTTCGTGTTGTCCGCGTAGTCGGGGCTGACCGTGACGATCTTCGTGCCCTTGTAGCGGACCTCGGCCATGAAGTGCGCGTCCGGCGTCCGGGTCACGGGCACGTTGGAGCCCCACATGACGAGGTAGCCGGCGTTCCACCAGTCGGCCGACTCGGGGACGTCGGTCTGGTCGCCGAAGACCTGCGGGCTCGCGATCGGCAGGTCGGCGTACCAGTCGTAGAACGAGAGCATCGTGCCGCCGAGCAGGCTCGTGTAGCGCGCTCCGGACGCGTGGCTCGCCATGCTCATCGCCGGGATCGGCGAGAACCCGGCGACCCGGTCCGGGCCCCACCGCTCGATCGTGTGCACCTGCGCGGCCGCCACGATCTCGAGCGCCTCGGCCCACGTCGCCCGGACCAGCCCGCCCTTGCCCCGGGCCTTCTTGTACCGGGCGGCGGTCTGCGGGTCGTCGACGACCGACGCCCAGGCGGCGACCGGGTCACCGCCGTGCGCGGCCTTCGCGGCCCGGTACAGCTCGAGGAGGACGCCGCGGACGTACGGGTACCGCACCCGGGTCGGCGAGTACGTGTACCAGGAGAAGGCCGCACCGCGCGGGCAGCCGCGGGGCTCGTACTCCGGGGAGTCCGCACCGACCGACGGGTAGTCGGTCTGCTGCGTCTCCCACGTGATGATGCCGTCCTTGACGTACACCTTCCAGGAGCACGAGCCCGTGCAGTTCACGCCGTGCGTGGAGCGCACGACCTTGTCGTGGCTCCACCGGTCGCGGTAGAAGGTGTCGCCCGACCGGCCGCCGACGAGGTGCAGGCTGCGCAGGTCGTCGGAGACCGTCGTGGGCTTCAGGCTGCGGCGGGCCCGCAGGACGCCGGCGACGAGCTGGTCCTCGAGCCCGGCGGCGGGCGCGGCGGGGCGGACGTCATGAGGGGGCACGGTCCCCAGCCAACGGCCGGGCGCCGTCCGGGCACGAGGGACCTTCTCCCCCACCTGCCGGGACCATCGACGCAGGGACCTTGTGCTCCCCGGGACAGGGCGATGGCCGCTGATCTCCGCGGCGTCCGGACGGCGAGAGTCGGTGCGTGACCACTCTCGACGTCGCAGACCGGCCCGCGCCGTCCGACGGCCCGGCCGCCGCCGGGCCGGGCCGGGCGAGGGTCCTCGCCCTGTCCACCGCGGGCTTCACGCTCATGTTCGCGGTCTGGCTCATGTTCGGCATCCTCGGCATCCCGATCCGCACCGAGTTCGGGCTCACCGACGTCCAGCTGTCGTGGGTCACGAGCGTCGCGATCCTCAACGGCTCGATCTGGCGGCTGCTCACAGGCATCGCCGCCGACCGCTGGGGCGGGCGGCGGGTCCTCACCGTGATGCTCGCGTCGACGGCGGTGCCCTGCGTGCTCGTCGCGAACGCCCGCAGCTACGGGACGCTGCTCGTCGCCGCGTTCCTCGTCGGGTTCGCCGGCAACGCGTTCTCGGTCGGCATCTCGTGGAACAGCGCCTGGTGGCCACGGGAGCGGCAGGGCCTGGCGCTCGGGGTCTTCGGCGCCGGCAACGTCGGCGCCTCCGTCACGAAGTTCATCGGCCCCGCGCTCATCGCCTCGGTCCCGGCCGCGGGCTACGCCGGCGGGCTCGTGCCGGGCGGCTGGCGGTTCGTTCCGATGCTCTACGCCGCCCTGCTCCTGCTCGCCGCGGCCGCGACGTGGCGGCTCGCCCCGCGCCCGGACCGCCGGCCCGGCCGGGGCCGCGCCCTGCGCGAGCAGGTCGTCCCGCTGCGCTCGGTGCGGGTGTGGCGGTTCAGCCTCTACTACGTCGTCGTCTTCGGTGCGTACGTCGCGCTCTCGGCCTGGCTGCCGAAGTACTACGTCGACGTCTACGACGTCCCGCTCTACGAGGCCGCGCTGCTCACGGCCCTGTTCATCTTCCCCGCGTCGCTGCTGCGCCCGGTCGGCGGGCACCTGTCGGACCGGTTCGGCGCGCGCCGGGTCATGTACGCGACGTTCGCGGTCATGCTCGCCGCGAGCGGAACGCTCATGATGCCGTACGGGCACGTCACCGTCGTGCTCGCGGACGGCGCGCAGCGCGACGTCCTGCCGTGGTACCCAGGCGTCGTCGGCTTCACGGTGCTCGTCGTCGTCCTCGGCGTCGCGATGGGCGTCGGGAAGGCCGCGGTCTACAAGCACATCCCGGAGTACGTCCCCGGTGACGTCGGTGCGGTCGGCGGCCTCGTCGGGATGCTCGGCGGGCTCGGCGGCTTCTTCCTCCCGCCGGTCTTCGCCTACGCCCAGCGCTGGTCGGGCGCCCCGCAGAGCACGTTCGGCGTCCTCTTCCTCGTGACCGCCGCCGCGGCGCTGTGGATGCACCTCACCGTGCACCGGATGCTCCACGCGGGCAGCCCGCACCTCGCCGACTCCTTCGAGCACGCCGCCGGCACCCCCGGCACCCGCCCCCACGAGAGGTCCTGACATGACAGCGCCCGCCGCGGACCGGCCGACCGCCGTCCGCTTCAGCACCCGTCCCCGGTTGGCCGGCGACGACTGGATCACCGACTGGGACCCCGAGGACCCGCAGCGGTGGAGCCCGCGGCTGGCCTGGACGACGCTCGCGGTCTCCACGTACTGCCTCAACCTCGCGTTCGTCGCGTGGTTCCTCGTGAGCGCGATCGCCCCGCGGCTGGGCGCCATCGGGTTCGACCTCGACAAGGGCCAGCTCTACTGGCTCACCGCGATGCCGGGCCTGGCGGGCGGTCTGCTCCGCATCCTCTGGATGTTCCTGCCACCGCTGCTCGGCACCCGCAAGCTCGTCACCCTGTCGACGGCCCTGCTCGCGATCCCGCTCGCCGGCTGGGGCTGGGCGGTCCGCGACCCCGGCACCCCGTACTCGATGCTCCTGCTGCTCTCCTTCGCCTGCGGCGTCGGCGGCGGCGTCTTCTCCGGCTTCATGCCGAGCACGTCGTACTTCTTCCCGCGCGCCAAGCAGGGCACCGCGCTCGGCATCCAGGCCGGCGTCGGCAACTTCGGGGTCAGCGTGGTGCAGTTCCTCGTGCCCTGGGTCGTCGGCTTCTCGCTCTTCGGCACGTCGGCGCTCGCGCCCGAGGTGAGCCGGGACCTCAAGACCGGCGAGACCGGCACGATGTGGCTGCACAACGCCGGCATCGTCTTCCTGCCGTGGGTCGCGCTCGGCGTCGTCCTCGCGTGGACCGTGCTCCGCAGCGTGCCCGTGCAGGCGAACCTGCGCCAGCAGCTCGACATCTTCTCCGAGAAGCACACCTGGCTCATGACCGCGCTCTACATCATGACTTTCGGGGTGTTCTCCGGCTTCGCCGCGCAGTTCGGGCTGCTCATCAAGAACCTCTACGGCGGGTTCCCGGACGCCCCCGACCCGCTCGCGTTCGCCTTCCTCGGCCCGCTCGTCGGCTCGGCCGCCCGGGTCGCGTGGGGCCCGCTCTGCGACCGCTTCGGCGGCGCCCGGTGGACCGTCGTCTCCGGCGTCGGGATGGCCGCGAGCACCGCGTTCACGGCGCTGTGGCTCACGCCGTCCGGCCGCGGCGAGTTCACCTGGTTCCTCACCGGGATGCTCCTGCTCTTCTTCTTCGCCGGCGTCGGGAACGCCTCGACCTTCAAGCAGATGCCGATGATCTTCGAGCGGCGGCAAGCCGGCGGCGTCATCGGCTGGACCGGGGCGATCGCCGCGTTCGGGCCGTTCATCGTCGGCGTCACGCTCTCGGTCGTCAGCCCGACGACGTTCTTCGTCGCCTGCACCGTCTACTTCGTCGCCTGCGTCGCGATCACCTGGCACTACTACGCCCGGCCCGGCGCCGAGCGCCCGAGCTGACGTGCCCCTCCCGCCGGACCCGCACGACCCCACCACCACCCGAGAGGCCCCGTCATGAGCGACGCCACCCCGATCCCCCTGCCCGAGTCACGCGGCTGCGGGTGCAGCACGCCCGCGACCGGCGTCCCCGAGCTCGACGCCCGGCTGCTGCCCCGCGCCGTCCGGCACGCCGCCGTCCTCGGCGCGTTCGACGCCGTCCCCGCGGGCGGCGCCCTCGACCTCGTCACCCCGCACCGGCCGACCCCGCTCCTGCGGCAGATCGCAGCCAAGCTCGACGGGCAGGTCAGCGTCGTCGAGCTCGAACACGGCGCCGACGAGTGGCGGGGACGGATCACCCGCGAGGCCGTCGCGGGCTGACCGACGGTCCGGGCCACGGTGATCTCGCCGGCACCTTGCGTAGCATCGCCCCGTGGCCAGTGACGACCCCCGGCGGGTCCGCGCCCTCCTCGACGCCGTCATCGCGGTCGGCGAGGGCCTGGACCTCGACGCGGTGCTCGACCGGATCGCCACGACGGCCTGCGAGCTCACCGGTGCCCGGTACGGCGCGCTCGGCGTCCAGGACGACACCGGGCGCGTCGTCGGGTTCCACAGCCACGGGATGGACCACGTGCTCGACGCGGAGCAGCGCGCGGCGCTCGGCGGCCGCCCCAGCGGCGGCGGGCTGCCGGGCCTGCTCCTGCGCGACGACGCCGAGCCGTTGCGCCTGAGCAACCTCGCCGATCACCCCCGGTTCGTCGGCTTCCCCGACCCGCACCCGCGGATGACGGCCTTCCTCGGCGTCCCGCTGCGGGTCGGCGGGACGACCTTCGGCAACCTCTACGTCGCCGACCCGCCGTCGGGCGACTTCACCGCGGACGACGAGGAGGCGCTCCAGGCGCTCGCCTCCGCCGCGGGGGTCGCCGTCGGCAACGCCCGGCTCTACCGCGCCGCGCGGCGCCGCCAGACGTGGTGGGAGGCGGCGAGCCAGGCGGTCCAGGCCGTCGTCGACCCCGGCCCCGCCGACCTGCGCACCGCTCTCGCCGAGGTCGCCCGGATCGCCGCCGCGGCAGCGGGCGCCGACGTCGCGACGGTCCGGCTGGACACCGAGGGTCCCTGCGCCCCGGACGCACCGCCGGACGCCGGCGGGCCCGGCAGCACCGGCGGACCCGCGCCGGCCGCCCGCCTCGACCTCCCGCTCGCCGTCGGCTCCCAGACCCTCGGCACGATGACCCTCGTCTGGCACGACGGTCCCGGCCCGGACCCCGAGGACACCCTGCTCGCGCGGACGTTCGGCGAGCGGGTCGCGCTCGCCGTCGAGGCCTCCCGGGCCGCCGCCGACCGGGCCGCGCTCGCCGTCCTCCAGGACCGCGACCGGATCGCCCAGGACCTGCACGACCACGTCACCCAACGGCTCTTCGCGGTCGGGCTGTCGCTCCAGGCGGCCGGCAACGTCGCCCGGGTCCCCGAGGTGGCACGGCGGCTCGCCCGCGCCGTCGACGACCTCGACGACACGATCAAGGACGTCCGCCGGACGATCTTCCAGCTCCACGGGACGGCCGTCCGCTCCCCGCTGCGCGACGAGCTCGAGGAGCTCGTCGCCACGGCCCGCGCCGACCTCGGGATCGCCGTCCGGCTCGTCGTCGAGGGCCCGATCCTCGCCGTCCCCGACGACCTCGCGCCCGAGCTGCTCGCGGTCGCGCGGGAGGCGCTGTCCAACGTCGCCAAGCACGCGCACGCCCAGCGGGTCGAGGTGTCGTTGCGGATCGGTCGCTCGCTCGAGCTCACCGTCACCGACGACGGTGACGGGACGGCGCCGGGCGGGCGGCGCAGCGGGCTGGCGAACCTCGAGGAGCGCGCGACCCGGCACGGCGGCACGTTCCGGCTGCGCTCGGAGCCGGCCTCCGGGACGACGCTGGTGTGGAGCGTCCCGCGCCGTTGACCGTGCCGACCCGGCGCGTCAGCCGCCCCGGCGCCCGACCTCGAAGACGGCTGCCTGCGTCCGGCGCTCGAGCCCCAGCTTGCCGAGGATGCTCGACACGTAGTTCTTGACGGTCTTCTCGGCGAGGAACAGGCTCTCGGCGATCTCACGGTTGCTCCGGCCGTCCCCGATGAGGGCGAGGATCCGCCGCTCCTGGTCGCTGAGCCCGGCGAGCCGCGGGTCGGCCGCGGTGCCGCCGCTGCGCAGCCGCTCCAGGACGGTCGCCGTGACGGCCGGGTCGAGCAGCGACTGGCCGGCCGCGACCCGGCGGACGGCGTCCACGAGCCCGGACGCGCGGACCTCCTTGAGCAGGTACCCGGCGGCGCCGGCCATGATCGCGGCGAAGAGCGCGTCGTCGTCCTCGTAGCTCGTGAGGATCAGGGCCTTGATCGACGGGTCGACGCTGCGCACGTCGCGGCAGACGTCGACCCCGGAGCCGTCCTCGAGCCGGGCGTCGAGGATCGCGACGTCGGGCCGCAGCGCCGGGATCCGCCGCGTCGCCTGGGCCGCCGAGCCGGACTCGCCGACGACCTCGATGTCGGGCTCGCCGGACAGCAGCTCGCTGATCCCGCGGCGGACGATCTCGTGGTCGTCGAGGAGGTACACCCGGATCACCGCACCGGCGGGTGCCGCACCGGCGGGTGCCGCACCGTCGGCCGGGCCGTCCGTCGCTGCACCGTCCATGGCGGCGATGCTACGCAGCCGCGCCCCGGGAGCCGACCCGGGACCTCGGTCCGTCCGGGCAGGACATTGCGCCCGGTCCGCCCGGGCGGTGCCGCCGCGATCCTCGAGAGGTGACAGCACGCCTCCTGAGCGCCGCCGAGTGCCGGCGCCTGCTCGCCGAGGCGGTCGTCGGCCGGGTCGCCTTCACCGACCGGGCCCTGCCGGCCATCGCCGCCGTGCCGTGCCGGCTCACCCCGACCGGGGACCTGCTCCTCACGGTGCCGGGCGGCTCCCGGCTCGCCGGGGCGATGCACGACGCCGTCGTCGCGTTCCAGGTCGACGACCTCGCCCAGGGCTGGACGGTCACCGTCGTCGGCGAGGTCCGCGACGTCGAGCCCGCCGGCACCGGCCGGGCCGAGGGTCCGGGGCCTGCGGCGGACGACGACGCCGTGGTCGTCGCCCTGAGCATCGACGTCCTCCAGGGGCAGGCGACCGGGCCGCTCCGGCAGGCGCCGCGATGACCACGGCCCCGGCGCACCCCCGCCCCGGCGCGGAGGACCCGCGGCCCCGGCGCGCCGCCGCCGGCGGCCGCCGCGCCGGCCGCTGGGGCCCGCCCCGGCACGGGGCCGGGGCGATGCTCCTGCTCCCCTTCACCGCGGGCATGCTGCCGGCGTGGGGCGGGCGGCCGGTCTGGTGGCACGTGCCGCTGCTCGTCGCCTGGCTCGCGGCCTACCTGTTCTCCTACTTCGCCCTCCTCGCGGTGAAGACCGGCCGGGCCGCCCGGGTCCGCCCCCAGCTGCTGACCTACGGCGCGGTGGTCCTCGCCACCGGCCTGCCCGTCGTCGTCGCCCGGCCGGCCGTCCTGCTCGTCGCCCCGGCGTTCGTCGCGCTGCTGGCCGTCAACGTCGTCGCCGCCCGGCACCGCCGGGACCGGGCGCTCGGTGCGGGCCTGGCGTCCGTCGTCCAGGCCTGCCTCGTCACCCCCGTCGTCGTCCTCGTCGCGGACCGGCCGGTGCCCCCCGTTCTCGGTGCCGCGACGGCCGTCCTGCTCTACCTCGCCGGCACCGTCGTCCACGTCAAGGCGATGATCCGCGAGCGGCGCAGCAGCGCGTACGCGCGCGCGGACGTCGGCTACCACCTGGCCGCGGTCGTGCCCGCGGTCGTCCTGTCCGTCTGGCTCGCCGTCCCCTTCTCGCTCTTCGCGCTGCGGGCCGCGCTGCTCACCCGCCGACGCACCTCGGTGGCGCTCGTCGGCGCCGTGGAGGTCGGCTGCTCGGTGCTGCTCGTCGCCGCGCTCGCGCTGCCGCACTGAGCACCCGGGCGCAGGACGGTCGGCCCGGTCCGGTGCACGCCGGGCCGCAGAGACTGGGGACGTGACCGACGAGCCGGACGACGCCCCCCGCGTGCACCGCCTCACCGGGGCCGACCTCATGCAGTGGCAGTCCGACGTCGGGCCCGTCCCGCAGCACGTCGGTGCCGTCCTCCTGCTCGACGGGCCGCGCCCGCCGGCCGCCGCGCTCCTCGCGCTGCTGCGGGACCGGCTCGGTGCCGTCCCGGCGCTCGGACGGCGTCAGGTGCGCGCACCGCTCGGCTGCGGCGGCTGGTACTGGGCGGACGACGACCGCGACCCGGCGGCCCATGTCGGGGTCGAGCGGGTCGCCCGCGACGAGGTCCACGCCGTCCTCGGCACCGCGACCCGGACCCTGCTCGAGCGGATGCCCGTGGGCCGGTCGCCGTGGCGGGCCAGGGTCCTCGTCGGGCCGGACGGCGCCCCGGTCGCGCTGCTCGTCGTCCTGCCCCACGGGCTCGCGGACGGGGTGACCGGGCTGTCGCTGCTCTGCGCGCTCGTCGACGGCCCAGGCGGCCCCGACGGCCCCGTCGCCGCGCCGGGTCCGGACGGCGCGGCGGCCCGCCCGCCCTC
>JACRAB010000502.1 GCA_016213575.1 Actinomycetota bacterium
CTGCCCGCTGAGCGCCTCGAGCGCGGCCCACGCAGGGTGCGCCGGGTCGGCGGCGGACCCGCAGAGCGGGAGGACGGCGTCCGCACCGCCCTTGACGACGACCTCGCCGGGCCGCGCGACGGACATCCGCCGCCGCTGCGGGTCGAACGGCCGGCGCCGCAGCAGCGGCCGCCGCTGCTCGTCGGTGTCGACGTCCGCGCCGGCGCGCAGGGCGAGCACGTGGAGGGCGACCTCCATCGGGTCGCCCTGCGGCCGCCAGCGGCCCGCGACGCGCACGAGCCGGCCCGAGGAGCAGCGGGTCGCGGCGAGGGCGAGCCGCGCGACGCGGGCGACGGCGGCGTCCGGCCCGGTGAGCCGGCCGACCGGGGACCAGCCGTCCCCGACGACCCGCACCTCGCCGTCCGGCGTCCAGACCCGGACGGCGGTCATCTCGTTGCGGGTCAGGGTGCCGGTCTTGTCGGTGCAGATGAACGTCGTGGAGCCGAGCGTCTCGACGGCCTCGAGGTGGCGGACGAGCGCGTGCCGGCCGGCCATGAGCTGCGCGGACCGGGCGAGCGACAGCGTGACCGTCGGGAGCAGGCCCTCGGGGCCGAGCGCGACGGTGACGCCGATCGCGAAGAGGAAGCCGTCGGACGGCGACGTGCCGAGCAGCAGCGCGAGCCCGAAGAAGGCGACGCCGACGCCGACCGCGAGGACGGCGACGACGGTGACGACGCGGTCCAGCCGGCGGGCGAGCGGGCTCGGCGGGCGGTGGCCGCCCTCGGTGAGGTGCGCGACGGCCGCGAGCCGGGTCGCGGCGCCGGTCCCGGTGACGGTGCACGAGGCGTCGCCGGTGACGACGAACGAGCCCGCGCTGACCTGCTCGCCGGTGGCGCGGCGGGCCGGCACGCTCTCGCCGGTGAGGCTGGACTCGTCGACGGCGAGGTCCGCGGCGTCGACGAGGACGCCGTCCGCGCTGAGCCGGTCCCCCGCCTCGACGACCATGAGGTCTCCGACGACGAGGTCGGCGGCGTCGACGGTCGTCCGGCGGGCGTCCCGGACGACGACGACCCGGGCCGGGAGCATCTCGCGCAGCCGGGCGCCCGCCCGGTCCGCGCGCCACTCCTGGGCGAAGGCGAAGACGCCGTTGAGGCCGACGACGACCGCGATCGCGACGGCGAGCTGCGGCATCCCCGCGACGGCCGCGAGCCCGGCGGCGCTCCAGAGCAGCAGGGCGAAGAAGTGCACCATCTGCCGCAGCAGCAGCCGCGCCGCGGACGGACCCCGGGCGGCGGGCATGAGGTTCGGGCCGTCGGTCCGCAGCCGGAAGGCGGCCTCCGCAGAGGTGAGGCCGGGCATACCGCCAGCCTCGTCCGCGGCGCCTCACGCGGCCGGGGTACTACGTCCCCGCAGGCCGTGGGCCAGCGGCCACGGTCACCGGGGGGAAGGTCAGCCCTCGAAGTAGCGGTCGATGTCGTCGGCGTCCGACAGCGCCGCGCTGCTCTCGGCGACGGACTGCAGGTACGCGAGCGCCTGCTCCCGCCCCATGGACGACGTCGCGAGCGAGCCCGCGATCGAGGCGAGCGCGGTGGTGAACGCGAGCCGGGCGGTGTCGCTCTCCTGGGCCTCGGTGAGGATGAAGTGCATCGCCTCGTGGTCGCTGAGCACCTGGAAGCGGATGAACGCGGCGGCGCGCTGGTTGGCCCGGGCAGCTTCGCGACGTTCGATCGTGGACATGGGTCCAGGCAACCCACTGCCGGGCCGGATGGCAAGCGGGCGCGGCCCCGCCCCACCCGCTCGGGCGTTGCCCGCTCCCCCGGGCAGAGCCACTGCACGACGTAACGGAGTCGTCATGTGACGCTCTGAATATCGCCACGGACTGCCACAGATCCGTCGCAACCAGTCTCCGCCGAATGGTCGATCTTCGTGTCAAGCCCCCCGGAACCTGCCCTGCGCAGCCGTAGCGTCTGTCTCGCGGCGCCCTCGACGTCCCCCGTGTCGAGGGCGCCGCAACCATGTCCGGGCTAGGTTCGACAGGTGCTCGTCTGGATCAACGGCCCGTTCGGCGTCGGCAAGACGCAGACGGCGTTCGAGCTGCACCGGCGACTTCCCGGCAGTGTCGTCTGCGACCCCGAGGAGGTCGGCTACGGCCTGCACCGGGTGCTGCCCCCGGCGCTCCGCAGCGACTTCCAGGACCTGCGCGCGTGGCGGGACGGTGTCGTCGAGACGCTCGACCTCGCACTGACGCGCCACGACGGGGTCGTCCTCGCCCCGATGACGGTCACCGAGCCGACCTACTTCGCGCAGACCGTCGGGCGGCTGCGTGACCTCGGGCACGACGTCCGGCACTTCAGCCTGCTCGCGCGCCGGGAGGTGGTCCTCGACCGGCTCACCGAGCGCGGCCTCGGGCACGTGGCCCGCGCCGTCCTCGGCCGCGAGCGCCTGCTGCGCGGCGAGAGCTTCGCCGTCCGGCGGCTCGACGCCGCACTCGAGGCCCTGTCGGGCGACGCGTTCGCCGAGCACGTCGACACCGAGACCGGCGGTGTCCGCGAGGTCGCCGACCGGGTCGCGGCGTCGTGCGGGCTCGCGCTCCTGCCGAACACCGACGGCCGGGTCCGTGCCGCCGTGAGGCGGGCCGGGGTCGGGCTCCGGCACGTCCGCATCGGGTGACCGGGCGTCGGGTCAGATCATCCGGACCGGCTGGCCCGTGACCGACGCGACGACCTCGAAGTCCTTGTCGGCGGTGAGCAGCGTGAGGCGCTCCCGTTCTGCGGTGGCGGCGACGAGGAGGTCGACCGGGCCTGCGGAGCGGTGGTGCCCGGTCAGCGTCAGGGCCTCCTGCACCTCGGCCGCCCGCTCGAACCCGCCGTCCGCCATGGGGACCCAGCCGAAGACGCGCCGCAGGGTGCGCTGCTTGTCGAGGCGGTCGGCGAGCGAGCGCGCGGAGTAGAGGAACTCGAGCTCGACGGCCGGGCACACGCAGACGACGCCGGAGGTGAGGTGGTCGGCCCAGACGTCGCGCAGCGGCCTGGTGAGGATGCGGAACAGCGCGGACGTGTCGATGAGGAAGAGCGCGCGGCTCACCGCCGGTAGGCGGTCTCGTCGGCGATGAACTCGTCGAAGTCACCGCGGTCGGCCATCTCGCCGAGGTGCTCCAGGGCCCGCAGCCGGACCAGGCGTTCGCTGACCTCGCGCAGGGCGGCGTTGACGGTGTCCTTCTTGGTCTTCGTCCCCAGCACCTCGGCCGCGGCGGCGAGCGCCTCGTCGTCGATCTCGATGGGGGTCTTGGTCATCGCCATCGCGCGCCTCCTGACAGCTGGGGTTCCCTGGATATCCTAGACGCCTTTCCTCGATATCCGAAGTACCCTCGGCGCAGTACCGTGGCGAGGTGTTCGTGCAACGTGTCGAGATCGCCGTCCGCGACGGGCAGGAGGCGGCCTTCGAGGCCGCCGTGTGCGAGGTGCGCCAGCAGGTCTTCATGACCCGCGGATTCCGCGACTTCACCGTCGCCCAGGGCGTCGAGGAGCCGGGCACCTACATGGTGCAGGTGCTCTGGGAGACCGCCGACGAGCTGCTCGAGTTCACCGGCTCGGGGCGCTTCGAGCGCTGCTGGGCACCCGTCGAGCCGTTCCTCGCACGGTCGCTGCGGGTCGACCACCTCGTCGAGCGGCACGGTCTCGGCCTGCAGGGGCCGGGCGTGCTGACGGACCTCGCCTGAGGTCCGTGAGCACTGCGGGCGGACGAGCCGGACTGTAAGCCGGATCCTGTGCCTCCGGCGGACCGGAGGCGGCGGCCATCCATCTCGGGGCGCCGTTGCCGACGCCCTCCAGCGACCTACCCGGGAGCTCGGGCGGGCAGCCCTCGGGCGCTCCCTGTTCGGTCTTGCTCCGGGTGGGGTTTACCGAGCCGCACCGGTCACCCGGCACGCTGGTGGTCTCTTACACCACCGTTTCACCCTTACCGGCCGGCTCGCGCCGCCCGGCGGTCTGTTCTCTGTGGCACTGTCCCGCGGGTCACCCCGGGTGGGTGTTACCCACCACCCTGCCCTTCGGAGTCCGGACTTTCCTCGGCGGCGACCTCTCGGCCACCGACGCGACCGCCCGTCCGACTCGTCCACGGCTCAGCCTAGTGCGCCGTCGGGTCTGCCGATGACCGCCGTCGGCAGCAGTCGGAGACCAGCCGGGCGACCCACGTCCGGTCGAACATGACGTCCTCCCAGGCGAACCGCAGCACGGCCCAGTCGATCCGGACCAGTTCGTCGTACCGCCGGCAGTCCGCGCGGAACGCGGCACGGTCGCCGTGGTGCCGGAAGCTGTCCGCCTCGAGCGCGACCCGGTGCACAGGATCGGCGAGGTCGACGGCGTACGGCGTCCCGGGGACCCGGTACTGCGGCTCGAAGCCGACGAGCCCTGCGTCGAGGACGACGGCCCGCAGGCACGACTCGAACGGGTTCGCGGCCTCGCAGCGGGCGGCGCGGGCGACCCGCAGCCGTCGCGCACGGCCCGGCCCCCGGGACGCCTCGGCGGCGCGGACCAGGTCGTCCGGGCCGAGCAGCCCGTCGCGCAGGACTCCGTCCGCCACCGCGAGCGCGTCGGCGAACGGCAGGGTCGAGGCGCAGTCCATCACGGTGCGGACCGGCGACGTCGCGTGCTCGTCGGCGTCACCGGTCAGGTCCGCCCAGTGCAGCCGGACGCCCGGTCGTGGCTGCGGGCGGACGCCGCGCGGCACGGTGACATGGACGGCGTCCGCTGCACGGAGGGTCGGCACACCCAGGTACGTCGCGGCGGACAGGTGCGAGAGGACGCCCCCGACGGAACGCGCCGCCGCCAGGTTGTCCGGAAGATCCGCGAGGACGTACAGGCCGCGCCGCGGGCGGACGACGAGCCCGTCCCGGACGGCCCGTTCGACGGCGCGCCGCGACACCTGGGCGCGCAGGTCGGCCCACTCGGCCGACCCGCCGCGCCATGCGAGAGCCCGGACGACGTCCACCCACGGAAGCGTGCCGCAGCAGCGCCGGACGTGCGTCCGACTGTCCACAGGCGGGCCTCAGCCCGCCACAAGCTCCTGACACGCCGGCGTCCCGCAGGGTGTCGCGAACCTGTGTCGCGCTGGTGCGCGCCCCGTCACCCCACGGGGACTACGCGCACCGACCCCGCCTCGACGTCGACGGCGTCCAGGCGCACCTTGAGCGCCGTCCCGACGGTGAGCGCCCCCTGCGCGCGCACGAGGACGGCCGGGTCGAGCAGCTGGACCTTGCCGCTCGCGCCGTCCTTGCCGACGTCGACCGCGACGGCGTCGAAGACCTGGCCGACCCGGTCGGCGAGGACGGCCGCCTCGACGACGTCGACGCAGCGCCGCTCGAGCTCGCCGGAGAGCCGGTCGGACGCCGCCATCGCCTCGGGCAGCGCCGGCAGCGCCTCCCGGACCCAGCCGGGGACCTCCCCGCCGGACGCCACCGCGTGGCTCACGAGCAGCCCGAAGCGGTCGACGAGCCGGCGCAGCGGCGCGGTGACGTGGGCGTACGGCGCGGCGACCGCGGCATGCGTGCGCACCGGCGGCTCGGTGCCGTCGAACGGCGTGTACCCGGCGCCGCGGAACAGCGCGCCGGCCTCGTGCATCGCCGCGAGGTGCGCGGGGACGTCCCGGTCGAGCCGGCGCAGGAACTCGCCGTACGGCTCGTCCCGGGCCCACGGGACGCCGAGCGCGGCGACCTGCCGGCGGTACCGCTGGACGGCGTGCGCCTCGGGGGCGGGCAGCGTCCGGAGCAGCCCGACGCCGGCGCGGAGCATGAGGTCCGCCGCGGCCATCCCGGTCATGAGCGAGAGCTGGGCGTTCCAGTCCTCCGACGGCAGCGCCGGCCGCAGGACGACCCGGTAGCGACCGTCCTGCGCGACGACGTCCTGCTCGGGCAGCGGCAGGCTCGCCCCGCCGCGGGCGCGCTCCTGGGCCTGGCGCGCCGTCCCGATCTCGCGCAGCAGCACCGCGAGCGCCGCGACCTCGTCGTCGGGGGTCGCACCGGCGTCCGGGTGCGCGTCGGCCGCGGTCTGCACCTGGCCGTAGTCCAGCCGGGCCCGGGAGCGGACGACGGCCCGCACGAGGTCGAGGTGCTCCACCGCACCGTCGGCGGCGAGGTCGAAGCGCCAGACGAACGCGGGCCGGTCGACGTCCGGGAGCAGGCTCGCGGCGTCCTCGCTGAGCACCTCGGGATGCAGCGGCGTGCGCCGGTCGGGGGCGTACAGGGTCTGCCCGCGCCGCCGCGCCTCGGCGTCGACGAGGCCGCAGGGCACGAGGAACGCCGGGACGTCGGCGATCGCGTAGTCGACGTGCCAGCCGCCCCCGTCCCGGCGGGACAGCGCCATCGCCTGGTCGAGGTCGGTCGAGCCGACCGGGTCGACGGTCGCGAACGGCACGTCCCGCAGGTCGGCCCGGCCACCGCCGGCCCCGGCCGTCGCGGCTGCCTCGGCCGCCGCGTCGACGACCGGCCCGGGGAACGCGGCCGGCACCCCGAGGTCGTCCCGGATGCGCCCGAACCGCCGGGTCAGCGCGGCCACCGACGCGGCGTCGTCGCCACGGACCCTGATCGATCGACGAACCATGGCCGCACCCTACGCACTCACGCGCCGCCCGGCCGCACGACGTCGAGGGCCGCACGGGTGCGGGCGAGCGCCCCGCGGACGGCACCCGTCGACCGGCCGAGCCGCTCCTCGACGTCGTGGAGCACGGGCAGGAACAGGGCGCCGGCCCGCTGGTGGGCCCGGCGCCCGTCCCGGGTCAGCTCGACCCGGTACGAGCGGCCGTCGTCCGGATGCGGCAGGCGGCGCACGTGCC
>JACRAB010000501.1 GCA_016213575.1 Actinomycetota bacterium
CCGGGCGGTCGCCGGTGCACAGGTCGGCGAGGGCGAGCAGGGCGTCGGCGGTCGCACCGGCCGCCCCGCCGGCCGGCCGGCAGTCGGCCTGCCCCGGGCCGGCGCCCGGCGAGCCGTTCCGGCAGAACCGCACGAGGGCCCCGAGGGCGTGCACGTCGCGTGCCAGGTCGTCCGCCGGCCCGTCGGCCGGGTCGGCGAAACCGGTCGTCCCCCAGCGCTCGCCGTCCGCCCGGCCGAGCACCCCGGCGACGCCGAGGTCGCCGACGAGCGGCCGCCCGTCGTCCGCGAGCAGCACGTTGCCGGGTGTCAGGTCGCCGTGGACGAGCCCGAGGGCGTGCAGGTCCGCGAGCGTCCGGGCGAGCCCGACGGCGACCGTCACCGTCTCGCCCGGACCCAGCCGTCCGCGCGCGGCGACGAGCCCCGCGAGACTGCCGCCGGCGGCGAGCTCGAGCACCAGGGCGCGGGTGCCGTCGGGGCACTCGACGAGGTTGCGCAGCCGCACGACGTGCGGGTGGTCGACCCGGGCGAGCAGCGCGGCCTCCCGGGTGGTCCGGGCGTCGTCGGGGCGGCGCCCGACCTTGACCGCGACCCGGTCGCCGGTGACCGGGTCGCGGGCCTCCCAGACGGTGCCGTGCGCGCCGCGCCCGAGCAGGCGGCCCAGGACGAGGCCGGGGACGACCGGCGGCACGATCGACGGCACGGACGACGGCACGGACGACGCGCCGCAGGCAGACAGGTCATGATCCACGCCGCACAGGGTGCCCCAGGTCGACCGCGGCGTGCGTCCGTCGTCCACAGGCCCGCCCGCGGAGGGCCCGGCGGCGGTTCGTCGTCCACAGCCCAGGGTTTCGCCGCGGCACGCGCACCCGGTCGGCGCTAGCGTCGACCGGGTGAGCCCGGACCCGTCGAACGCCGTCAGCCCAGACCCCGAGGCGGCCCGCGCCGCCGCCCCCACCGCCAGCGTCGGGGCGCCCGAGCACGCCGACGTCGTCGTCGTCGGCGCCGGGCTCGCCGGCCTGGCCTGCGCCCGTCTCCTGACCCGCGCGGGCCTCGACGTCGCGGTGCTCGAGGCCTCGGACGGCCCGGGCGGCCGGGTCCGGACGGACGTCGTCGACGGCTTCCGCTGCGACCGCGGCTTCCCGCTGCTCAACCCCGCCTACCCCGAGGCGCGCCGGGGCCCCGCCCTCCCGGCGCTGCGGCTGCAGCCGGGCCCGGCCGGGGTCGCCGGCGCGGACGGGAACGGCCGCCGGCGCAGGGCCGACCCGCGCCGCGTCCCGCCGTCGAGCCTCCTGCGGGCGGTCTCCGGCGGTCTGCGCGGCCCCGGCTCCGTGGGCGAGAAGGCCGCGTTCGCACGGTGGGCGCTGCGGTGCGCCCTGCGTGACCCGCGGGACCTGCTGAGCGCCCCCGACGAGCCGTGGGGCGTCTTCCTCGACCGCATCGGCGTCCGCGGCGCGCTGCGTCGCGAGGTCGTCGACACGTTCCTCGCCGGCACCCTCGCCGAGGGCGACGGCAGCACCTCCCGGCGCTTCGTCGAGCTGCTCGTGCGCAGCTTCGTCAAGGGCAGTCCCGCGGTGCCCTGGGCCGGGATGCAGGCCATGCCCGACCAGCTCGCGGCCGGGCTGACGGCCGGCTCGGTGCGGTACGGCGTCCGGGTCGGGTCGGTCGCGGGCGACGGCGTCACCACCTCGCACGGCCGGACGACGGCCCGCGCCGTCGTCGTGGCGGCCGACCCGGCGACCGCCGGCACCCTGCTCGACCTGCCCGTGCCGCGCCTGCGGGCGCTGACGACCTTGTGGCACGTCGCCCCGGAGCGGCCGACGGCGTCGGCCGCCCTGCACGTGGACGGCGACCGGCGCGGGCCGCTGGTCAACACCGTCGTCATGACCAACGCCGCCCCGTCGTACTCGCCGGACCCGTTGTCCCGCAACGGGTCGGGCCGGGCGCTCGTGGCGTCGACGGTCCTCGGGGACGCCGGTGACCCGGCGACCGAGAAGACCCTGCGGGTCCAGCTCGGGGACGTCTACGGCGTCGACACGAGCCGGTGGGAGCTGCTCGTGACGCACGCGATCCCGCAGGCGCTCACGGCGATGGAGCCGCCCCTCGACGTCCGCCGCCCGGTCGCGCTCGGCGGCGGCCGGTTCGTCGCCGGCGACCACCGGGACTCCGCCTCGATCCAGGGCGCGCTCGTCTCCGGCCGGCGGGCCGCGAACGCGGTCCTCGAGCACCTCGGACTCGCCGTCCCGCCGCGGGAGCCGCTCGACGCCGCGGCGAACGCGACGCTCGTCGGGACGGTCTGACCCGCACCCGCGGCGGGCACGCTCAGCCGAGCCCGACGACCCGCCGCTGCGCCGCGGACTCCCGCGCGGCGTCGAGCACCCGCGCCGTCGCGACGGCGTCCCGCGGGTCGACCGGCATCCCCGCCTGCCGGGCCGCGGCGTCGGGGGCGGCCAGCGCCGCGAGGACGGCCGGGTAGAAGTCGCCGTGCCCGCCCGGCGCTGTCGGCACCGGGGTCCGGTCCTCCCCCGCGACGAGCCAGCCGGTGCACCCGGGCGCGTCGTCGAAGCCGCCGAAGGCGTGCGCCTCGGCCTCGAAACCGGTGACGACGTAGGCGCCCGCGGAGCCGAGCACCCGGGTCCGCGGTCCGGGCGCGCCCGCGACGGAGGACGCCGTGAGGTGGCTGCGGACGCCGCTCGCGTGCTCGAGGGCGAGGAAGGCCTCGTCCTCGGCGCGCGTCGTCCAGGCGGCCGTCTCGGCGTAGACCGCGACGGCCGGGCCGAAGAGCAGGAGGGCGACGGCGACGAGGTGCGGCCCGAGGTCGAGGCGCATGCCGCCGCCCTCGGCCGCGGGGGCGTTCTCCCGCCAGCGGTCCTTGGGCACCGGGCGCCAGCGTTCCCACCGCCGTTCGAACCGGTGCACCTCGCCGAGCGCCCCGTCCGCGAGCAGCCGGGCGAGCGTGAGGTTCTCCGCGTCCAGGCGCCGGTTCTGGAACACGGTCATCGGCACCCCGAGCGCGGCGGCCCGGTCGACGACGTCCGCGGCCTGGCGGCCGTCGACGGCGAGCGGCTTGTCGACGACGACGGGCACCCCCGCCTCGAGGCACGCGAGCGCGTTGAGCGCGTGGACGCCGCTCGGTGACGCCACGACGACGAGGTCCGGGCCGGTCGCCAGGGCCGCGCCGAGGTCGGGGACGACGAGCGCGTCCGGCAGGTCGGCGGCGACCTGGGCCGCGCGCCCGGCGTCGGCGGTGACGACGACCGCCGGCGGCACCCCTGCAGCGGCCAGCAGCGGGGCGTGGATGCCCCGACCGGCCGACCCGTACCCGACGAGGGCGACACGTGGGCTCATGGGTCCACCCTGCCAGCAGGGCGTGTCCATCGATTCCGCGCTACAGGATCAAGGGCACGTTATGGCGACCGTTTCGGCATCTTCGCCATAGTGATCTGAATCACTACACCAGCCTCACAGGCCACATCCGCACCACCGGACATTGGCGGCGTTTCCGCAGGTCGCACGGTGGAATCCCGCGGGGGCGGCGCCGCGAGGCCGACCACGACGTCACGTCACCACTACCGTCCGCACATGGGCTGAACGGGCGAACCCCCGCTACATTCCGCAACCGTGATCGTCGATCAGGCCAGGCCAGGGCCCCGGCATCGCTCGGAACCGTCACACCAGGTGACCCCGGCGATGCTCGTGCGCCACAGCAACGACCGCACCCGGTCCGTGCGCCCCGGACGGCGCACGGTCGCCGTGGTCCTCGCCTCGACCGTCGTCGTCGGCGGCTCCGTGGCAGCGGGCGTCGCCCAGGCGACCACGACCAACCTCGTGGCGAACCGCGGCTTCGAGGACGGCCTCGCGGGGTGGTACACGAGCGCCCCGTTCACCCTCGAGCGGGTCAGCCCCGGGCACGACGGCGACTGGGCGGCGCTCGTGACGAACAGCGGCGCGACGACCCGCACCGGCGCCCTCAACGACACCGTGAACACCGTCGCCAGGACCGTCGCCGGGCACCGCTACCGGGCCCGCGCCTACGTCAAGGCCGACGTGGCGGGCCGCCGGCTCGCCGTCCGGCTCATGGAGTACCGCGGCGGGACCCTGCTCGGCGAGCGGACGCGGACCGTCGTCGCCGGCGACACCGGCTGGCACCGCGTCGCCGTGGACTACACGGCCGCGTCGGACGGCGCGACGCTCGACCTCAACGTCCTCGGGAGGGCGCTCCCGGCGGGCGCCTCGTTCTTCGTCGACGACGTCAAGCTCGTCGACCGCGGGCCGGCGCCGGACGCCGCCGCGGCCCCGGTGCCCGTCCCGCCGTCCCCGTCGGCCTCCGCGGACCCCGACGGGACCGCGACCGCGACCCCGACGCGCTCCGCGTCGGCCACCGCGTCGCCGTCCCCCACCGTCGGCGACGGCAGCGCGACCGCTCCGGCGCCGACGACGACGAAGAGCACCGACCCCGCCCCGACGCCGACGCCGACGAAGCCCGCACCGGCGCCCGCCGGCTGGCGGCTCGTGTGGTCCGACGAGTTCGACGCCGCCGTCGACCCCGCCGACTGGGCCGTCGAGAACCGGTCGACGTACGGCGACGGCAACAAGGAGCTGGCCTGCCTCATGAACCGGCCGGAGAACATCTCCGCCTCCGCCGGCGTCCTCACCCTGCGCGCCCGCCGCGAGGCGACCCCGATCGCGTGCGGCACCAACGACGCGCGCTTCCCGGGCGGCCGCTCCTACACCTCGGCGATGCTCAAGACGAAGACCTCGTGGACGTACGGCCGCTTCGAGATCCGGGCGAAGCTGCCGCTGGCGGCCGGCGAGTCGAAGGGCCTGTGGCCGGCGTTCTGGCTGCGGCCCGTCGGCGGCGGCACCGGCGAGCTCGACGTCCTCGAGGCGATCGGCAGCGGCGCGGGCGCCGACACGTCGAACAAGATCCACCAGACGATCTGGTACGACTACAACGGCACGCACCCCAAGCAGGTCAGCGTCGCGACGACCCCGTTCGACGTCTCCGCCGGCTGGCACACCTACGCCACCGAGTGGGAGCGCGGCGAGATCCGCTGGTACATCGACGGGAAGCTGACGTACAGCCGGACGTCGACGACGACCTCGTGGCTGGACGACGCGTTCGCCAAGCCGTTCTACGTGCGTCTCAACCTCGCGGTCGGCGGCACGTGGCCGGGCAGCCCGGACGCCTCGACGGCGTTCCCGGCCGCGTACTCGATCGACTACCTGCGGGTCTACCAGCGCTGACCCGCGCCCAGGACAGCGGACGGCGGCGTCACCCGTGCGGGGGTGGCGCCGCCGTCCGCCGTCCGCCGTCCGGCCGACCGGCGGACCGGCTGACCGGCCGACCGGCCGGCAGTCCGGGGTCAGTCGACCGGCTGCTCCGCCCGGGCCAGCCGGCTCGGCCACCAGACCCGGCGGCCGATGTCGTGCGAGAGCGCCGGCACGAGCAGCGACCGCACGACGAGCGCGTCGAGCAGGACGCCGAACGCGACGATGAAGGCGATCTGCGCGAGGAAGAGGATCGGCAGCACGCCGAGCGCCGCGAACGTCGCCGCGAGGACGTTGCCCGCGCTCGTGATGACGCCGCCCGTGACCGACAGCCCGGTGAGGATGCCGGGCCGGGTGCCCTGCCGGATCGACTCCTCGCGCACCCGGGTCATGAGGAAGATCGAGTAGTCGATGCCGAGCGCCACGAGGAACACGAAGCCGTAGAGGACCACGGTCGGGTCCGACCCCGGGAAGTCGAAGACGTGGTTGAACACGAGCGCCGAGGTCCCGAGCGTCGCCGCGAACGAGAGCACGTTGGCGATGATGAGGACCACCGGCGCGACGATCGAGCGCAGCAGCAGCGCGAGGACGACGAAGATCACGAGCAGGATGAGCGGGATGATCCGGTTGCGGTCGGCCGCGGAGATGTCCCGGACGTCGAGGTTCTGCGCGGTGACACCGCCGACGAGCGCGTCCGTGCTGACCCCGTCCAGCGTCGTGCGCAGCGCCCGGACGGTGTCGTCGGCCTGCGGTGAGTCGGCGGGGTCGCTGAGGGTCACCTCGAGCTGGACGAGCCCGTCGACGACCTTCGGCGGCGCGGTCGCGGCGCCCGGGGCGCCGGCCGGCGCGTCCGTCGTCGGGACGACGGACGCCACGCCTTCGACGCCCTTGACCGCGGCGACCAGACGGTCGGCGTCCGCGGCCGGGCCGATGACGACGGTCGGGCTGCCGGAGCCGCCCGGGAAGTGCTTGGCGAGCTCCTCGTCGCCGGTCACGGACTCGACCGTCACGAGGAAGACGTCCGACTGCTTCGTGCCGTCGGCCTTGAGCGTCGGCAGCCACGCGGCGAGCCCGACGAGCACGATCGCGGTGACGACCCAGACCCGGCGCGGGTGGGTGCCGACGAGCCGCGCGACCCGGGCCCAGATGCCGCGGGTCTCGGCGCCCTGGCTGCCGACGTGCGGGACGCCGGGCCAGAAGATCCAGCGGCCGTGCTCACCGGACGTCGTCCGGCCCGGGACGACGAGGATCGCCGGCAGGAACGTCAGCGCCGAGAGCATCGCCGCGGCGATCCCGATCGCGCCGACCGGGCCGAGGCCGCGGGTCGGGCCGAGGTCGGACAGCAGCAGGCAGAGCAGGCCGAGGATGACCGTGCCGCCCGACGCGAGGACCGGCTCCAGGGTGCGCCGCCACGCGAACCGCATCGCCTCGAAGCGGTCGTCGTGCCGGCGCAGCTCCTCCTTGTAGCGCGCGACGAGCAGGAGGGCGTAGTCGGTCGCGGCGCCGACGACGAGGATCGACAGGATGCCCTGGCCCTGCCCGTCGAGGGTGATGACGTCGTTCTTCGCGAGGAAGTAGACGACGACGCTCGCGAGGCTCAGCGCGAAGACCGCGGAGAAGATGACGAGGAACGGCACGACGGGGCTGCGGTAGACGACGAGCAGGATGACGAGCACCGCGCCGAGCGCGACGAGCAGCAGGACGCCGTCGATGCCGCCGAACGCCTCGACGAGGTCGGCGAGCTGGCCGCCCGGGCCGGCGACGTAGACCTGGGCACCGGCGGTCTCGACCGAGCCCTCGAGCGCCCTGATCTCCTGCACCGAGCGCTGGATCGGGCTCTCGCCGTCCGCGAGCGTGATCCCGATGTCCTTGACGTCGAAGCTCACGAGGGCGAGGGCGGCCTTGCCGTCCTGGGACGGCACGACCGGGATCGGCCCGGGGACGAGGAAGTCGCCGACCTTCGCGGCCGCCGCTCCCGTGACCGGCACCTCGACGGACGGGATCCGCTCGGCGAACGCCTGGAAGGCCGACAGCTGCTCGGGGGTGAGCGCGGTGTCCGACTCGAGCAGGACGAACGCGGGGAACGACTGCGTCTGCGCGAACTTCGTCTGCAGGTCCGACACCTTCGTCGACTCCGCGTCGGCGGGCAGGAACGACGAGGCGTCGTTCTTCTGCACCTCGGCGAGCCGGCCGGAGTAGGGGCCTGCGACCCCGCCGACGGCGAGCCAGGCGATGACGAGGGCCAGGCCCAGGACGAACCAGCGGCGGGTGCGGAGCCAGTGCCGCAGCCGGGGCCAGAGGCCCTGCGGGGCGGACGGCGGGGTGTCGGAGGCGGTGTCGAGCTCGGCGGTCACGGGTCAGGCTCCGGGATCGGGGGTGGCGGACGTCCGGCGGGCCGGAGTTCGGCGGACCGGAGGAATGTTCAGCATGCTGAGCAGCGCCGACAATACTGCTGCCCGGCGCGACCTGCCGCACCTCGAAGGTCCGACGCGCGGGGCGTACCGTTACGCCGTGGACCCGATCGAGACGTGGCCGACAGGGCGGCTCCTGTCGTCCGCAGCACGCCTCGTCGAGCACGAGTGGAACACCCACCTCGCGCGCTGGGACCTCAACCACGCGAGCCTCGCCGTCCTCCACGTGCTCGGCACCCGGCCGATGACCCAGCGCGAGCTCGCGGCCGCCGTCCAGGTCGAGGACCAGACGATGAGCCGCACCGTCGAGCGGCTCGAGCGCTCCGGGTACGTCGAGCGGCACCGGGACGACGCCGACCGCCGCCGGGTCGTCGTGAGCCTCACCGAGTCCGGACGGCGCACGTACCTGCGGGCGAGCGACATCGAGGTCGCCGAGGGCTACTTCGCCGACGCCGTCGAGGACGTCGAGGCCCTGCGCCGCGCGCTCGTCGCCGTCGTCCGGCGCCGGTCCCGGCAGCGCTGGCCGGAGGCGGCGGGACCGGACGTGCCGACCGGGGGCGGACCGGCGCAGGACCGCGACGTAGGCTGAAACGCATGTCCGCCCCGACGTCCGCCGCGCCCCCGGCGGCCCCTGCCGCGCCCGACACCCTGCCCGGTCCGGTCCGTGTCGTCCGGGCCGGTCTCGGCGACGGCCGGGTCGACTACCTCGAGGCCTGGCAGCAGCAGCGCGACCTGCACGCCGCCGTCGTCGCCGGCACCGCACCGGCCACGGTGCTGCTCCTGGAGCACCCGCCGGTGTACACCGCGGGCAGCCAGACCGAGCCGCACGAGCGCCCCTTCGACGGCACCCCGGTGCACGACGTCGACCGCGGCGGCAGGATCACCTGGCACGGCCCGGGGCAGCTCGTCGGCTACCCGGTGGTCCGGCTCGCGGCCCCGATCGACGTCGTCGCCTACGTCCGGCGGGTCGAGCAGGTGCTCATCGACGTCTGCACCGACCTCGGCGTGACGACCGGCCGCGTCGAGGGTCGTTCCGGGGTGTGGGTCGCCGCCGACGGCCCGTCGGGGCAGGGGCGGCCCGAGCGCAAGATCGCCGCGATCGGGATCCGGGTGAGCCGGCAGGTGACGATGCACGGCTTCGCCCTGAACTGCGACCCCGACCTCGCGGCGTTCGGCGCGATCGTGCCGTGCGGGATCAGCGACGCCGGGGTCACGTCGCTGTCGGCCGAGCTCGGGCGCGACGTCACCGTCGCCGAGGTCGTGCCGCTCGTCGAGCGGCACCTGGTCGGCGCCGACCTCGGCGGGTACCTGGCCCGGCGCGCGAAGGGCTGAACCTTCCCGCGTCCGGCCCGGTCAGACGTGCGGCATGACCTCGCTCGCGACGAGGTCGACGTGGTCGAGGTCCGCGAGGTCGAGGAGCTGGACGTAGACCCGGTCGACCCCGAGGGCCGCGAGCGCCCCGAGCCGGTCGACGACCTCCGCGGGCGTGCCGCACAGCCCGTCCCTGCGCAGCTCCGTCGCGTCCGCACCGATCGCGTGCACCCGGCGGGCGACCTCGGCGTCGTCGCGGCCGACGACGGTGGTCGCGGCGTAGGAGAGGGCCAGCGTCGCCGGGTCCCGGCCCGCCGCGACACAGGCCGCACGGACCCGGCCGACCCGGGTCGCGACCTCGTCGACGTCGCAGAAGCCGATGTTGAACTCGGTCGCGTACTGCGCCGCGAGCTGCGGCGTCCGGCGTTTCCCGGCGCCGCCGATGACGATCGGCACCTGCGCCTGGACCGGCTTGGGGAGGCCGGGGTTGTCGACGACCCGGTGGTGGGTGCCCTCGAAGGTGTACCGCTCGCCTGCCGGCATCGACCACAGCGAGGTGATGATCTCGAGCTGCTCCTCGAACCGGTCGAAGCGCTCTGAGGTCTCGGGGAACCCCAGGCCGAACGCCAGGTGCTCCTCGGCGAACCATCCCGCCCCCAGGCCCAGCTCGACCCGCCCGTCGGACATGTCGTCCACCTGCGCGACCTGGAGCGCGAGCACGGCCGGCTCCCGGAAGGTCGCCGGGCTGACGAGCGTCCCGAGCCGGATCCGCGTGGTCTCCCGGGCGAGGCCGGCGAGCGTCGTCCAGGCGTCGCTCGGGCCCGGCCGGCCGTTGCCGGAGAAGGGCAGGTAGTGGTCGGAGCGGAAGAACGCGTCGTAGCCCGCGTCCTCGGCGCGTCGGACGACGGCGAGCAGGTCCGCATGGCGGGCGCCCTGCTGGGGTTCGGTGAAGACGCGCAGCAGCATGACCCGACCCTATGCGTCGAGGGTCACCGTCGGCCCGGGCATACCCCTGCCCCGGTCGGCGCTTAGGCTGGGCGTGGACGACGAGAGGAGCCCGGCCGTGACGGTCGTCCCCGAGGGACGCAAGATGCTGCGCGTCGAGGCGCGCAACGCCGAGGTCCCCATCGAGCGCAAGCCCGAGTGGATCCGCACGACCGCGCACATGGGCCCGCAGTACACCGAGCTCACCGGCCTGGTGAAGACCGGTGGCCTGCACACGGTCTGCCAGGAGGCGGGCTGCCCCAACATCTTCGAGTGCTGGGAGGACCGCGAGGCCACCTTCCTCATCGGGGGCAGCGAGTGCACCCGTCGCTGCGACTTCTGCCAGATCCACACCGGCAGGCCGGAGCCGCTCGACCGTGACGAGCCGCGCCGGGTCGCCGAGAGCGTGCTGGCGATGGGGCTGCGGTACGCCACGGTCACCGGCGTCGCCCGCGACGACCTCCCCGACGAGGGCGCCTGGCTGTACGCCGAGACGATCCGGGCGATCCACGCGCTCAACCCGGGCACCGGCGTCGAGATCCTCGTCCCGGACTTCTCCGGTGACCCCGCGCTCCTCCAGCAGGTCTTCGACGCCGCGCCCGAGGTCTTCGCGCACAACGTCGAGACGGTGCCGCGGGTCTTCAAGCGGATCCGTCCGGCGTTCCGGTACGAGCGCTCCCTCGACGTCGTCGCGCAGGGCCGCGCCGCGGGCCTGGTGACGAAGTCCAACCTCATCCTCGGTCTCGGCGAGACCCGCGAGGAGGTCTCCCAGGCGCTGCTCGACCTGCACTCGGCCGGCTGCGACCTCCTGACGATCACCCAGTACCTGCGGCCCTCGCCGAAGCACCACCCCGTGGAGCGGTGGGTCAAGCCCGAGGAGTTCGTCGAGCTCCGCGACGAGGCCGAGGAGATCGGCTTCCTCGGCGTCATGTCCGGTCCGCTCGTGCGCTCGTCGTACCGCGCGGGCCGGCTGTGGGCGCAGGCGATGACCCGGCGCGGCCGGGCGATCCGCCCCGAGCTCGCGCACCTCGCCGAGCCCGGCACCGCCCGCCAGGAGGCGTCGGCGCTGCTCGCCCGCTGACCCGCCGGGCGCT
The DNA here is from genome assembly GCA_016213575.1 of Actinomycetota bacterium. Classification (GTDB taxonomy): domain Bacteria; phylum Actinomycetota; class Actinomycetes; order Actinomycetales; family Kineosporiaceae; genus R-H-3. The sequence goes on from JACRAB010000501.1 coordinate 11,069, forward strand.
CCCCCTGCGCCGTCCGGGGTGACCGCCCGTGGTCGTGCACACCGGCCGCGCCCGGGCCCGTATCCTCTGGGTCATGGCACGTGGATCCTCCGGCAGCTCCCCCGCACCCGACGCCGCACCGGCGCGCCGCGGGTTCCTCCGTCGTCGCGGTGGCGGTGACGGCGCCCCGAAGAAGCAGGGCCGGGTGGCCCAGCTGCGGGCCGTCTTCACGATGACCCGCAAGGCCGACCCCGCGCTGCCGTGGTGGATGCTCCTCGGCTTCTTCGGGCCGGTCGCGCTCGGCGTCGCCATCGGGGCCGCGGTCGGTCACCCGTACTACGTGCTCGTGCTGTCGGTGCCGCTGGGCTTCCTGCTCGCGACCTTCATCCTCGCCCGCCGCGCCGAGCGCGCCGCGTACACGCAGATCGCCGGCCAGCCCGGCGCCGTCGGCGCGGCGCTGACGAGCCTGCGCCGCGGCTGGAACGTCGACCAGGAGCCGGTCGCCTTCGACCAGCGCACCCAGGACCTCGTGTTCCGCGCCGTCGGCCGCCCGGGCGTCGTCCTCGTCACCGAGGGGCCGCTCCCCCGGGTCAACCGGCTCGCCGACGCCGAGCGCAAGAAGACGGCCCGGCTGCTGCCGAACGTCCCCGTGACGGTCCTCCACGCCGGCGACGGGGCCGACCAGGTGCCGCTGCAGAAGCTCAACGGGAAGCTGACCCGGATGCGTCCGGCGATCAGCAAGCAGGAGGTCAGCGAGGTGTCCCGCCGGCTGCGGGCGCTCGGCGGCGTCCGGCCCCCGATCCCCAAGGGCGTCGACCCGACCCGGGTCCGCCCCGACCGCAAGGCGATGCGCGGCCGCTGACCCGGCGGTCACCGGGTGCGAACGATCCCCGTCCGGACGCCGTCCGGACGGGCTAAAGCGTGCGCGCCCGGCGCCGATACCTGCTGGGTCATCACCACCCGCCCCTCCGACCGGGCGTCACCCCAGCGGCCCGCCAGTCACCGACCGTCGACCCACCGTTGCGCGCACGTCACCCGGGAGAAACACCGCCCCGCTTGACTGGTCGTCGTGACGACGGGCGGCGAAACGGGGCGGACCGTGACAGAACGGGCAGTACGTACTAGTTTCTGTCCGGTCGGTCGGCTGTCCCCCGGTGCACTCGGAGGTCCGACATGATCCCCACCCCCGCGCCCGGCGTCGCCCGCGTCGTCGGCGCGCGGGTCCGCAGGGCCGACGCGACGCGCGCCGTCGGTGCCGCTCGGAACGCCGCGGTGAGCATGGCCGCCGGCCGCGCCCGCCACCTCGACGAGCTGCGGACGCTGCGCGACCTGCGCGCCATCGAGGAGTCCTTCACCAGCACCGAGCGCCGCCCCGCCCCGCGCCGCTCCGCCCGCGCCTGACCGACCCTCTCCCCCTGGAGTCAGGTCAGGGGGCGCGGAGGACGAGGGTGCCAGCAGCGCGGTCGTGCAGGCCGCGGTTGTCGCGGTCGGTGAACAGCGGCGGGACGACGAGGACGAGCAGCAGCGCCCGGACGAGCGCCCGGGCCGGTCCCGGCGGACGGCCCTCGAGGGTCTCGACCCTGATCCCGGCGACCCGGTGACCGATCGTCATGCCCAGCGTCCCGACGAGCAGCACGTGCTCGGTCACGAGGACGACGAGCGCCATGAGGTCGGGGCGGCCGACGGACGACAGCAGCCCCTGCGCGATGAGCACGCAGAGCAGCCAGTCGACGAGCAGGCCGACGACGCGCCGCCCGAAGGACGCGACCGACCCGGCTCCCTGCGCGGGCCGGCCGAACCGGGCCCCGGGGTGCTCCGCATCGGCGTCCACCGGCGTCCGCGACCCGCCGGGCCCGTCGAGCCAGGAACCCATGTCGCGTCGTCCGGCCATGCCCCGAGGCTAGTCGGGGCGGCGCGCCGGGGCACCCGGGCCCCGGGCCGCGGAGTAACGTCACACCGCCGACACCTGCGGTCGGCTCCCGTTACCTCATGGAAACAGACGGGACACTGGCGGGAAATCCCTGGTCCATAGTGTCCAGGGCGATTCCACGGGACTCCCCGATGACGCGGGCCCCGCGGTGAACCCTGCCCGATGCCCGCTCCGCTCCCCAGCCCTGGAGGTTGGATGTTCAGCAATGGCGACGAGGTCCTCAAGTTCATCAAGGACGAGGACGTCAAGTTCGTGGACGTGCGGTTCTGCGACCTCCCCGGGGTCATGCAGCACTTCAACGTGCCGGCCGCGTCGGTCGACGCGACGTTCTTCGCCGAGGGCCAGATGTTCGACGGTTCGTCGATCCGTGGCTTCCAGGCGATCAACGAGTCGGACATGAAGCTCATCCCCGACGTCGGCACCGCCTACATCGACCCGTTCCGCGCGGAGAAGACGCTCAACATCAACATGAGCATCGTCGACCCGTACACGGACGAGGCGTACAGCCGCGACCCGCGCCAGGTGGCCCGCAAGGCCGAGGCGTACCTGAAGTCCACGGGCATC